>CAZZYJ010000097.1:0-10436 GCA_964658215.1 uncultured Steroidobacteraceae bacterium | reverse complement strand
ATTTCTCGAGCACCGCGCCGGCGGCGGTGCGCATCGACGCACGCGCCGAGCAACCCGCGGCGGAACTCGTCGCGCATCTGTCGGCGAGCACGGCGCGCGTGCTCATCGCGGCGGAGTCGGCGGGCCGCCGGGAACTGCTGCTCGACCTCTTGCGCGGGCGCGGCATCCAGGCGAAGGTGTTCGACTCCTTCGCAGCCTTCCTCGGCAGCCCTCTCAAGCTCGGCGTGACCGTGTCCCCCGCCGTATCCGGCCTGCGGCTCGAGGCACCGGCGCTCGAAATACTCACCGAGGCGCAGCTGTTCGGCGACCGCGCGCGCCAGGAGCGCCGCCGCCGGCGCGCCGAGCGGGATCCGGCCAAGATTCTCAAGGAACTGTCCGACCTGCGCATCGGCGCTCCCGTGGTCCACGAATCGTACGGCGTCGGGCGCTACGTGGGCCTGCAGACCATGGACGTCGCCGGTTACACCGGCGAATTCCTGGTGCTGGAATACGCCGACGGCGACAAGCTGTACGTGCCGGTGCAGGCGCTGCACCTGGTGTCCCGCTACACGGGCGCGCCGGCGGAGACCGCGCCCCTGCACAAGCTGGGTGGCGAGCAGTGGCAGAAGGCCCGCCGCAAGGCGGCGCAACGCATACGCGACGTCGCCGCGGAGCTGCTCGACCTGTATTCGCGCCGCGCCGCCCGGCAGGGAACCCGCATGATCGCGGGAGACGCCGAGTATCGTGCGTTCCAGGCCGGCTTCCGCTTCGAGGAGACGGCCGATCAGGCGGCCGCCATCGACCAGGTGATCGCGGACCTCAAGGCCGCGAAGCCCATGGACCGCGTGATCTGCGGCGACGTGGGCTTCGGCAAGACGGAGGTGGCGCTGCGCGCCGTGTTCGTCGCCGTGCAGGCCGGCAAACAGGTGGCCGTGCTGGTGCCCACCACGCTGCTGGCCCAGCAACATTTCACGACGTTCACCGATCGATTCGCGGACTGGCCCGTACGGGTCGAAAGCTTGTCGCGCTTTCGGACCAACAAGGAGGCGGCGGCGGTGATCGCCGGAGTCGCGGCCGGCGCGGTCGACATCGTGATCGCGACCCAGCGGCTTCTGCAGGGCAAGATCCACTTCAAGGATCTGGGCCTCGTGGTCATCGACGAAGAACATCGTTTCGGCGTCCGCGACAAGGAGAAGCTCAAGGCCCTGCGCACCGAAGTCGACGTCCTCACCCTGACGGCCACCCCCATCCCGCGCACGTTGAACATGGCGATGGGCGGACTGCGGGATCTTTCGTTGATCACGACGCCGCCCGCGGAACGGCTGGCCGTGAAGACCTTCGTGCTGGAATGGAATGAAACCGTGGTGCGCGAAGCCGCCATGCGCGAGATCCGCCGTGGCGGCCAGATCTACTACGTCCACAACACCATCGAGACCATCGAGAAGACCGCCCAGGCACTGCGTGAGCTGGTCCCCGAGGCCATCGTCGCGGTGGGACACGGTCAGATGCGCGAGCGGGAGCTGGAGCAGCTCATGCTCGACTTCTACCATCGTCGGTTCAACGTCCTGGTCTGCACCACCATCATCGAGAGCGGCATCGACGTGCCCACCGCCAATACCATCATCATCGACCGGGCCGACCGCTTCGGTCTCGCCCAGATCCACCAATTGCGCGGTCGCGTCGGCCGCTCACACCACCGCGCCTACGCCTATTTGATCACACCGGCGCGCAAGGCCATGACCGCCGATGCCGTCAAACGGCTGGAGGCGCTCGAATCGCTGGACGAACTGGGCGCCGGTTTCACGCTGGCCACCCATGATCTGGAGATACGCGGTGCCGGCGAGCTGCTCGGCGACGAGCAGAGCGGGCAGATCGAGGAGATCGGCTACAACCTGTACATGGAACTGCTCGAGCGTGCGGTGGCCGCGCTCAAATCGGGCACGGAGACGGATCTGGAGAAGCCCCTGGACGCGGGACCCGAGGTCGAGCTGCATCTGCCGGTCCTGATTCCCGAGGACTACGTTCCGGACGTGCATCTACGACTGGTGCTCTACAAACGCATCGCCAGTACGGCCACACGCGAAGAACTCGACGAGTTGAAAGTCGAGATCATCGATCGCTTCGGACCCATGCCCCAGCATGCGCAGTCCCTGTTTCGCGCCACCCGGATCAAGTTGCGCGCCGCCGAACTCGGCATCCGCAAAATCAATGCGGGGGCCACCAGCGGTTACGTGTTGTTCGAGGCGGACAACAACGTGGACGCCAAACGTGTGCTCAAGCTCATCCAAGGACGCCCCAAGGACTACAAGATGGACGGGCCCCTGAAGCTCAAATTCAGCCATGACGCCCGCACCGAAGAACTGCTGTTCACCCGCATCGAGATGTTGGTCGAACTGCTGGCCTGAGGACGGACCGCCGGGCAGAGAAGGCGCCCGGCGTTATTGGATGGCGCCCAGATAATCGCTCTTGCCGAGCTCGACCCCGTTCATGCGCAGCAGCGCATAAACCATGCTTTCGTGAAAGTAGAAATTCGGCAGCACGAAGTCGGCGAGATAGGCCGTCGCGGTGAACTTCCAGGCGCCGTTGGGGAACTTGAGCTCGATGGTCCGGGAGGACGCCTGCTCCACCTGCACCGCGGTGACGCTTTTCACGAACTCGATCGTCTTGACGATGCGAGACTTCAGTTCCGCGAACGTGGTTTCGGTGTCGTCATGGCGGGGTATTTCTATTCCCGCCAGGCGCCCCGCGGCACCTTTGGCCGTATCGCAGGCGATCTGCACCTGTCTGATCAGGGGATGCATGTCGGGAAAGAGCCGCGCCTGGGCGAGAATCGCCGGCTCGTACTTCCTGGCAACGGCATGCGCCGCCGCCTTGTCCAAAATCGCCGAGAGATTGGTCAGACCGCGGACCAGCACCGGAATGGAAAAATCGTAAAGAGAACCCGCCATGTCGACTCCTGAAGCCTGTGAAAAACCAATGCCACACTGAACCGTCGTCAAAAACAAAACGCCCCGGGAGATCCGGGGCGCTTCGCATCGACATCGAAAGACAATGGCCTACGGAGCAACCACGATCTTGTTGTGCACCGAGGTGACGCCGTCGGTATCTTTGGCGATCATGCCGGCGAGATCGCTGGCGTCCTTGGTCGGAGCGGTGCCGCTCAGGAACACGACGCCATGCGCGTCGGTGTCCACTTTCACGTCGGTCAGCGTGGACATGTGCTTCGCCGCCAACTTGCTCTTGACCTTGGTGGTGATCACCGAGTTCTTGACGAAATTACCTGCCGTCGCCGCATCGGCATCCACCGTGTCGGCCATGACCAGCGGCAGAGACAGCGAACCCGCCAACAACATACCCGTCAATACCAAGTTCTTCATGAGGTCTCCTCAGCCCGATGCGACTATTCTTCGCCGCGATTTTTGTAGGTGAACTTCTGCCCGGCCACCGAGACCTGGAACATGGCGCCGCCCTTGGCAATGGTGAACACCGCCATGCCCTTCTGGTACTGGCCGCGCGTGGTGGCGTCCTTCATGCCGCCGCTCGCCCCGGCGTCCGCACCGGTGGTTCCGGCGCTGGCATGGGCCCCCGCCGTGATCGCAACGACGCTCGCGTCGGCGCCGAACTCGAACGATCCCGATTCGAATTCCTTCAAGGAACGCTCGTCTTCGAAGAAGATGATCTGGCTGAACGCCTTGCCGCCGGCCTGGAAGCCGAGGCTGATCTGCGCCATCTTGACGTCGCCGACCCACTTGCCGTGCACGTAGACATGGCCGCTGCCGAGTGCGCCGCCGACACCCAGGGCACCTTCACCGATGGTCGGAAACACCGCATAGGCATAGCTCTTGTCGAAAAACGAGGCGCTCTCGCCGGCATTCTTGAACAAGGTGATGGTGTCGGAATACTTGCTCGCCATGGCGGGTCCGGAAAGCACGACGAGTGCGGCAAACGTTCCTAGAATACGGGAAAACAATTTCATAACATGTCCTTCAAACGCAATGAATCAGCGCGCTACGTTAATGGGGGCGGAGGCAAAAGAATGTAGGACAAGCGCTGAATCGCCCAAGCCGCATGTCCCACATCCCGACCGGCGTTTCAGCCGGCGTTTTGCGCTGCGAACTCCCAATTGATCAACTTGTCCAGGACGGCGTTGACGTGATCCACGCGCTTGTTCTGATAGTCCAGGTAATAGGCGTGCTCCCAGACGTCGATGGTGAGCAGCGGCTTCAGGCCCTGCGTCAGCGGGTTCTCCGCATTGCCGGTCTTGACGATCTTCAGTGTGTCGCCGTCGGCGGCCAGCCAGGCCCAGCCGCTGCCGAACTGCGCGACCGCGGCGGCCGAGAGTTCCTTCTTGCAGGCGTCGACACTGCCGAACGCGGCGTCGATCTTCTGCTTGAAGGCGGCCGGCGGTTCGCCGCCGCCGTTCGGCCGCAGACAATTCCAATAAAACGTGTGATTCCAGACCTGCGCGGCGTTGTTGAAGAGCGACGCCTTGTCCGACTTGCCCGCGGTCGCGGCGACGATTTTTTCCAGCGACATTTCCGCGTATTCCGTGCCGGCGGCGAACTTGTTGAGATTGTCGACGTACGTCTTGTGGTGCTTGCCGTAGTGAAAGCTGATGGTCTTCGCCGAAATGACCGGATCCAGCGCGTTTTCCGCCCACGGCAGCGGCGGTAGGGTGAATTGAGCGGGTGTCGCAGGTGCAGTCGCCATAGAAAACTCCTTGAGAATTGCTGTCAGCCGCAGAAGGCGGTGGTCGACGGATGATACATGGGTTGCCGCGCTCGTCGCGACCGCAGCCGGTCGGCTAGCGGGCGCCGCCGCCGCCGGCATCGACGCGATGAACGCCCGGGGCGGAGTCCACCGCGTCGGAGGCCGCCGAACCCGGGCCCGGCGTGCCGGGCTGGGGCGGCGTGTGCCGGCGCCCGGCGCGCTCGTCGACGTGGTCGTCCCGCTTCGCGTTGCTCGGCGGCGATAGGTCGTCGTCCTTCGCATGCGTGGTGGGATGATCGCTGTGGTCGTATTTTTCCGGCGCGTCTTGCGTATCGTCGGCATCGCGGTTGGGCATGGCGGGTCCTCCCCCGTAGTTAATATCTAAGGGTAGGAGGCCGGGGCAGGCGCGACCACCTGCCGCGGGCGGGATCCGCCGTAGGCGGGTGCCGACTTCAGGCCATCAGCGTCCGCAGGCGCTGCGTCCGCGAGCCGTCCACCGCTGCCGCGCGGCGCAGCAATGCCTGCGCCTCGCCCGCCGGCAACGCCCGGCTGAACAGGAAACCCTGGGCCTCCTGGCAGTGGTGCTCCTGCAGAAACAGGAGCTGCGATATGCTTTCGACGCCTTCCGCGGTCACCTTGATGCGCAGCGACCGCGACATCTCGATGATGGCGGCGGCGATCGCCCGGTCGTCGCTGCAGTCGATCAGACGGGCGATGAAGGAACGGTCTATCTTCAGGCGGTCCACCGCGAAATTCCGCAGACGGCCGAAGCTCGAGTACCCGGTCCCGAAGTCGTCGATGGCGAGCTGCACCCCCAGATCCTTGAGGTGGCGCAGCGCGAGTTCCGCCCGGGCTTCGTCGTTGACCACCACCGACTCGGTGATCTCGAGCTCCAGCAACGCGGGGGCGATGCCCGCTTCCTCGAGGATGCCGGCGACCACGGCCACGAAGCCCGGCAGTGCGAACTGCTGGCCGGAAACGTTCACGGCCATGCGTGCGACGCCGAGACCCTCGTCCCGCCATGCGCGGGCCTGCCGGCAGGCGGTGCGCAGCACCCATTCGCCGATGGGCAGGATGAGCCCCGTCGCCTCCGCCACGGGGATGAATTCCGCCGGCGTCACCATCCCCAACGTCGGATGGGTCCACCGCAGGAGCGCCTCCATGCCGGAGATGTCGCCCGTGCTCACGTCGAACTGCGGTTGATAGTGCAGCGCGAACTCGTTGCGGGCGAGCGCGCCGCGCAGTTCGCCTTCCAGCGTGAAGCGGTGCCGCGCCGCCGCGTTCAGGGAGGCATCGAAGAACGAGTAGGACCCCGGGCCCCTGCGCTTCGCGGCGTACAGGGCGAGGTCCGCATTGCGCAGCAGCTCGTCGGCGTCGAGACCGCCCGCGGGACAGATCGCGATCCCGATGCTGGGCGTCACGACGACCGTGCTCGAGCCGAGCTTGATCGGCCGTTGAATCTCGGCGATCAGCCGCGCCGCCGTCGCCGCAGCATCCTCGCCGCTGCGCACGTGGGGGAGCACGACGATGAATTCGTCGCCGCCCAGCCGCGCGACCCGGTGGGGTGTCGCCGCCGCGTCCTGCCCGGCGCCACCCAGGTCGTCGCGGGCGGTCGCGAGCCGCAGCCGCGCCGCGACTTCGCAGAGGAGCTCATCACCCGCCGCATGGCCGAGGGTGTCGTTCACCCGCTTGAAGTTGTCCAGGTCGACCGAGAGCAACGCGAGCGTGCGATCCTGCAGTGTCGCCGTCGCCAGGGCGCTGGCCAGGGCGCTGCGCGACTCGGCCCGGTTGGGCAGCCCGGTCAACGTGTCGAAACGGGCGAGTCTGGCGATACGATGCTCGGCGCGCCACTTGCTCGCCAGCGTGAGAGTCATCTGGCGGATTTCGTGGGGGTGAAACGGCTTCTGCAGATACGACAGCTTCTCCTCCGGCGGCACCCGTCCGCCGACGTCGCCCGGATCGACGTCCGAGTACGCCGTGCAGATGACGATTTCCACGGCAGGATCGAGCTCGCGAATGCGCGCCGCGGCCCACACCCCGTCCGGCCCGGGCGGCATGCGCACGTCCAGGAATACCACGGCGAAGGCGTCGCCGGCGCGCAACCCCTCGGTCACCGACGCCACGGCGGCCTCGGCGCCCGCGCAGAAATTCGCTCGAAACACGGTGGCGCGGGACGGTTTTCCGCCGCTCCGCCCGACGGGTGCCTTGAACAGACGGTCCCGCAGCGCGCTGAATTCCGCCGCGGGCTGCGCCGTGTTGTCCTCCAGCAGGATCTGGCGGTAGGCCTCGCGCACCGCCGGTTCGTCGTCGGCCACCAGCACCCGCACGGTTGCGGGTCGGTCTTCCGGCGCACGCTCCCCGGTCATGGGCAGCTCCCGCCGAGGGGCAGCGTCAGATGCAGCACGGCACCCTGGTCGCGCCCGGCGCTGACCGCCCAGATGGTGCCGCCTAGGGCGGCGATCGCGTTGGCACACCAATGCAGACCGATGCCGTAATTCGTCTCGCGCGACTTGGTCGAGAAACCCTGCTCGAAGACCCGCGGCAGGTCCTCCGCTGCGATGCCGACGCCGTCGTCCTCGCAACGCAGATGCAGCCGCTTCCCGCCGTCGTCGAGCACGATTGCCGCCGCCACCCGCAACACGCCCCGCTCGCGGCCCGCATCGCGCACCGACTCGGCGGCATTGATGACGAAGTTCTGCAGCACCTGCCGGAGCACGGTGCGTGCCACCCGCACCACGCCGACGCCGTGCAACGATTCGTCGGCCTCGACGGCCAGACGGCGGCGACATTCGTCCGGCACGAGGTCCAGGGTCTGCGAGATCAGTTCCGGGAGGCGCACGGCTTCGACCACCTGCTCGTTGTGCGCTGAACGCAGCAGCTCGCCCAATGCAGCCTGCAGCGCCGTCGTCTGCCGTTGAATCACCTCGAAATCGGCCTGCACGCCCTGCACCGTACCGCACAGCTCGCGGCAGCCCAGACGGACGAACTCCTCGAGATCGGCGTGGCGGGCGGAGCCTGCGGGCTCGCGGGTCAGTTCGCCGAAGGCGCGTTCCAGGTCGCCGACGGGCGCCTGGCGCAGCCGCCCGCCCAGCCTGCTCAGGCGCACCGCGAGCGGCGTCATGGCGTTGCCGAGATTGTGCAACACGCCCCTGGCCAGCTCGGCGAAGCCGGCGTGAAAGGAGCGGTCCACCAGCTCGCGCCGGGTTGCCTCGAGGCGGCCGACCATGCGGTCGAACTCGCGCGCCAGCGTCGCGACCTCATCGTCACCCGGCAGATTCAGCCGCGCCGTCAGGTCCGCGCCGTCGCCGAGGGCCACGGCGTGACGCGTCACGCGCGCCAGCGGCTCGAGCACGATGCGGTTGAGCAGGGCCATCGCCAGCAACAGCGCGGCGATGCCGGCACCGAGGAGATACACCGACGCATACCTCACCACCCGCTGACCGAACCCGGTGATGTCGTGCGCCACGTCGACGTGCAGTTCGACGAGGGGCCGGCCGTAGACGTCGTCGAACGAACGCCGCAGACGCGTGACGCCGTCGGTATCGGCCACCTGTTCAGCCCCGCCGGCGCGCGCGCTCGGCGTCATCGAGACGGTGGCCTGCGCCTGCGCGGCGAGGTCGGCGAGAACCTGCGTGTCGAGCAGCCGTCCCATGATGACCATGCCGATCGCCTGGCCGGTGCCGCTGCCGTCCAGGATGGGTGCCGTGGCCAGCATCAGGACGCCATGCTCGGTCCCGAGCAGACCCTGCGCCGGCCGGCCGTCGGCAAGATGACGACGCCAGGGAAAATCGGCGGGCAGCGTCGTGCGGGTGGTCATCTGGAAAACGAGCGGCTTGCCGGACGCCACGTCGCGGGCATCGGCGAGCAAGAGGTTGCCCTGCAGATCCGCGATCATGAGCACGGTGACCTGGAGCTGTTTCATGGCGAAGGGCGTGATGTTGGCCGTCAGGAAGCGCGCGGTGGGAGCACGGACGAACTGGTAGACGTCATCCCAGTTGCCCCAGTCGGCCGCCGTCAGCGCCAGGCCGTCGAAGCGGGTCTGCAGGGCATGTTCGATGCGTTTCATCGAGGTGCGCGCGCCGTCGCGCTCGAGCGCCACGAAGCTCGGCATGAGCACCTGGCCCTGGATGGCGATTTCGAGCACCGACAACACCGCGAACAGGAGCGCGAACAGCGACAGCATCTTGGTGCGGACCCTCATGGCACCCTTCGTAACGCAAAGCCACCGCCGCTGCCGTGCAACAGTCGAAATTCGTGACGATGATCCGCGGCGAAACGTGCGGATTCCGACGCGCGTCACGGCTGCGCGGCCCGACATCGAGCGGCACGTCACAGGTGGCCGGCGACGGCGGCGGGAACGGCGGCCGGGGGGAACTGCGGCCGCGGAACGGCCGCGGCGACGGGCGTCAGGCGGCCTGGTTGCGCCCGGCCTCTTTGGCCTGCTTGAGCTGGGACTGCGACCTGTCGAGCAGTTGCGCCGCGGTGGTGCCCGCTTCCGGCACCGCTGTGGCAACGCCCACGCTCACGCTCACGTAGCGCAGCACCGCGGAGCGCGGATGATGGATGCGCAGCTCGCGTACCCGCTCGGCCATCAGCCGCCCCAGGTGCATCGCCTGCTCGTCCGTCAGGCCGGGCGCGAAGGCGACCAGGCTGCCGCCGTCGATGCGGGCCACCACGTCGCTCGAACGGCGCATGCACCCGGACACGCAATGCGCCACGCGCCGGATGGTGATGTCGCCCGCCTGCCGGCCGAACGTCGCGTTGTACAAATCCAGGGCGTCGATGTCGACGGCGAACATGCCGATGCTGCGTTTCTCGCGCTGCGCGATGGCCCAGTCGCGCTTCAGCAGATCCTCGAGATAGGGCAGCGTGAACAGCCCCGTCAAGCGGTCGTCACGCGGGCCCGCCGGGGCGGCGGGCGCGGTGGCGACCCCGGCGTCGCGCACGAGCTTCGGATCGATGCGCAGGCGCTCCCCGGCGTCGCGATGATGACCCGCGAAGTGGGTGATGGTGCCCTGCGCGTCGCGCAGCGGCACCACGGTGAGCTCGTTCCAGAAGGCGGTGCCGTCCTTGCGCAGGTTGCGCAGCAGCACGCGGCAGGATTCGCCGCGTCCCAGCGCATCGCGCAGCCGGTGACGCGAATCCTGCTCGCGGTCCTCGCCCTGCAACAGCCGCAGATTCTTGCCGAGCAGATCGGCGGCGGCATAGCCGGTGAGCGATTCGAACCCCGGATTGACGTACAGCACCGGCCAATCCTCGGCCTGCGCGTCCACCAACACCATTCCGTCGGGCGAACTTTCCAGGAGCCGTCGATACAGGTCCGTGTCGACGGCGCCGGTCATGGCTGACCCTCGGTGAGGACCAGGGGCGGCGTGGCGGAGAGCCGCGCGATGCGCGCCGCCGTCTCCTGCCAGCGCGGCTGACCTTCGAGCCCGGCGGGCGGCACGCCACGCGCACGCATGCGCACGAGACGGGCCTGCGACGCGGCGGAGGCGCCGGCCGCGGGTTCGAAATGGTCCAGCACCGTCTGCACGGCAGGGCGGTCGTTGCAGATGGGCAGGACGTCGCAGCCGGCGGCGTCGGCGAGCCGCGCGCGTTCGAGCACGTCGCCGAACGCGGCCGCACCGGCCATGCTCAGATCGTCCGCGAACACGCAGCCGTGGAAGTTGAGCTGGCCGCGCAGGATGTCGGTGACCCAGCGTCGCGAGAGGCTGGCGGGCAGCGCATCCACCGCCGGATACACCACG
>CAZZYJ010000096.1:0-11436 GCA_964658215.1 uncultured Steroidobacteraceae bacterium | reverse complement strand
GGGTCACAACCGCTATCATTGAAAAATCCGCCCACCCGAGGTCTGCATGCTTGCCTGGTTCGAAGGACGGGTAAATCCGTTTCCGGACGCCATCCCGAAGGCGATGCCGCAGGGGTTTTTCGCATTCCTGTGGAAATGCTCCCTGGGCGTGCGGCCCTACCTGCTCTGGATGACGCTCTTGACGGCGGCCATCGGCGTCTTCGAGGCGTTGTTGTTCTCGATGCTGGGGCGTTTGATCGACTGGCTGGGGGCCTCGGGTCCGGCGCGGTTCTTCGCGGACCAGCGTACGCATCTGCTGTGGCTGGGGGTGATCCTGGTGGCGAGCCCGCTCGTCATCGCGCTGCAGGCGTGGCTCAAGTATCAATCGATCCAACCATCCTTTCCGATGCGGCTGCGCTGGATCTTCCACCGGCGCATGCTCGACCAGTCGCTCAGTTTCTTCCAGGACGAGTTCGCGGGGCGCATCGCGGCGAAGGTGATGCAGACGGCGCTCGCGGTGCGCGACACCTGGACCACGGTGGCGGACATCCTGGTGTACGTGGTGGTGTACTTCATCACGGTGGCGGCGGTGGTGGCGGGTTTCGACTGGTGGTTGTTGATGCCGTATCTGGCGTGGATGGCGGGCTACGCGGTGGCGCTGGTCTACTTCGTGCCGCGCCTGGGGAAGATCGCCGCGGCGCAGGCCGATGCGCGCTCGTTGATGACGGGGCGGATCACCGATGCGTACACGAACATCTCGACGGTCAAGCTGTTCTCGCACGGCCGGCGTGAGGCGGATTTCGCGCGGGCGGCGATGAGCGAATTCCTGGTGACGGCGCGCGGGCAGACGCGGCTGGTCAGCGGCTTCGAGATCGTCAACCATACCTTGAGCATGGCGTTGATCGGCGGCACGGCGGCCGTCGCCATCGAGTCGTGGGCGCGGCAGCGGGTTGGGATCGGCGCAGTGGCGGCGGCCACGGCGCTGGCGCTGCGGCTGAACGGCATCTCGCATTGGATCATGTGGGAACTCGCCACCTTGTTCGAGAACGTCGGCACGGTGCAGGACGGCATCCGGACCTTCGCGCGCGGCTCGGCGGTGACCGACGCCCCGCAGGCGCAGCCGCTGCGCGTCACGCGCGGCGAGGTGCGCTTCGAGCACGTGCGCTTTCACTACGGCGGGGAAAAACGCGTCATCGACGATCTGTCGCTGGTCATCCAACCGGGCGAGCGCATCGGGCTGGTGGGTCGCTCGGGGGCGGGCAAGTCGACGGTGGTGAACCTGCTGCTGCGCTTCTACGATCTGGAGGCGGGACGGATACTCATCGACGGCCAGGACATCGCCGGTGCCACGCAGGAGAGTCTGCGGCACCAGATCGGCATGGTAACGCAGGACACCTCGCTCCTGCACCGCTCGATCCGCGACAACATCCTCTACGGGCGGCCCGGGGCCTCCGAGGAAGATCTGCACACGGCCGCGCGCCGGGCGAAGGCGGAGGAGTTCATCGACTCGCTCACCGACGCCCACGGCCGCCGTGGCTACGCGGCGCACGTCGGCGAACGCGGGGTGAAACTCTCGGGCGGACAACGGCAGCGGATCGCGATCGCGCGCGTCATGTTGAAGGATGCGCCGATCCTGCTGCTCGACGAGGCGACCAGCGCGCTCGACTCGGAGGTGGAGGCGGCCATCCAGGAGACCTTGAGCGTGCTGATGCGCGGCAAGACGGTGGTGGCCATCGCGCACCGGCTCTCGACCATCGTGATGATGGACCGGCTGCTGGTGCTCGATGCCGGGCGGGTCATCGAGTCGGGCTCGCATGCGGAACTGCTCGAACGCCGGGGCCTGTACGCGCGCCTGTGGGCTCATCAGAGCGGGGGTTTCCTGGGCGAGCAGGAGGCCGGGGCGGGCGACGTCGGGGACGCCGTGCTGCATTTGTGAAAGAAGTCCTGGGGCGAATTCACCGGGCGCGATAGTCTACGGCGGTATGAAACCGAAAGCCGGGACCTCCCAGCGGCGCCCAGGGTGGTGTCATCCCACGCCCGCGTCGACACGACTGATTGCGGCATTGCAAGGAGCGGTGGAGCGCGCGCGGGTCACCAAAATGACTCCGGCCCCGTCCGCCGATGCCGCTGCCGACGGGCAAAATCCACTCGAGGCCATGCGGCGCTTGTTGAACGGCCGCTGACCGAAGCAGCGGAGCCCGGCGGCTCCGCGTACCGCGTCGCCGCGGCGACTTACTGCTTGAACGCCTCCTTCAACTGGTCGGCGGCGAAGGACTGCGCCTTCCTGGCGGCGGGCAGGACGGCGGCGGCGCCGAAGAACTCGTGCGTCACGCCCTCGAACTCCTTGTGCATCACGGGCACGCCGGCCTGCTTCAAGGCTTCCTCGAGCATGGCACTGTCGCTGCGCAGCGGATCGATCTGCGCGGAGATCAGGGTGACGGGCGGCAGCGTCGCGAGCTTCGCGTGGATGAGGTTCAGGCGCGGGTCGTTCTTGTCGGCGGGCGAGCTCAGCGTGTGGTCGAAGAACCAGCCCATCATGGCCTTGTTCAACGGCTTCGCGTTGGCGCTGTCGATGTACGATTCCGTCTCCATGCCGGTCTGGGTCACGGGATAGATCGCGACCACGGCCTTCGGCCGCGGCAGTCCCGCCGTCACGGCGGAAATGGCGGTGGACAGGGCCAGGTTGCCGCCGGCGCTTTCGCCGGCCAGCGCCAGGCGGCGCGGATCGCCGCGCCAGGTGGCGACGTTGGCGGCGGTCCATTTGTACGCAGCGAGCGCGTCGTCCCAGGCGGCGGGGAACTTGTTCTCGGGCGCCAGGCGATAGTTGACGGAGATCACCACCGCTTCGGCCTGTTTCGCAAGGGCACGCGCGCCGGCGTCGTACGCATCACTGCTGCCAAGCACCCAGCCGCCGCCGTGGAAATACACGATCGCCGGGAAGGGGCCGGGCCCTACCGGCGTATAGACGGTCGCGGTCAGCGGCGTGTCCAAGGTCGGACCGGGAATGGTGGCCTGGACCGTGGTCACGTCGGACACCAACTTAGTGGGATCGGTGGGCAGGGCGCGAAGTTTCAGCACGACGTTCACGGCGTCGGCGAACGTCGGTTGCTGGCGGGCTTGGGCGGGAGTGAGCTTCTCGATGGGCGCGGCGCCGAGGCCGGCGAGGGCCGTCAGCACTTCCTTCATGTCCGAGTCGGCTTTGTACTTGGTGCCGGTGGCGGGGTCTATTTTGTATTTGTCCTTCGCCACGACGGGCGGGGCGATCGCGGCCAAGCCTGCGACCAGGAGCGTGCTCGCGCCCAAGACCGTGGTGAAACGACGCAGCGACTGTGTACGAGATTCTGATGTATGCATTCGGATAATTCCTATGAGAGATCGCGGCCATTGTCGCCGAGAACGGCCGCGCCGGCTGCGGGTGGTGTCAGACGATGCCCACAGGGCGGATGGACTAACGGCGGGCGCGGGGCGGCGCGGTGGGGGGCAGCGCTCAAGGCTGCTTGCTCCGTCGCAGCAGGTAGATCGAAATGACGAAGATCAGAATGAGAAAGCCCAGCACGACGAGCTCGAGCATGGTCGAGTTCAACAGGACCTGGGCCTCGGGGGTCCAATGGCCCGGCTGGTAGGCCTGTGACGATTCGAGGGTGATCACCAGCATGCGCCGGATGGAGGCGATCAGGCCGACGATCAGGAACGGTTCGCAGATGATCTCGCCCGACCGGAACGAGACCCGTACCGTGTGCAGTATCTCCACGATCATGAACACGAACAGCAGCCGGCCGATGGCGCCCACCAGCAGCTCTGCATTGTCGTGGCCGAAGGCGGCATGCCAGAGCGTGACCGCCGCGTCGCCGACGCCGAGCAGGGCGGCCAGCGCGAGCAGCAGGCCCAGCACCATGTAGGCCACGGTCTCGGTCTTGCCGAGCAGCCGGTTCGCGAGCGCGGAGAAGGGGGCGGCGAGAGGTTCGTGCTGCGGCTCGAAGTCCATGGTCGGGTGTCCTTTTTCCGGAAGTCTAGCACCGGCGCCCCCGCTTTCGCCGCAACCGCGTGCCGGGCGGAACCGACCGGAGGGCGGAGTATTCTTGCCAGGTCATTCACTCTCCACCGCCAACAGAACCAGCATCGAAGGTCCCCGATGAACAAATATGTCCTTTCGCTCGACCAGGGAACGACCAGTTCACGCGCCATGCTCTTCGACCACGACGGCCGGATCGCAGGCACGGCGCAGCACGAGTTCACGCAGCACTTCCCGAAGACCGGCTGGGTGGAACACGACCCGCTCGACATCCTCACCACCCAGCTCAATTCGGCGGTGGAGGTGCTGGCGCGCGCGCGCATCCGTCCGCGCGACGTGGTGGCGCTCGGCATCACCAATCAACGCGAGACCACCATCGTCTGGGACCGGGACACCGGCACGCCGGTGTACAACGCCATCGTCTGGCAGGACCGTCGCACCGCGCAGGCGTGCGCGCAGCTGCAGAAGGACGGCAACGAGGAGCAGATACGCCGCAAGACCGGGCTGCTGATCGATCCGTATTTCTCGGCCACCAAGATCGCCTGGATACTGGACAACGTGAACGGCGCGCGGGCGCGCGCCGAGCAGGGCCGGCTCGCGTTCGGCACCGTCGACAGCTGGCTGATCTGGAACCTCACCAGCGGCAAGCGCCACATCACGGACCGCACCAACGCCTCGCGCACGCTGCTCTACAACATCGTCGCGGATGCCTGGGACGATGACCTCCTCGAACTCTTCAAGATCCCGCGCAGCCTGATGCCCGAGGTGGTGTGGTCGAGCGAGAAGATCTCGCGCGTGAGCACGACGCTCGGGTTGGGCGAGATCGAGATCGCGGGCATCGCGGGAGATCAGCAGGCGGCGCTGTTCGGCCAGCTCTGCGTGAAGGTGGGCGATGCGAAGAACACCTACGGCACGGGCTGCTTCCTGCTGCAGAACATCGGTGAGAAGTTCACGTTGTCGGCGGAGAAGCTGATCACGACCCTGGTGTGCAGCGTCGACCGCAAGCCCGAATATGCGCTCGAGGGCAGCGTGTTCATCGGCGGCGCCGTGGTGCAGTGGCTGCGCGACAAGATGCAGTTCTTCGCGAAGGCGCCGGACATCGAGCAGGTGGCGGCGGCGGTGGCGGACTCCGGCAACGTCATCCTGGTGCCGGCGTTCACCGGGTTGGGTGCTCCGCACTGGGACCCGTACGCGAGCGGCATGCTGATTGGCCTGCAGCGCGACACCGAGATCGGCCACATCGCGCGCGCCGCGCTCGAGAGCATCGCGTTCCAGGTGAGCGACGTGCTGCTCGCCATGCAAAACGACACCGGCACCGTATCGAAGAGCCTCAAGGCCGACGGCGGCGCGGCGGCGAGCGACATCCTGATGCAGTTCCAGGCCGACGTGTTGGGCATTGCCGTGGAGCGTCCGGCCATTCTCGAGACCACGGCGCAGGGCGCGGCGTATCTCGCGGGGCTCGCCACGGGCTACTGGAGCGACGTGGCGGAGATCGCGCGCACGCGTCCGGCGGGCCAGGTGTTCACGCCGCAGCAGGAGCGCAGCAAGGCGACCCGCCAGTACCGCAAGTGGGGGGATGCCGTGCAGCGCGCCAAGGGCTGGAACGAGGACGCCGCATGAACCGTGCCGAGATGATGTTGCGCGTCGAGCGCCGCGCGGAGCCCTGGGACATCGTGGTGATCGGCGGCGGCGCGGTCGGTGCCGGGGTGGCCGTCGACGCGAGTTCGCGGGGTCTCGACGTCCTGCTGGTGGAGCGCGAGGACTACGGCAAGGGGACCTCGAGCCGCTCGACGAAACTGGTCCACGGCGGGGTGCGCTACCTCGAACAGGGCAACATCTCGCTGGTGATGGAGGCGTTGAAGGAGCGTGGCCTGCTGCTGCGCAATGCGCCGCACATCGTGCACGATCTGCCCTTCGTGGTGCCGAATTATTCGTGGTGGGAGGCGCCGTTCTACGGCATCGGCATGAAGGTGTACGACCTGCTGGCGGGGAAATATAATTTCGGCCGGTCGCGCGTGCTGTCGCTCGCCGAGACCTTGCAGCGGCTGCCGACCATTCAACGCGAGGGCCTGCGCGGCGGCGTGCTCTATCACGACGGGCAGTTCGACGATACGCGTCTGCTCACGCACCTGATCGCGACGGCGGCGGATCACGGGGCGACGGTGGTGAACTATGCCGAGGCGGTGGACTTCCTCAAGGACGAGGCGGGCTTCGTCTGCGGCGTGGTGGTGGAGGATCGCGAGGCGGCGGTGCGTCACACGGTGCGGGCCCGGGTCGTCGTCAACGCCACCGGCATCTTCACCGACGCGACGCGGCGGCTGGCGCAGCCCGGTGCCGAGGCCATGGTGAGCCCCAGCCAGGGCATCCATCTCGTGCTCGACCGGTCCTTCCTCGAGGGCGACGCCGCCATCATGGTGCCGCGGACCAGCGACGGGCGGGTGTTGTTCGCGATTCCGTGGCACGACCGGACGCTGGTGGGTACCACGGACACCGCCATCGAACATCCTTCGTACGAACCGCTGGCGCTCGAGGAGGAGATCGAGTTCGTGCTGGAGACGGCGCGCGAATATCTCACCAGGCCGCCCTCGCGCGCCGACGTGCTCAGCATCTACGTCGGCATCCGGCCGCTGGTGAGCGCGCCGGGGGGCGGCGTCGGCAAGACGTCCGCGCTGTCGCGCGGCCACACCCTCCACATCGACGAATCGGGCCTGATGACCCTGGTCGGCGGCAAATGGACCACCTACCGTCACATGGCGGAGGACTGCGTCGATCACGCGCTCACGCTCGGCGACCTGGGCGACGCGGCGTGCGTCACGGCGGACCTCAGGATCCACGGCTATCACCCGCGCCCCGCCGAACTCGGCGCCCTCGGCGTGTACGGCAGCGACGCGGCGGCGATTCTCGACCTCGCGGCGCAGGACCCGTCCCTGGCCGAGCGGCTCCATCCGGACCTGCCGACCATCGGCGCGGAGATCGTCTGGTCGGCGCGGCACGAGATGTCGCGAAACCTCGACGATGCGCTCGCGCGGCGCACGCGCGCGCTGTTGCTCGACGCCCGCGCGGCGGCGGCCATCGCGCCGCGGGTGGCGCGCCTCCTGGCGGCGGAGCTCGGCCGCGACGAGCGGTGGATCGCAGAGCAGGTGGAGCGCTTCACCGTGCTCGCCCAGCAGTATCTGCTGACGCCGGGCGCGCAGGCCGCGGCGGCGACACGGCTGGCGGTGGAGGCGTCGGTGGCGGGCGAGGGCGCGTGATCCGCGGGCCGTTGCTCGGGGAGTTCGCGGGCACCTTCGTGATGATGCTGCTCGGCGACGGGGTGGTCGCGGCGTGCCTGCTCAAGGGCACCAAGGCCACGGGGTCGGGATGGCTGACCATCACGACGGCCTGGGGCTTCGCGGTGCTCTGTGGCATCTTCGCGGCCAACCTCTTCGGCAGCGCCGACGCTCACCTGAATCCCGCCATCACGCTCGCGCTCGCCGTGAAGGTCGGCGATTTCGCCAAGTGCCTGCCCTACCTCGGCGCGCAGATGGCGGGCGGCTTCGCGGCGGCGGTGGTGGTGTGGCTGTTCTATCTGCCGCACTGGCGCATCACCGAGGATCGGGCCGCCAAGCTCGGGGTGTTCTGCACGGCGCCGGCGCTGCGTTCCTTCGGCTCGAACCTGTTCAGCGAGCTCGTGGCGACCTTCGTGCTGGTGATCGTGGTGGGCGCCATCGGCTCGAAGCTCGTGCTGACCACGGGCGCCGCGGGCGGCGTGAGTCCCTTCCTGGTCGGCTGTCTCGTCTGGTCGGTGGGGCTGTCGCTCGGCGCGACGACGGGCTATGCGATGAACCCGGCGCGCGATCTCGGCCCGCGCGCCGCGCATGCGTTGCTGCCGATCGCCGGCAAGGGTGGCTCGGATTGGGGGTATGCGTGGGTGCCGGTGGTGGGGCCGTTGCTCGGCGCGGCTCTCGCCGGCTTCGTACTGCGGGTCATCGGCGCCTGAAGCGGCCCATTTTCCATTGAGTCCGCGACAGTAATCGGTACACTGCTGTCCGAGTCGCGGCGGGCTCAAGCGCCGTCGAATTTGTGTGGTCGGACCCCTGCGAGTAGCCATTGAGCACGAACCTGGAATCACCTCTGAACGACGCGTTCGGTACGCCGCAGCCGGTCATCGACATCCGCTACGGCCAGCTGGGTCTGCTGCAGGTGAGGCTGCGCACCACGGATCCCGGCGCCATCCTGGACGAGATGTCCGGTCGCGTGGCCGCCGCGCCGCATTTCTTCAAGCGCACCGGCGTGTGCCTGGACGTGACTCCGCTCGAGCGGGTGCCGACGGTGACGGAGCTGCGCGCCGTGATCGATGCGGTACGCCGCGTCGGCATGCTGCCCATCGGCGTGATCGGCGACGCGGCCGGGGTGGAGGCGCTTGCGGGCGCCGTCGACCTGCCGGTGCTGGCGGGCTTTCGCGGGCCGCCCCGGGCGGTGCCGATGGAGACTGCGGCGCCGGCGGGCGCGGTGGCCGCTGTGGTCGTGTCAGCGGCAGGCGCGGCCGCGGTGGCGCTGCCGCCGGCCGTCGCGGAGGCGGGTGTGCCCGCGCTGATGCAGACGCAGATGGTGCGTTCCGGACAACGCCTCTACGCGCGGCACCGCGACCTGGTGGTGACCGCGGCCGTGGCCGCCGGCGCGGAAGTCATGGCCGACGGGTGCGTGCACATCTACGGCTCGCTGCGCGGGCGGGCGATGGCCGGCGCGCGCGGCGACCTCTCGGCGCGGGTGTTCTGTCAGGAATTTCACGCCGAACTCGTCTCCATCGCGGGCGTGTTCCGCATCTTCGAGACCATGCCCGCCGAACTCGCGGGCAAGCCCGTGCAGGTGTGGCTGGACGGCGACGCCCTGCACTGCGCGCCCATAGGTGCCTGAGCGGCGCGCCGCGGGCCCCCTACGGTCGTCGCTGAACTGCTCCCGGCAGGACTCGGCGGCCCTCTCATCTGGCATAGGAGATTTCAACATTGACTGAGATTATCGTCGTGACGTCGGGAAAAGGTGGCGTCGGCAAGACCACCACGTCCGCAAGCATCGCCTGTGGGCTCGCGCGTCGCGGGAAACGCGTCGTGGTGATCGACTTCGACATCGGGCTGCGCAACCTCGACCTCATCATGGGCTGCGAGCGGCGGGTGGTCTACGATTTCGTCAACGTCATCCAGGGGGACTGTACCCTGAAGCAGGCGCTCATCAAGGACAAGCGCATCGAGACGCTGTTCCTGCTCGCGGCTTCCCAGACCCGCGACAAGGACGCGCTGACGGAGGAAGGCGTACGCCGCGTGCTCGACGAACTGGCCGCCGAAGGCTTCGATTTCATCCTTTGCGACTCGCCTGCCGGCATCGAGAAGGGCGCGCATCTGGCGATGTATTTCGCGGATCGGGCGGTGGTCGTGGTCAACCCGGAAGTCTCCTCGGTGCGCGATTCGGACCGCATCCTCGGCCTGCTGTCGAGCAAGACGCTGCGCGCCGAGCAGGGCAACGGCAAGGTGACGGAACACCTGCTCCTCACGCGCTACAACCCGCGCCGTGTGGCGAGCGGCGAGATGCTGAGCGTGACCGACGTCAAGGAGATCCTCGGCCTCGACATTCTCGGCGTCATTCCGGAGTCCCCCGACGTGCTGTCGGCCTCGAATGCGGGCGTGCCCGTCATTCTCAGCGCCGAGAGCGACGTCTCGGCCGCCTACGAGGACGCGGTGGCGCGTCTGCTGGGCGAGACCGTGCCGATGCGCTTCGTGGAGGAACCGAAGCGCAACTTCTTCGCACGCATCTTCGGAGGCTGACATGGGTTTACTCGATCTGTTTCGAAAGACTTCCACGTCGGCCGACATGGCGAAGAAACGACTGCGCATCATCGTCGCGCAGGAGCGCGGCGAACGCGGCGCCCCGGACTACCTGCCGCTGCTGCGCCGGGAGATCCTCGAGGTCATCCATCGCTACGTCAACATCGACCCGTCGGCGGTGCAGATCAACGTCGGGCGCGACGACGGGCACGAAGTGCTCGAACTGTCGGTGTCGCTGCCGGTGGGGGTTGCGGAGGGGCCGCTCAAGCGTTGAGCCGGCCGTTCAGGCGCGCGGTTCCGCGCCGATGAACGGGGTCTTCTGCGCCGCCGGCACGGGACGCCGCCGGGTCTTGCGCCAGAGGTCGTAGAGCAGCAGGGCGCCGGTGAGGGCGGCGAGGGACGCGAAGTAGGCGCGCGGGCCGAACGAGGCGAGCAGGCTGCCGGTGACGACGGGGGCGATGGCGGCGGCGGTGCCGTTCATCAGCAACAGGGCGCTGCTGGCGGCGACCATCTGGGCGGGCTCGAGCTTGTCGTTGACGTGGGAGACGCACAACGAATAGAGCGTCAGCACCAGGCCGCTGAACATGGCGGTGAGCGGCAGCAGCACTACGTGCAAAAACTGCGGGAACGCGCACAGGCTGCCGGCGATCACGGTGGACAGGGCACACACGCCGGCGATGACGGTGCGACGGTCGACTTTATCGGACAGGCGGCCGACCGGATACTGGGTGAGGACGGCGGCGAGGATGCTCACGCTCATGAACCTTGCGATGCCGGCGGTCGACAGACCACTGAGCTGGGCGTACACGGGGCCCATCGAGAAGATCGTGGAGGAGATGAGGCCGGACACGATCACGCCGGCGACGCCGAGCGGGGAATTGCGGTACAGCTCGCGCAGGCGGACCTTGCCGGCGGCGACGCGCTCGGGCACGGCCTGCGCGGACAGGACGATGGGCACCAGCGCCAGCGAGATCAACACCGATACCAGCATGAACGGCAGGGTGGTGCGCGGGTTCGAGTAGATCAGCAGAAACTGCGCCACGCCGAGCCCGCCGTACAGGACGCCCATGTAGGCGGCGAACAGCCGGCCGCGATTGGCGCTGCTCGCGCGGTCGTTCAGCCAGCTTTCGGCGACGACGTAGATGCCGGCGAAGCACACGCCGGAGAGCAGGCGGAGGGCGGCCCAGTAGAACGGCTCGATGAACGCGCCCTGCAGCAGGATGGCGGCGGAGGCGACGGCGGCGAGCGCCGCGAACACACGGATGTGGCCCACCCGGGTCACCAGGGGCGGCGCGATGGACGTGCCGAACAGATATCCCACGTAGTAGCAGGACATGATCAGCCCCGTCACCGGCGGCGGGAAGCCTTCGAGGGTCGCGCGCAGCGCGAGGAGCGTGCTCTGCAGGCCGGCGCCGAGCATGAGGATGCCCATGCCGAGCAGGAGGGGCCAGGTGGAGGTGAGAGCGCTAGACGGCACGGCGGTTGCCGGTGAGCATGGCGCCGAGCTTAGCCGACGCGGCGTTTCGGTGGCCAGTTAAATCCGGGCCAGGTAGCGCGCGCGGCGCCTGCGGTCGCGCGGGCGGTTACAGCGGCGGGACCGGGTGCCCGGTACACTACCCGCATGAACGCGTCCGTCACCGATATCAC
>CAZZYJ010000095.1:0-11469 GCA_964658215.1 uncultured Steroidobacteraceae bacterium | reverse complement strand
CTTCATCGTACCGTGCGCGACCCGCCCGGGGAACGACCGTGGGCGGGTCCGTCGCGCCGCGCCGCCGCCACCACCACGCCGCCGCTCCGCCGCTCCGCCGGCGCGGTCGTGTCACTTTCTGGTGCGTTTGCATTGACCTGCGGGGAAACCGCGGCTAGCCTCGTCCGTTGTCTGTGAGGAGCGTGCCGGGTGCACCGTAAATTTACCGATTCGGCCAAGTTTGGCCGCCGCTATCGTTCGTTGATGACCCGGGTCGCCCCCTGTGCCGCCGTGCTGAGCGCCGGCCTCATTCTGTGGCATGCCGCCCGCGACAAACCCCTCGCCGACCTCGACGGCCCCGCACCGCTGGTCTATCCGCGCTCCGTCACGGGAGCCGCCACGGCCCGGGCCGCCGCCCCCGGGGCCGTGGCGGGCGTGGATTCCCGCCCCGCGAACGCGACGGACCCTGCCCTCGCACCGGTGTCCGTCCAGCAGGCAGGCGTCGCCGCCACCATCCAGGTGATCGTCGGCCGCAACGATACGATGGACGCCATCTTTCGCCGCATGGCGCTCGACAGTGCGGATCTGGCGGCTATTCGCACCCTGCCCGGCATCCGTCAAAGCCTGGACTTCCTCAAGCCGGGAGACTCGATCGAGGTCACGCACGCCGCCGGGGCGGTGCGGGAGCTGACCCGCAAGGTCAGCGAAACCCAGACGCTCACGGTGGTTCGTGAAGATGCCGGCTTCGCCGCGAAGATCGTCAGCAATCCCACCGACGTGCGGGTGCGCACGGCCCGTGCGACCATCCATTCGTCCTTGTTCCAGGCGGCGGCCACGGCCGGCATCTCCGACCCGGTGGCCCTCAAGCTGGCCAGCGTGTTCGCGTGGGACGTCGATTTTGCGCAAGGCATCCGGGCGGGGGACCGGTTTACGGCGGAGTACGAGCAGGTCTACCGGAACGGCGCCTACGTCCACGACGGCGAAGTGCTGGCGGCCGAGTTCGTCAACAACGGCAAGGTCTACCGGGCCGTGCGTTTCCTCGCGCAAGACGGCTCCGCCAGTTACTACACGCCCGACGGCAAGCCGATGCGCAAGGCGTTCCTACGCACCCCGGTCGATTTCGTCCGTGTGAGTTCCGTGTTCAATCCGCACCGGCTGCATCCCATTTTGAATCTCATCCGCGGCCACATGGGCACCGACTATGCGGCGCCGACCGGCACGCCGGTGCACGCCGCGGGGGATGGACGGGTGAGCTTCGCGGGCCGCCGCGGCGGTTACGGCAACGCGCTCGTGCTGTCGCACGACCACGACGTCTCCACCTTGTACGGTCATCTATCGCGTTTCGCCGCCAACGTACGCCTGGGGTCGCAGGTTCAGCAGGGCGCGATCATCGGCTACGTGGGCATGACGGGCCTCGCGACCGGGCCTCATCTGCATTACGAATATCTGGTCGGCGGGGTGCACAAGGACCCGCAGACCGTGCAACTGCCGGGTGCCGAACCGCTGCGCAGTCAGTCGCTGTCGAGTTTCCGCGCGGCGGCCGCGCCGCTGTTGGCCGGCCTGTCGCAACCGGCGGTTCTGCCGCCGGCCGCTGCCGCGGCGTTCGCACCGCCGGCCGCCCCGATCCCGGCCTTCGAACCCCCCGCCCTGGAAAGCATTCCGGCCCTCGCGGCCGTCTTCGGGGATGGCGCTGCCGGCGGCCGGTCGCCGGACCTGGGCGGTGCGCAGCGCGAATCGGGATCGTCGCTCAACTGATGAGTCTCTACCTGGGCCTGATGTCGGGGACCAGCATGGACGCCATCGACGTGGCACTGGTCGATTTCGATGCAAGACCCCTGCGCACCCTGATCACCCGGGCGGTTCCCTACGACCCGGCTCTCAAGCGACGTCTCAGCGCGCTGATCGATGCCCCCGAGGCGGTGTCGCTGGACGAACTCGGGCAGCTCGACGTGGCGGTGGCCGGCGCGTTCGCCTCGGCCACCAACGACGTCCTGCGCGAAGCGGGCGTCGCCCCAGACGCAGTCACCGCCCTTGGCAGTCACGGGCAGACCATTCGACATCGCCCCGACGTGAGCCTGCCGTTCAGCCTGCAGATAGGCGATCCGAACACGCTGTGCGAAATGACCGGGATCACGGTGGTGGCCGATTTCCGACGCCGCGACGTGGCGGCCGGCGGCCAGGGCGCGCCGCTGGTGCCGGTCTTTCACGACCAGGCCTTCCGCGGCGCTCAAGAGCGCGTCATCGTCAATCTGGGCGGCATCGCCAATGTCACTTTGCTAAGCCCGGGCCGCGCCGTCTCGGGTTTCGATACCGGGCCCGGCAACCGTTTGCTCGATGCGTGGATCGCCCGGCATCGGGGACTGGGGTTCGACCTCGACGGCGCGTGGGCACGCACCGGCACCGTGAACGCCCCGCTGCTGCATCGATTGCTGGAGGAGCCCTACCTCCGTCTGCCGCCGCCCAAGAGCACGGGACGGGAACTGTTCAATCTGACGTGGCTCGACGAGAGGCTGTCCACGACCGCGCTGCGGCCCGAGGACGTCCAGGCCACGCTGCTCGAGTTCACTGCCGCGACCGTGGGCGCCGCGGTATGTCGTCACGCCCCCGGTGCAGCCGTGTACGTCTGCGGCGGGGGTGCCCACAACGGCGATCTGCTCGACGCGATACGCCGACGGGTGGCGCCGGCCGCCGTCGCCTCCACGGCGGCACTGGGGCTGGATCCGGACTATGTCGAAGCGGTGGCCTTCGCGTGGTTCGCCGCCCGTACGCTCGGCGGACTGACCTCGAGCGCGGCGAGCGTGACGGGCGCGCGCGGCGCGCGCATCCTGGGTGGCGTGTATCGTCACGCCTGAATGGTTCCTGCAAGGAAGTCACGAAGTGTTCACATATCCGCCTGCAAACTCGTCCGTATGAACGACACCGACCTCAGCTCGCCGCAGCTCTTCCTCAACCGCGAGCTTTCCTTTCTCGAGTTCAACCAGCGTGTATTGGAGCAGGCCAAGGACGACCGCATCCCGTTGATGGAACGGGTAAAATTCTTGTGCATCTCCTGCGCGAACCTCGATGAATTCTTCGAGATCCGCGTGGCCGGCCTCAAGGAGCTGATGGAGGCGGGCGCGGCCACGGGCGCCTCCGACGGCATGGCGCTGCCGGAACTGCTGAAGGCCATCCGACTACGCGCGGTGAGCCTGGTCGACGAGCAATACCAGCTCTTGAACGACGGACTCCTGCCGGAACTCGCCAAGAACGGTGTGGTCTTCGTCTCCCCGGACTCGTGGACGGAGGCGCAATCGATGTGGCTGGCGGACTATTTCGAGCGCGAAGTGGAACCCGTCTTGAGCCCGCTCGCGCTCGACCCCGCGCGGCCCTTCCCCAAGATCCTGAACAAGAGCCTCAACTTCGCGGTCGTCGTCGAAGGCGAAGACGGTTTCGGCCGCAACAGCGGTCTGGCCGTGGTGCAGGCGCCGCGCTCGCTGCCCCGCCTCATCCGGCTGCCCGATGAACTGGGCAGCCGCAATTTCGTGTTCCTGGGCACCATCGTCGAAGCGTTCGTCTCCAGGCTCTTCAGCGGCATGCGCATGCGGGGCTGCTACCAGTTCAGGGTGACCCGCAACAGCGACCTGTTCGTGGAGCAGGAGGAAGTCGACGATCTGCTGCGCGCGGTGGAAGGCGAACTCGCGGCACGCCGCTACGGAGATGCCGTGCGTCTGGAAACCGCGCACGACTGCCCGGAGGAGATCCTCACCTATCTGGCCGCCCAGTTCGGCCTCACCGGCGACGACATCTACAAGGTGCTAGGCCCCGTGAATCTCAACCGGCTGATGGCGGTGTACGACCTCGTCGACCGCTCCGAGCTGAAATACGCGCCGTTCATCCCGAGCGTTCCCGAACGGCTGAAGATGGGCACCGACATCTTCTCGACGCTGCGTACGGGCGACGTGCTGCTGCACCAGCCGTTCCAGGGCTTCGGACCGGTGATGGATTTCATCAAGCAGTCGGCCGCCGATCCCCAGGTGCTGGCCATCAAGCAAACCCTGTATCGGGCGGGCAGCGATTCGGCCATCGTCAGCGCGCTCGCCGAGGCCGCGCAGGCCGGCAAGGACGTCACGGTCATCATCGAGCTGCGCGCGCGTTTCGACGAAGAGGCCAACATCGAACTCGCCAACCGGCTGCAGGAGGCCGGCGCGCACGTGATGTACGGCATATTCGGCTTCAAGACCCATGCGAAGCTCGTGATGGTCGTGCGGCGCGAGGAGAAGGGTCTGCGCCGTTACTGCCATCTGGGCACCGGCAACTATCATCCGAAGACCGCCCGGCTGTACACGGATTACGGGCTCATGACGGCCGACGAAGAGATCGGCGGCGACATCCACGAGATATTCCTGCAGTTGACCGGCCTCACGCGCGTGCCGCGGCTGCGCAAACTCCTGCATGCGCCGTTCAGCCTGCATACCGGACTGCTGGCGAAGATCGAACGCGAAGCCGAGCATGCCCGTGCGGGCAGGCCGGCACGCATCATCGCCAAGTTGAACGCACTCACCGAAGCCACCATCATCCAGGCGCTGTACCGGGCGTCGCGCGCCGGCGTCGAGATCGACCTCATCGTCCGTGGGATATGCTGTCTGCGGCCCGGCGTCGCCGGCGTGTCCGACCGCATCCGGGTCCGCTCCATCGTCGGCCGGTTTCTGGAGCACTCACGGGTGTATTCGTTCACGAACGGTGGCACCCGGGAAATATACTGCGGCAGCGCCGACTGGATGGATCGCAATCTGCTGCACAGGACGGAAGTGGCCTTTCCCGTCGAGACGCCGGAACTGCAGCAGCGCATCGCCGATGATCTCGAGCTGTATCTCGCGGATGACTGCCAGGCCTGGACCCTGAATTCGGTCGGCGGCTACGTTCGCGCCGGCCGCGGCGACTTGAGCGCACAGGCACGCCTGTTGGCCTTCTACGATGACCGGCCCGCGCTCACCGAATCCTGACGCTCACGTCGTCAGACGAAACCCGGCTTCCTTCAAATAGACGCGTTCCTGCTCGAGGTCTTCGAGCGTCAAGGGATGCTCCTTCATCCAGCGCGGCGGCAGTTCCAGGCTGAGGCTGCGGCCCTTCACGCGCAGGAACACCCCGGGCAGCGGCTGCGGACTGCGTCCACGATGCAGCAGAACGGCCAGCCGCAGCAGCACGATGAGGTACTCGGTGTGGCGGTCCCAGGGGGGCAGCAGATCCTCGAGAGCCTCGAGCGACAACTGCCTGCGATGTCCGCCCACCAGGGCCGCCAGCATCAGCTGTTCTTCACGGGGAAAGCCCGGCATGTCGGCATGCTGCAGCAGGTACGCACTGTGGCGGTGATACTTCGAGTGCGCGATGTCGAGGCCCGTCTCGTGCAGCCGCGCCGCCCAGCGCAGCACGGACTCCGCCAGAGGGTCACCGAGACCCCAGTCGGATTCCACCTGCTGCAGAAACGCGGCGGCCGTCGCCTCGACGCGATCCGCCTGTACGGTGTCGACGTGATAACGCTTTTCCATGGCGCGCACGCTGCGCACCCGTGCATCTTCGTTGGTGAAGCGGCCCATGAGATCGTAGAGCAGGCCCTCACGCATCGCGCCTTCGGCCACGCGCACGCGGTCGATACCCAGGCTCTCGACGATCTCCAGGAGTATCGCGACGCCGCTCGGAAACACCGGCGCGCGTTCGGCATCGACGTCGGGCAGGTCGAGGTCATCGACATGGCCCGCCGCGATCACCCGATCCGCGAGTGCCCGCAGGTTGTCCAGTGTGATGCGCGGCGAGTCGGGATTCAGGCGCCGCACCACATCGGCGATCACACGTACCGTTCCCGAGCTGCCGAACACCTGCAACCAACCCATCTTTTTGTACGCCGCCTGGATGGGTTCCAGTTCGAGGCGCACCACGGTCCGCGCCCGTTCGAAACGCTTTTCCGAGATCCGCCCGTCGTCGAAGATATGGGTGCTCAGGCCCACGCAGCCCACGGACAGGCTTTCCAGCAGCAGAGGATCGAAGCCCACGCCGATGACGACTTCGGTGGAGCCTCCGCCGATGTCGATGACCAGGCGTTTGTCGGGGCTCAAGGGGCTGGTGTGCACCACGCCCGAGTAGATGAGTCGTGCCTCTTCGAGGCCGGAAATGATTTCGATGGGATGGCCGAGGGCGGCGCGGGCACGCTCGAGAAACCAACGCTTGCGCCGCGCCCGGCGCAACGCGTTGGTGCCCACCACCCGTACGCTGTCCGCACGCATTGCACGCAGTCGTTGCCCGAAACGTTCCAGACAGCGCAGCGCCCGGTCGGTGGCCGCGTCGTCCAGCCGTCCGCTGTCACCTAAGCCGGCCGCCAGCCGGACCATCTCCCGAAGACGATCCAATATGACGAGCTGGCCATGCGAGTAACGCGCGACCACCATGTGAAAACTGTTGGAGCCCAGGTCGACGGCGGCCAGCACGTCGGGGACGGCACGACCGCCCGCCATCTATCCGCGCGTCATTTTCAGGCGGAGAATGAAGATCCGCAGCCGCAGGTGGTCTTGGCGTTGGGATTACGGATGACGAACTGGGCACCCTGCAGATCTTCCTTGTAGTCGATCTCCGCGCCCATCAGGTACTGCGCGCTCATCGGATCGACCAGAAGCGCGACTCCCTGATTTTCCACACGAAAATCACCTTCCTCCACATTTTCGTCGAAGGTGAATCCGTACTGGAAACCGGAGCAACCGCCGCCCGAGACGAACACGCGCAGCTTGAGATTCGGGTTCGCCTCCTCGCGGATCAGCTCTCCCACCTTGCCCGCGGCGGCATCGGTGAACACCAACACGTTCGGAGGCGGCGCGGGCAGATCGGCCGGATTGGAATGCTCTGAGAGTGCGTTCATGGTTGTAGTGTACTCGGCTGGCCGCCTTCAATCAAAGAGGCGGGCCGAGCCGTCGGACCGTCAATCCGTCTCGGTTCGACGGTCGGCTGCTTCCGCCGGGACGGCGCTGCGGGGAACCGCCCCGGCGTCGGTTTCGACGGACATCCCCTGTGCCTTCCAGGCGAATGCCTGCTGGAACACATGGCCGGGCTCCCGGGCGTTGCGCAGCTCGGCCGCGAGGCGGGTGGGTTCGAAACCGGGCGGCAGCCGGATGACCTCGTCATAGTCCTGGAAGTAGCGGAAGGCGTAGGCAAGGCTGGCCCGCCTTGCCTGCGACGCCTGCGCGAGACCGACGCTCGCGGGCCGGCCACGCAGAAGACCGTCGATCGTCAACCCGACACTGCCGGCGACCGTGGCGTCGGGTTTGCCGGTCTGCATGAGCACGAATCTCAAGTGGAACTGCCCGGGAGGCCCGTCCGGGGCGATCTGCAGACGCTGAATTTTGACGTGCACGGACGCATCCGGCTGGACCAGGCCGCGATAGAACGAGAGGTCCTGATTGAGCCGCGCGATCTGGTTCTGCATGTCGCCGAGGTTTTTCTCCAGCTGCTTGTAGCCTTCCCGGTCGACCCGTCGGGCCACGTCCGCCGCCTCCAGCTGCGCCCGCTGCGCGGTATCGTCGGCCTCCAGTTCGCGGATGCGGGAGCTGGCCGCCAAGGCGCCGCGCACGGAGTCCACCACCCGGAAGCCTGCATCGTAACGCCCCAGTTCGAACGCGCCATAGCCCAGCACCAGTATCCCGCACACTGCGCCGCCGATGAACCACGCACGGCGTCGTGGTGCGTGCGGCCGGATCAGAAATTTGCCGAAGATGTCCGCCATGTCCGCTATCCCGAGATTGTCGCCTGCCGAGCCGCGGGCAGGCTATGATCTTCGCCACCTGGACGAAGGATAGGCGCTTGCTCTGGTTCAAAGCATTTCATGTGATTTCCATGGTTACGTGGTTCGCCGGCTTGTTCTACCTGCCCCGCCTTTTCGTGTACCACGCCGATGCCACGGACCCGGCCGGCATCGAGCGCTTCGCGGTCATGGAGCGGCGCTTGTACGCGCTCATGAGCATCGGTGCGGTCCTCACCGCCGCCTTCGGGCTCGCGATGATCGTGATGTTTCCCGGCTATCTCAAACTGGGGTGGCTGCACGTCAAATTGACGCTGGTGCTGGCGCTCGTTGCTTATCATCTGTTTTGCCTGAAACTGGTCCGGGATTTCGCGGCGAACCGCAATGCGCGCAGTGCGCGCTGGTTCCGCGGATTCAACGAAGTGCCCTCCGTGCTGCTCGTGGCAATCGTCATACTGGCGATCGTCAAACCCTTCTAGCCCACCTCGGGCCACCAATCGGGATACGGCGGCAGCCCCTGCGGGTACACGAGCTTGCCGAGATCGTGCAACGCACGCACGTACACCCGCCGCTTGAAATAAACCACCTCGCGCACCGGGGTCCAGTAATCCGCCCAGCGCCAGCGATCGAATTCCGGCTGGCCGGTGCTGTCGAAATGCAGCTTCGACTCGTCGGCCGTGAGTTTCAGCATGAACCAACGCTGCTTCTGGCCGATGCACCGGTCGCGTACGTACTGACGGGGCAGCCGATACCGCAGCCAGCCGCGCGTCGAACCCAACACCTCGACGTCCGCGCGCTCGAGTCCGATTTCCTCCCGCAGCTCCCGGAACAGCGCATCCTCGATACGCTCACCCAGATTGACTCCGCCCTGCGGAAACTGCCACCCGCGGCCACCCACCCGGCCACCCAGGAACAGCTCGCCGCCGCCCCGCGTGAGCACGATGCCCACGTTGGCGCGAAAACCATCCTTGTCGATGTAGTCGGTGGCGGGTTGGGCGGACATGCCGGCAATTGTTCCATATCGTCGCCGGTTTAGCCTGTCCCCATTTGCACCCGGTTGCGTCCCAGAGCCTTGGCCCGATACAACGCGGCGTCCGCATCCGCGAGCAGCCGGTCGGCGGCTGCTTTGAGATCGGTCTCGTGGCGGCCCGGAGAGACGGACGCCACGCCCACCGACACGGTCAAAATGCGTTCGACCTGCGGCGTCAGGGGAAAAGGTTGTGCCGCGATGACTTCCCGTATGCGCTCGCCCAGTCGCGCCGCCTCGACGGCGCTCGCTTCGGGGAGCAGGATGGCGAGTTCGTCGCCGCCGAAACGCGCCGCCGTGTCCATGCTGCGAATCTGGCTCTCCACGCGGTTCGCCACCTCCTTGAGGGCGTTGTCACCCGCCAGGTGACCGTAGCCGTCGTTGATGCTCTTGAAGCGGTCGATGTCGATCATCAGACAGGCAATGCTGCCGGCGCGCCGCTGCGCACGCGCCAGCTCTTCCTTCAAGCGCTGCTGCAGATAGCGGCGGTTGTGCCAGCCGGTCAGGAAATCGGTGATGCCGGCGCGCAGCAGGCGCGCCCGGTTGACCGCATTTTCGATGCATACCGCGGCCACGGCGCCGAGATGCGCCAGAAAGTCGGTGCCGTGGTGGCGCGTGAAGCGCGCCGGGTCACGGCTGCCGAAACACAGCGCACCGGTGGCGCGGTCCTTGCGCGGCAGCGGCAGCAATGCGGTGCTCTTGAGGTTCGTGGCACCGGCGAACAGCAGATGATGATCGGCGCCGACGAAGGGGCCGAGCCAGGGCTTGTGCAGCGCCGTCAACTGCGGCGCGAGACCGACCAGGCTGTCGACGAAGAATATCTGTTTGAATTCCTCCGGCCGATCGCCGCCGGCGATCAGCAGATGCCGGATCTCGTGCTGCGGGTCGAGCAGCACCACGCTGACCGCATCCAGGGAATAGGATTCGCGCAGGCCGTCGACCATGGCGTGCAGGAGCTGCGCCAGGCTGTCCGCACGCAGCAGCGTGAGCTCGCGGGTCTGCGTGCGCTTGAGGATGGTCTCGTTGTTCGCCGCCTCCGCGGTGAGATCCTTGAGACGTTGCTTGAGTTCTTCGTTCTCACGCATCGCCTCGAGCATGCCGGCCGCATCGGTCATGGCGCGCGCGCCGCGGTCCGCACATCCAGGTAGGCCCGCCCCCGGGTCATCAAGGCGGTGAACGTCCCGGCGTCCTTGTCGCGAACGGCGGTCACCAGCCGCAACACCGCCTTGTGCAACGCCTCGAGCGATTCTCCGCCGTATTCGTTCAGGCTCTGGATCTCGAAATAAAGTTCCGGGCTCTCCGCCGCCACGCGGCAGGCGACGTCCATCTGCGAGTCGAAGGTCGTGCTCGACAGCCTCGCCAGGCGTGGGGCTGCTTCGCCGCTGTCGGCGAGTGCGGTGAAGAATGCGATGTTGAGCGCATGGGACAGGCCGAGCACATACGCGATCAAGCGATCGTGCTCGTCGAGACCCATGACCACCCGTTCGGCCATGGTCGGCGTGAACAGCTCCTGGGCCTCGCGCAACGCCTCGGCGTCGCCGAGGTCGATGAAGATGACATGGCGCCCCGACAAGAGCTCCGTGTCCGGACCGAACATGGGGTGCAGCGAGGTGACGCGGCAGCCGGCCGCCACCAGCGCTTCGAGCCCCGCCCGCAGCGGCGTCTTGAGCGAACCCAGATCGAAGATGAGGCCGCGCGGAGCCCGCAGCGCGAGGCGGGTGAGCAAGGCGGGCGTGGCGCTGATCGGCGTCGCGAGCACGATGACGTCGAAGTCCAACGCGTCGTCCTGCCAGTCGGCCACGTGGTCGTATCCCGGCAGTGCGCCCGCCGGGTCCGCAATGCTCACCCGAAAACCCTGGGATGCCAGAAATTCGGAAAACCAGCCGCCCATCTTGCCGCGACCGCCGATCACCAGGGCGCGCTTGCCGCTGCCGTGGGCCTGCGCCGCGACCCGCGCCTGTTCCTGGGTGGTCAAGGACGATTGGATGAGCTGGTGCAACAGCGATTCGGCGAGGTCGGGGGACACGCCGCGCCGCGCCGCCTGAGTCCGGCCGCGCAAGATGACGTCGCGCTCCCGGCCGAAATCGCGCGTGGCCCGGCCGGTGGCCCGTTTCACCGCGGCCACTTGTTCGCTCAAGGCCTGGCGGCGCGCGACCACGTCGATCAGTTCCTCATCGAGGCTCGTCAGGGCGGTTCGCAATTCATCTAACGTCATGCAGAAGAGAATCCCTTTATTGTCCCAGCCATTTACTGCAGAACTTAAACTACCGCAAGAGCGGCCACCCGGATACCATCGAATCATGAACTCGAGCAAGCTCTCCCATTGGACGGAAAAACTTCCGGATCCACTGCCCGGCAACCCGCTGCTGACGGCGGCGCAATGGTTGGAAGAGGCGCGCCAAGATGCTGCGCAACCCAATCCCAATGCCATGATACTGGCCACCGTGGATGCAGACGGCCAGCCTTCGGCGCGCGTGGTGTTGTGCAAGGGCATCGTCGCCGAACCGGGTCACCTCGTTTTCTACACCAATTACCAATCGCGCAAAGGCCTGGAATTGGCCGGCAACCCGCTCGCCGCGGTGGTTTTCCACTGGGATCACCGGCATCGCCAGGTGCGCGTCGAGGGGCGCGTCGAAGCGCTCCCGGCGGCGGACAACGACGCCTACTTCGAGACCCGGCCCTGGCAGAGCCGGCTCGGCGCCTG
>CAZZYJ010000094.1:4801-11571 GCA_964658215.1 uncultured Steroidobacteraceae bacterium | reverse complement strand
GGTGACCGAGCAACAGGCCACCGCGGCCACCGTCTCCAAGCCGCAAATCTTCGCCGGTCCCGGCGGCTTCTCGTTCCAGTCGCAGGACGGCGCCGACCAGATCCGCTTCCACGGCGAGTTCGACTTCGACGGCCGTTTCTACGACGACAACCTGACGCCGGAAGGCTCGCGCAGCACCTGGTTGCTGCGCCGGGCACGGCCCATCGTCGAAGGCACCTTCGGCAACTTGTTCGACTTCCGCTTCAACCCGGATTTCGCGGGCGGCAAGACGGTGATCCAGGACGCGTTCGTCGCCGCCCGGTTCAATCCCCTGTTCGTGGTGACGGCGGGCAAGTTCAAGGAGCCGTTCGGCCTCGAGCGGCTGCAGCTGTCCACCAACAACCGCTTCATCGAACTCGGACTGCCGAGCGATCTCGTGCCCAATCGTGATCTGGGCATCCAGATCTCCGGTACCTACACGTTCGCCACCGGCACGCTGCTCTACCAGGCGGGCTGGTTCAACGGCGTCGCGGACGGCACCAGCACCGATGCCAACACCACGCCGGACGTCGACAACAACGACGACAAGGACTGGGTGGTGCGGGTGTTCGGACAGCCCTGGGGCAGCACCGACTCCGTGCTGCGCGGCATCGGCGCCGGCGTCGCGGTGAGCTACGTGAACCAGGTGGGCAGCGCCACCAACACGCTGCTGCCCACCTACAAGACGGAAACCCAGCGCAATTTCTTCGCCTACGACGGAGCACGTGCCACCGCGGGCGCCGTCGCCTCGGCCGGCGCCACCTACGCCGACGGCGAGCGGCTGCGCATCTCACCGCAGGCGTTCTACTTCCTCGGCAGTTTTGGCGCCCTGGGTGAATTCGTCAAGGAGCAGCAGCAGGTGGCGCGCACGCTCGGGACGGGCGCCACCGCCTTCACGCGCCGCGCCACGCTCGGCCCGGAGAGCTGGCAGTTCATGGCCACGTACCTCGTGACCGGCGACCAGGCGACCTTCGGCACGGTCAAGCCGCTGCGACCGTTCGTGGTCGGCCAGCCAGGCTGGGGCGCATTGGAGGTGGCGGCGCGGGTGAGTGAACTGTCGCTCGACTCGGCCACCTTCACCACGGCGCCCAACCGCGCCGGCAACAGCTGGTTCGCGGACCCGAGCGTCAACGCCAGCAAGGCGCTCGCCTGGACGGTGGGGCTCAACTGGTACCTGACGCAAAACGTCGCCGGATATCTGGATTTCACCCGCACGCGCTTCGACGGCGGGGCGGTGGGCGGTGCCGACCGGGCCGACGAGAGCGCCTTTTTCACGCGTATCCAGGTCGCTTTCTAGCGACCCTCGCGCCCGACCGGGCGCCGCGGCATTGCGGACCCGGGTGGCCTGAGGCGGCGCCCGGGTTACGGAAACTCTTATAAAACAGCAACAAAAGCCGCTGCTGTCATAAAACGGTAACATTATACGACGAACATGCCGGCCCAAGAGGGGTCGGCATTCGTGTTGGTTGGAATACAACAACCCGTGTCCTTACCCGCCGCGCGGCCGCCGCGCGTCCCGAGTCGTGTCAATCAAGAGGAATCTTTACCCATGCAACCCACCAGATCACTGATCATCGGCGCCGGACTCGGCGCGCTCATCTCGCTGAGTGCCGCCGGCGCCGCGGACGCGCAGCAGGCGCCCGCCACGTCCGCACCTGCGAAGCCGCACAAGGCACGGGGCGCGAAGAAGGTCGTCAAGCGGCCTGATGCACAGAAGCGCATGCAGGAGCAGGTGCAGACGTTGCAGGGTCAGGTGGAGGCCCTGCAGCGCCGCCTGGACGTGCAGGGCGCGGCCGAGCAGCAGACCAAGGCCACCGCCGATCAGGCCGTCGCCCAGGCCGCGGCGGCCAATGCGCAGGCTGCGACGGCCACCGCCGCGACGCAGGCCATTCCCGCGGACGTGAAGACCGCCGTCGACCTCGTCAAACCGAAGACCGACAAGATCTACTACAAAGGCGTCACCGTGACCCTGGGCGGCTTCGCCGCGTTCGAATCGGTCTATCGTTCGCACAACGAGACGTCCGACATCGGTTCGACGTTCGCCGCCATCCCGTATTCGAACAATGCGGTCGGCAACACGCGCGAACTGCGCTTCACGGCGCGGCAGAGCCGGCTCTCCACCCTGGTGCAGGGCGACATCGATCCGTACACGCATCTGGGTTTCTACGGCGAGTTCGACTTCCAGGCTGCGGCGCAGACGGCGAATTCCACCGAGACGAACTCGTACAACCCGCGCATCCGCAACCTGTATGGGTCCATCGATTGGGACAACACGGGCATGCACTTGATGGGCGGTCAGAACTGGTCGCTGGTCACGATGAACAGCAAGGGCATCACGCCGCGCAACGAGGTCCTTCCGCCGACCATCGATTCGCAGTACGTCGTGGGCTACACCTGGGCGCGTCAGCCGCAGATCCGCCTCACCAAGGACTTCGGCAAGACGTTCTGGATCGCCGTCTCGGCGGAAAATCCGCAGACCACGTTCTACACGGGCGCCAACGGCCTGCCGGCGGGCACCGTGGTGACCTACAACGCGCAGGGTGCGAACTCCGCGGCCGCCGTGACCAGCGGCTCGGGTTTCAGCGGCTTCAACTCCGTCAACACGCTGTCGCTCAACCACATCCCGGACGTGGTCGCGAAGGTGGCCTACGAACCCATGGTCGCCGAGCGCAACCTGCACGTCGAAGTGTACGGCCTCTATCGCAGCTTCTATGAGCGTCTGAACTACAAGAACGACGACAAGAGCGGCGGCGGCGTCGGTGCGGGTCTGATGATTCCGATCGTTCCCGCCGGGCTCGACTTCCAAGTCTCGGGCCTCGCGGGCAAGGGCATCGGCCGTTACGGCAGCGGCCAGTTGACCGACGTCACCTTCAACCAGGCGGGCGCCATCAAGCCCATCAGCGAGGTCATGGCGCTGGCGGGCCTGACGCTGCATGCGACGCCGAAGTTCGACATCTACCTGTTCGCGGGCGAAGAGAAAGCCAGCGCCGAAGCCTACAACTCGGTGTCCGCCACGGGTACCGTCACGGGCTACGGGTATGGAAATCCGTTGTACGTGAACACCGGTTGCCGGAGCCAGACCGCGCCGGGCGCCTGCGTCGCCAACAACCGGAAGATCGAAGAGGTGACCCTGGGCTTCTGGCACCGGCCTTACGTGGGTGCGTATGGACGCATCCAATACGGTGTGCAGCTCGCCTATGCACAGCGCCAGGCGTTCGCGGGAACCGGCGGCTATGCGCCCATCGCCAACGAGAACATGGCGTTCGTCAGCTTCCGCTACTACCCGTTCTAAGGTCCCCTCTCGGGGCCGTTTCAACCACGTCTTTCTGACTGACGACAAATCCAGGGGTTGTGCCGCACGGCGCAACCCCTGGCCACGGACAGGCCGCGCCGAGCGGCCGCACATTCAACGGAGCAGACACGACAATGAACCTGGTCAAACGAATCGCACTCGTCGGCATGGCCGCCTGCGCAGCCTTCGGCACGGCCGCGGCCCTGGCCGCCGACATCTCGGGGGCGGGCGCCACCTTCCCGTATCCCATCTATGCCAAATGGGCTGACACCTACAAGAAACAGACCGGCGTCGGTCTCAACTATCAGTCCATCGGTTCCGGCGGCGGCATCAAGCAGATCAAGGCCAAGACGGTCACCTTCGGCGCGTCCGACATGCCGTTGAAGCCCGACGACCTGAACGCGGCCGGCCTGGTGCAGTTCCCGATGATCATCGGCGGCGTGGTCCCCGTGGTCAACATCAAGGGCATCGGTCCCGGCCAGCTGGTGCTGGACGGCGCGACCATCGCCGCGATCTATCTCGGCGACATCGCCCGCTGGGACGATCCCGCCATCAAGAAGCTGAACCCGAAACTGGCCCTGCCGGCCACCGCGATCGCGCCGGTGTACCGTTCGGACGGCTCCGGCACGAATTTCCTGTTCTCGGATTACCTGTCCAAGGAGAGCCCGAAGTTCCAGTCCACCATTGGCGCCAATTCGTCGGTGCAGTGGCCGACCGGCATCGGTGCGAAGGGCAACGAGGGCGTCGCCAACATGACGACGCAGACCGACGGCGCCATCGGCTACGTCGAATACGCGTATGCCAAGCAGAACAAGATGGCCTCGACCGCGTTGATCAACAAATCCGGCAAGACCGTGGCGCCGAGCGCGGACAGCTTCCAAGCGGCCGCCGGCAACGCGGACTGGACCCATGCCGAGGGGTATTATCTGATCCTCACCGATCAGGCGGGCGCGCAGAGCTGGCCCATCACCGGCGCGAGCTTTATCCTGGTATACAAGCAGCCGCCGGACGCGGTGGCGGTGGGCGAGGCGTTGAAGTTCTTCGCCTGGGCCTATCAGGACGGCGCCGCGATGGCGGCCGAGCTGGACTACGTGCCCCTGCCCGCGGCGTTGATCGCACAGGTGAAGAAGACCTGGGCGTCCGACATCACCGCCGCAGGCAAGGCCCTCTACACCGGCAAGTAGGAGCAAGACTTCCACCGTGGCGATCATCGATCCGAGACACGCCGCAAAGCAGCTGATCTACGAAAGGATCTTCCGCTCGGCCACGGCGGGCGCGGCGTTTCTCGTGCTGCTGATCCTGGGCGGCGTCGCGCTCTCGCTGGTGCGTGGCGCCTGGCCCGCCCTGCATCATTTCGGCTTCGCGTTCGTGACCCGGGAGATCTGGAACCCGGTCACGGACGAGTACGGCGCGCTGGCACCCATCTACGGGACGCTGGTCACCTCCGTGGTCGCCATGGCGCTCGCGGTGCCGGCGGGCTTCGGCATCGCGCTGTTCCTCACCGAGCTGTGCCCGCCGCTGCTCAAACGTCCCATCGGCGTCGCGGTCGAACTGCTGGCGGCCGTGCCCAGCATCATCTTCGGCATCTGGGGCCTGTTCGTGCTGGCGCCCGTGTTGCAGCGGCACGTGCAGCCCTGGCTGATCGAGCACGCCAGGCCGCTGCCCGTTCTCAGCGGTCTGTTCAAGGGTCCGCCCTTCGGGATCGGCATCCTGACGGCCGGCATCGTGCTCGCCATCATGGTGCTGCCGTTCATCGCGGCGACCATGCGCGACGTCTTCGACACGGTCCCGGCGATGTTGAAGGAATCGGGATACGGCCTCGGTGCGACGACCTGGGAGGTGATCTGGAAGGTGGTGGTGCCGCACTCGCGGGTGGGCGTGGTGGGCGGCGTCATGCTGGGCCTGGGCCGGGCGCTCGGCGAGACCATGGCGGTGACGTTCGTGATCGGCAACGCGCATCGGATCAGTTCGTCGCTGCTGGCGCCGGGCACCACCATCTCCTCGGCCATCGCCAATGAATTCACCGAAGCCGTCGGCGATCTGTACACCTCGTCGCTGGTCGCGCTCGGACTGCTCCTGTTCCTGATCACCTTCACCGTGATCGCGGCGGCGCAGGCCATGCTGCGTCGTCTGGAACGGCGGGCGGCGGCGTGAAGGTCGGCCGGCGGACCTACCGCAAGATGCAGAACGCCGTGTTCCTGGGGCTCTCGGTGGTGGCCACGCTCACGGGTCTCGCCTGTCTCGCGGCGATACTGTGGACCCTGATATCGCACGGCGTGCAGGGCATGTCGGTGCATCTGTTCACCGAGACGACGCCGCCGCCGGGCGGCGAGGGCGGGCTGCTCAACGCGCTGTACGGCAGCGCCGTCATGACGGTGCTCGGCATCCTGATCGGTTCGCCCATCGGCGTGCTGGCGGGCACGTACCTCGCGGAGTATGGGCGCACGTCGCGACTGAGCACGCTCATCCGCTTCATCAATGACGTGTTGTTGAGCGCTCCTTCCATCATCATCGGCTTGTTCGTCTACGAGATCGTGGTGGTGCGCATGGGGCATTTCTCGGCGCTGGCGGGTGCGCTGGCGCTCGCCATCCTCGCCATTCCGGTCACGCTGCGCACCACCGAGGACATGTTGAACCTGGTGCCCATCGGCATGAAGGACTCCTCGGCGGCCCTCGGCGCCTATCCCTGGCGCACCACCCTGAGCGTGCTGTATCCGGCGGCGCGCAGCGGCATCGTCACGGGGTTGCTGCTCGCGATCGCGCGCATCAGCGGCGAGACCGCGCCGCTGCTGTTCACCGCCCTCAACAATCAATTCTGGAGCAACGATTTGAACGCGCCGATGGCGAACCTGCCGGTGGTCATCTTTCAGTTCGCCCTGAGCCCCTACAAGGACTGGCAGAATCTCGCCTGGGCGGGCGCGCTCATCATCACCGTGACCATCCTGGTGCTCAGCATCTCGGCGCGCGTGCTGCTGGCGCTGCTGCAGGCGGAGCGGGGGTCGGGCCGATGATGTCCTCGACCAAGCTGCCGAAACACCTGAAGATCCGCGGCCCCTTTCCCGTGGTGGAACGCGAGCCGGTGGACAGCGGACCGCCGAAGATCGAGATCCGTTCCCTCAATTTCTACTACGGTGCCGTGCAGTCGTTGCGCAACGTCAATCTGTCGCTGGCCGACCGTTCGATCACCGCGTTCATCGGGCCGTCCGGCTGCGGCAAGTCGACGTTGCTGCGGGTCATGAACCGGATGTACGCGCTCTATCCCAGGCAGCGCGCCGAGGGCGAGGTGTTGATCGGCGGGCGCGACATCCTGGGACCCTCGGTGGACGTCGCCGAGCTGCGTTATCGCGTCGGCATGGTGTTCCAGAAGCCGACGCCCTTTCCCATGTCGGTGTACGACAACGTCGCCTTCGGCCTGCGCCTCGCGGGCGGCATGCGTGCCGCGGACCTGGCAACGCGCGTC
>CAZZYJ010000094.1:0-4791 GCA_964658215.1 uncultured Steroidobacteraceae bacterium | reverse complement strand
GTCGAGGGCGCGCTGCGTGATGCGGCGCTGTGGGAAGAGGTCAAGGACAAGCTGCAGGCGGACGGTCGCAGCCTGTCCGGCGGGCAGCAACAAAGACTGTGCATCGCCCGCGCGGTCGCGGTACAGCCCGAGGTGCTGCTGCTCGACGAACCCACGGCGGCGCTCGACCCCATCTCGACGCTGCGCGTCGAGGAGACCCTGCAGGGGCTGCGCGAGAAGTACTGCATCGTGATCGTCACGCACAACCTGCAGCAGGCGGCGCGTGTCTCGAACGTGACCGGCTTCATGTATCTGGGCGAGCTGGTCGAGATCGCGCCGTCCAGCGTCATTTTCACCGCGCCGAAGCAGCGCCGGACCGACGACTACATCACGGGGCGGTTCGGTTGATGAAGCCGACGACCGCGACCGGCGCGAGCAGCCCCGCCGTGCAAGCCGCGTCCGCGCCCGCCGCGCAGGGGCCGCCGGCGTCGGCGCGCGATTCGGTCCACGACCCGGTGATGACGGCGCGCGACGTCAACGTCTACTACGGCGGCAAACACGCGGTGCGCAACGTGGGGCTCGACATCGGCCGCAACCAGGTGCTCGCGCTCATCGGTCCGTCGGGCTGTGGCAAATCGACGTTCCTGCGCTGTCTGAACCGGATGAACGACACGATTGCGGGCGCCCGCGTCGAGGGCGCCATCACCCTCGACGGGCGGGACATCTACGACCCCAAGCAGGACGTCGCCCAGCTGCGCGCCCGCGTCGGCATCGTGTTTCAAAAACCGACGCCGTTCCCGCAGTCCATCTATGCCAACGTGGCCTACGGTCCGCGCATCCACGGCTTGACGAAGAATCGCGGCGATCTGGACGAACTGGTGAACACCAGCCTGCAACGGGCCGGTCTGTGGGAGGAGGTCAAGGACCGCCTGTCGACGCCGGGCACGAGCCTGTCCGGCGGCCAGCAGCAGCGCCTGTGCATCGCGCGCACCATCGCGGTGAACCCCGAGGTCATTCTCATGGACGAGCCGACCTCGGCGCTCGACCCCATCGCCAGCGCGAAGATCGAGGACCTGATCGACGAGTTGAAGACCAACTACGCCATCGCCATCGTCACGCACAACATGCAACAGGCGGCGCGCGTCTCGCAGCGCACCGCCTATTTTCATCTGGGTGACCTGGTGGAGGTGGGGCCCACCAATCTGATCTTCACCAACCCCGCGCAGAGATTGACCGAGGATTACATCACGGGCCGCTTCGGTTGAGCGGCGCCGGGGCGAAACCGCGGACGCAGCGAACCCAGGGCCGGGCGAACCGCCTCAGTCGGTGTTGCGCAGCAACTCGTTGATCGAGGTCTTGGCGCGGGTCTGCGCGTCGACGCGCTTGACGATGACGGCGCAGCCCAGCGAATAGCGGCCGTTCGCCGCGGGCAGCGAGCCGGGCACGACCACGGCGCCGGCCGGCACCCGCCCGTACGATACCTCGTCGCGTTCGCGGTCGTAGATGCGGGTGCTCTGGCCGATGAACACGCCCATGGAAATCACGGCGCCGGCTTCGACGATGACGCCCTCGACGATTTCCGACCGTGCGCCGACGAAGCAGCCGTCCTCGATGATGGTGGGACTCGCCTGCAGGGGCTCCAGCACGCCGCCGATGCCGACGCCGCCGGAGAGGTGCACGTTCCGGCCGATCTGGGCACAGGAGCCCACCGTGGCCCAGGTATCGACCATGGTCCCGGAATCGACGTAGGCGCCGATGTTGACGTAGCTCGGCATGAGCACGACGTTCGCGCCGACGTAGGCGCCGCGGCGCACGGTCGCGGGCGCCACGACGCGCGTCCCGGCGGCGGCGAAGCGGGCGGCATCCCAGCCCGAGTACTTGAGTTCCACCTTGTCGTAGAAGCGCAGGTCCCCCGCGCTCTGCGGCACGTTCGGCGCGATGCGAAACGACAGGAGCACCGCCTTCTTGAGCCACTCGTGCACCCGCCACGCGCCGTCGAGCTTTTCCGCCACCCGCAGCGTGCCGGCGTCGAGATGGCCGAGCACCGTGTCGACGGCCTCGCGCACGTCCTCGGTGGTGGTCTGCGGGGTGAGCCGGGCGCGCCCTTCGTAGGCGTTCTCGATGACGCCCTGCAGGTGATCGTTGGTCATCCGCGCATCATATCAATGTCGCGCGCCGCACATGCGGGTCATGCCCGCGAGGCGTCGCGCCGGTCGAGTGCGCGCACCAGGGCCTCCTCGACCCGGCTGCAGGCCTCTTCCGGCAACGGGCAGCCGTCGGCGCCGGTGATGTAGAACACGTCCTCGGCCCGCTCGCCCACGGTCATGATCTTGGCGCCGTTGATGGCGAGCTGTTCCGCCTTGAACACCTTGCCGACTTCCGACAGCAGTCCGGGACGGTCGGCGGCGATCAATTCCATGATGGTGCGGTTGTTGCGCGAGTCCATGCTGAAGTTGACCTGGGTCGGGGTGGTGAACATGCGCACCTGACGCGGCGCGCGGCGGGTGACGGCGAGCGGCGACTCCTCGGGCTGCTGGAGATTGCGCCAGAGGCCGCGCTCGATCTCGCGGATGCGGCCGCTGTCGGCGATCACGGTGCCGTTGTCCTCGAGCACCACGTAGGTTTCCAGGCTGAAGCCGTTCGCGCTGGTGATGAGCCGTGCGTCCACCACGTTGAGGCCCATCTGATCGAGCACGGCGGTGGTGCGCGCGAAACTGTGCAGCCGGTGGGGCGTGTACGTGAGCACGGCGGTGCCGCCGCGATCGGTCTGCTGCCGGATGGCCACCAGCGGTGCGTCGTCGTCGGCGGCCCGCGCGGCCAGCAGGCCCGTGTGCCAGGCGATCTCCTCCGGCGTATAGCGCAGGAAATAGGCCTCGGTCCACCGTGCCCAGACCTGCGTGATCTCCGGTTCCGGGATGCCCGGCATCTTCGCGCGGGCCGAGGCCTGCGTCTCGCGGATCAGTTCGTCCTGGTCGAGCGGCGTTTCCAGACCGCGTCGCAGCGCGCGCTTGGTGCGCTCGTAGAACTCCTCGAACAGACGGGCCTTCCAGGCGTTCCAGAGTTTCGGATTGGTGCCGCGCACGTCCGCCACCGTCAGCACGTACAGGTAGTCGAGGTGCGCCTGGTCGCCGACGCGCTGGGCGAAGTCCTGGATGATGTCCGGATCGCTGATGTCCTTTTTCTGCGACGTGATGGAGAGGATCAGGTGATTGCGCACCAGCCAGGCGACCAGGCGCGCCTCGTAGCGGCCGAGGCCCTGCTCGAGACAGAACGCCTCCGCGTCCACCGCGCCGAGCTCCGAATGGTCGCCGCCGCGGCCCTTGGCGATGTCGTGGAACAGGGCGGCCAGATAGGCCAGTTCCTGGCGTGGCAGCGACTGCATGATCTGGCTCAGGGCCGGAAATTCATCGTTGAACTTCGGCATGGCGAGACGGCGCAGGTTGCTCAACACGAACAGGGTGTGCGCGTCCACCGTGTACGCGTGGAACAGATCGTATTGCATGCGGCCGACCACGCGGCCGAAGGCCGGTATGTAGCGGCCGAGCACGCCGTACAGGTTCATGCGGCGCAGTTCGTGCGTCACGCCCACGGGCGCCTTCAGGATCTCGATGAACAGCCGGTGGTGCCGGGGATTCTGGCGGAACTCCTCGTCGATGAGCCCCACGTGCGTGCCGATCAGCCGGATGGTCTCGGCACGCACGCCGCGCACGTGCGGATGCTGCTGCAGCAGCACGAACAGTTCGAGGAGCGCGGACGGAAAGCGCGCGAACACCTCGGGATGGGTCACCTCCAGATAATCGTTGCGTATCTGGAAACGCGGATTGATGGCCTGCGGGGGATTGTTCGACGCCAGCGGGCCGCCCTGGATGATGGCCTCGCGAAACAGCTGCAGCAGCATCTCGTTCAGCAGGCTCACGTCCATGACGGTGCGGTAGTACTTCTGCATCAACTGCTCGACGGCGAGCGTGAAGCTCGCATCTTCGTAGCCGAACAGCTTCGCGAGCTTTATCTGGTAGTCGAACAGGAGGCGGTCTTCGCGCCGCCCGGTGAGCACGTGCAGCCCGAAACGCACCTTCCAGAGGAAGGACTGGCCCGCCTTGAGCTTGCGCAGCTCCTCCCGGGTGAGGAAGCCGTGCGCCACCAGTTCGTCCAGCGTGTCGGTGCCGAAGTGCCGCTTGGCCACCCAGCCGATGGTCTGGATGTCGCGCAGGCCTCCGGGGCTCGATTTGACGTTGGGCTCGAGGTTGTAGGCGGTGTCGAAATAGCGGTGGTGGCGCTCGGTCTGTTCCTTGCACTTGGCCTCGAAGAAGTCCTGCGACGACCAGAGCCGGTCGGGGGCCAGCGCGCGCCGCATGCCGGCGAACAACGACTCCGGACCCGCCAGCAGGCGCGCCTCGAACAGGGTGGTCGCCACGCTGATGTCGGCCAGGCTCTCGCGCTGGCAGTCGTCGATGGAGCGCACGCTGTGCCCCACCTCGAGGCCGATGTCCCACAGGAAGGTCAGGAATTTCTCGATGTCGGGCTGCCAGTCGGCCGAATCGCTCTTCGGCAGCAGCACCATGATGTCGATGTCGGAGCTCGGGTGCAGCTCGCCGCGGCCGTAGCCGCCCACCGCCACCAGCGCGAGGTCCTCGGCGAACCGGCCGGCGTGGCACACCCATGCGGCACGCAGCGCGATGTCGACCAGCCGCGCCCGGTCGATCACCAGCAGTTCGATCGCCTCGTCGGCGACGAAGCGCTCCTTCAGGAACTCGGTGCCGCGCTCGAGAACCTGGCGGAAGGCGAGGGGCGAGTAGCCGCCGTCCTTGAGCT
>CAZZYJ010000093.1:1915-11732 GCA_964658215.1 uncultured Steroidobacteraceae bacterium | reverse complement strand
TTGCACGCCTTCTTCACCATGCGGAACAGGGACGCGAACACGCCGGCGAACGCGCAGACGCCCGCGGCCTCCATGCTACGCCGCCCCTCCATAGCGTGCGCGGATGACCTTCACGATGGCGGGTGGTGTCTCCTGTAGGTGTTCCGCATGCGCGGCGTACAGCAGTCCTATCTCGCGCACGAGTTCGAAGCCCGCCAGAGCCGGCCGTACCACTCCCTTGGCGGTGTAGCACTCCGGCATCATCGTGATGCCGAGTCCGGCACGCACCAGCGCCAGCACCTGATCATCGCTGGTGCTGCGGAACGAGAAGAAAGGACGCACGCCGCGTTCGGTGAAATGCCGGCTGGTTTCGGTGAGAACTTCGCAGTGGCGCCGTACGATCATGGTTTCTTCCGCCAGCTCCTCGGCGGCGATGATGGCTTTACCGGCGAGCCGATGCCTCGAATGCAGGGCCAGCGCATAGCCTTCGCTGAACAGCGGTTCGCCCCCCCTGTGCTCGATGTCGCGCCGCACGATGGTGAGCGCCGTCTCGATCTGGCCGCGGTGCAGCCGCAGCAGCAGTTCCCGTTCATTGCCGGTGAGGATCTGCACCCGCTCGCTGGGATTGTCGCGCTGCGCGACGCGCAGGGCGGCGGCCACCGGCGTCATCGGCAGACTCGACAGCACTCCCATGCGCACCACTCTGCCGGGCTTCATGTCGAGCACGGCGGTCTCGGCAAGATTGAACTCGGCTTCGATACGACGGGCATGCAGCGACAGCCGGGAGCCGGCGTCCGTGAGGCTCACCCGTTTGCTGGTGCGCTGGAACAGGGAGGCCCCCAGCAGCCGTTCCAGCTTGCCGATGCCGACCGACAGGGTGGGCTGCGCCACGTTCATCTGCTTCGCCGCCTTGGAGAAGCTGCCGCAGTCGACGACGGCGAGAAAGTAGCGCATCAGATACCGATCGATCATAGACACAGACTATGTTCATACGCACTATCTTTCAATTTTATTATGCCACGCGATGGACGTAGCATCGCGTCATCGGGAAGGCCCTCGGGAGAAACACATGTTCGCGTCGCAACTGGACTTCGGGCTCGGCGAGACGGCGGATGCGATCCGCGAAACGACGGCGCGCTTTGCGCTCGAGAAGATCGCGCCGCGCGCCGCCGAGATCGACGCGAGCAACGTGTTCCCACGCGAACTCTGGCCGCAGATGGGCGCCCTCGGCCTGCACGGGATCACGGTGGAGGAGGAGTGGGGGGGCCTCGGCCTGGGTTACCTCGAACACGTGATCGCCATGGAAGAGATATCACGCGCGTCGGCATCCGTGGGCCTGTCCTACGGCGCGCATTCCAACCTTTGCGTCAACCAGATCCGCCGCTGGGCGAGCGCGGCGCAGAAACAACGGTACCTGCCCAAGCTCCTGAGCGGTGAGCACGTAGGCTCGCTGGCCATGAGCGAGGCCGGTTCAGGCTCCGACGTGGTGTCCATGAAGCTCAACGCGGTACGTCGCGGCGGTCACTACGTCTTGAACGGCACCAAATTCTGGATCACGAACGCGCCCCACGCCGACACCCTGGTGGTGTATGCGAGAACGGGCGTTGCGCGCGATGCGCTGTCCGTGTTCCTCGTGGAAAAGGGCACGCCGGGATTCAGCGTGTCGAAGAAGCTCGATAAGATGGGGATGCGTGGCTCGGACACGGCGGAACTGGTCTTCCAGGACTGCGAACTGTCCGAGGACAGCCTGCTGGGTCCGCAGGACGGCGGCATGGGCATCCTGATGAGCGGACTGGATTACGAGCGGGCGGTGTTGAGCGCCGGACCGCTCGGGTTGATGCAGGCCTGTCTCGACGTGGTCTTGCCCTACGTGCGTGACCGCAGGCAATTCGGCCGTCCCATCGGTTCGTTCCAGCTGATGCAGGGCAAGATCGCCGACATGTACGTGGCGTTGTCATCGGCGCGCGCCTATGTGTACAGCGTGGCGCGCGCCTGCGATGCCGGCAAGACCACCCGGTCGGACGCAGCGGGTGCCATTCTGCTGGCCTCGGAGAATGCGGTGCGCACCTGCCTCGAGGCCATCCAGGCGATGGGCGGTGCCGGCTACACCAAGGAATGGCCCGTCGAGCGCTTCCTGCGCGACGCGAAACTCTACGATATCGGCGCCGGCACGAACGAGATCAGACGGTTCCTCATCGGTCGCGAACTGGTGGGCGAATGACGGCCGTAGTGCCCTCGACGAACGCGCAGGTCAACCGAGCCCTGGCCGGCCTGTTGAGGGAGCGCGTGGCGAGGGCGGCGCTCGGCGGACCCCAAGGGGTGCGCGAACGGCATACCGCACGCGGCAAACTCCTGCCCCGCGAGCGCATCGACGCGCTTCTCGATCCCGGCTCGCCCTTCCTGGAGATCGGTCAACTCGCGGCGTTCGGCCTGTACGAGGACCAGGCGCCCGGTGCCGGTCTCATCGCCGGCATCGGCCGTGTCTGCGGCCGCGAAGCGATGATCGTGGCGAACGATTCCACGGTCAAGGGCGGCGCCTATTTTCCGCTCACGGTCAAGAAGCACCTGCGTGCACAGAAGATCGCCGAGGAGAACCGGCTGCCCTGCATCTATCTGGTCGATTCCGGGGGCGCGAACCTGCCGTACCAGGCGGACGTGTTTCCGGACCAGGAGCATTTCGGCCGGATTTTCTTCAATCAGGCACGCATGTCCGCGCAGGGCATCGCACAGATCGCCTGCGTGATGGGCAGCTGCACCGCCGGCGGCGCCTACGTACCCGCCATGTCCGACGAAACGGTGATCGTGCGGGGTCAGGGCACGATTTTTCTGGCCGGTCCGCCGTTGGTGAAGGCGGCCACCGGCGAAGTCATCTCCGCGGAAGAACTGGGCGGCGCGGACACGCACGCGCGACGCTCCGGGGTCGTCGATCACGTCGCGCAAAATGACGTGCATGCCCTGCTCATCGTGCGCGACATCGTCGGCCGCCTCAATCGGCGCAAATACGGCGACATCGAAATGCGGGCGCCCCGTCCGCCACGCCTCGACCCCGCGGGCCTGTACGACATCATTCCCCGCGACGTCCGCGAGCCCTACGACGTGCGCGAAGTCATCAAGCGTCTCGTCGACGACTCCATGGTCCATGAATTCAAGGCTTCGTACGGCACCACGCTGGTGTGTGCGTTCGCGCACATCTGGGGCATTCCGGTCGCCATCCTGGCCAACAACGGCGTCCTGTTCTCGCAGAGCGCCCTGAAGGGCGCGCATTTCATCGAACTGGCCTGTCAACGGCGTACGCCACTCTTGTTCCTGCAGAACATCTCGGGGTTCATGGTCGGTGGCGCCTACGAAGCCGGCGGGATTGCAAAAGACGGCGCCAAGCTGGTGACCGCGGTCGCGACCGCCTCGGTGCCGAAGATCACGGTGCTCATCGGCGGCAGCTTCGGCGCCGGCAACTACGGCATGGCCGGACGCGCCTATTCGCCGCGGTTTTTATTCTCCTGGCCGAACAGCCGCATCGGCGTGATGGGGGGCGAACAAGCGGCCGCGGTCATGGCGACGATCAGGCGCGACGCGCTCGAGGCGCGCGGCGAAGCCTGGAGTGCGGACGAGGAAACCGCCTTCAAGACGCCGATCCGCGCGGGCTACGAAAAGGAAGCCGATCCGTATTACGCCACGGCGCGCCTGTGGGACGACGGCATCATCGACCCGCTGCAGACCCGCGACGTGCTCGGCCTCGCCTTTGCGGCGACCTTGAACGAACCCATCCCCGACCGGCCAGCGGCCGCCCTGTTCCGGATGTAACCCCGTGGATTCCGTATTGATCGCCAACCGCGGTGAGATTGCGCGGCGCATCATCCGCACGGTGCGCCGCCTCGGCCTGCGGGCCATCGCGGCGTATTCAGAAGCCGATGCGCACGCGCCCTTCGTCCGCGAGGCCGACGCCGCCGTGGCCCTCGGCCCGGCACCGGCCCGCGACAGCTACCTGTCGGTGCCCAGGCTGCTCGACGCAGCGCGCTCGAGCGGCGCCGCGGCGATTCATCCCGGCTACGGCTTCCTGTCGGAAAACGCCGCCTTCGCCGAGGCCGTGGTCGGCGGCGGGTTGATCTGGATCGGAGCCCCGCCGGCGGCCATCCGCGCCATGGGCCTGAAGGATGCGGCCAAGCGGCTCATGATGCAGGCCGGGGTGCCGGTGACGCCGGGTTATCTGGGCGAGGATCAGCACCCGCAGCGGCTCGCGGACGAGGCACGATCGATCGGCTATCCCGTCTTGATCAAGGCGGTGGCCGGCGGCGGCGGCAAGGGCATGCGCCGCGTCGACGGGCCGGCGGCGTTTACGGACGCCCTCGATTCCTGCCGTCGGGAAGCCCGCGCGGCATTCGGCGACGACCGCGTGCTCCTGGAGAAATACATCGCCTCGCCCCGTCACCTCGAAGTGCAGGTGTTCGGCGACACTCATGGACAGATCGTGCATCTGTTCGAACGCGATTGTTCGTTGCAGCGCCGTCATCAGAAGGTGCTGGAAGAGGCGCCCGCACCCGGCATGGATGCGGCCACCCGCGAGTTTCTCTGTTCGGTGGCCGTGCGTGCGGCGGCGGCGGTCGATTATGTCGGTGCGGGTACGGTCGAATTCATCGCGGACGCCGCACAGGGCCTGCGCGCGGAACGTATCTGGTTCATGGAGATGAACACCCGGCTGCAGGTCGAGCACCCCGTGACCGAGGCGATCACCGGGCAGGACCTGGTCGAGTGGCAGATACGGGTGGCGGCCGGCGAGCGGCTGCCGCTGCGCCAGGAGCAGCTGCGCATCGACGGCTGGGCCATGGAAGCGCGCCTCTACGCCGAGAATCCCACCACCGGGTTCCTGCCGTCCACGGGCCGCCTGCGCCACCTTCACCTGCCCGCCGGCATCCGTGTCGACAGCGGCGTCGAGGCGGGCGACGAGGTGACGGGGTTCTACGACCCCATGCTGGCCAAATTGATCGTTCACGGCGCCGATCGCCGCACCGCCGCCCGCGCGCTGGCCGACGCCTGCGGCGCCGTGGAGGTGTGGCCGGTGCACACCAACGCGGCGTTCCTGGCGCGTGTGGCCGCCGCGCCCGCCTTCGTCGCCGGCCACGTCGACACGGGCTTCATCGAGCGGCACGCGGCGACCCTGATTCCGTCCGCCGAGCCCGATGCGGCGCTGCTCCGCGCCGCCGCCCGCGCGCTGGTGCCCGCGGACACGTCGGAACCCTGGGCGGCGCTGGTCGGCTTCAGAGCCGCGGCAGTGTCTCAGAACAAGGTGACCGTCGCCGTGGGCGACCGGGTCTACGCCAGCACGTTCGATGCCGCCACCGCGCCGCCGCGCGTGCTCGACCTCGACGGCGAGCGGGTGCTGTTCAGGAACGGCGAAGCGTGGCGCGTCGGCGCTCCCACCAGCGAGCGCGGCGCGGAAACCGGCACGGTCTCGGACGGCGTTTTGCGCTCGCCCATGCCCGGGCGCATCGTCAGCGTGTCCGTCACGCTAGGCGAGCAGGTGGTCCGCGGCAGACCGCTGCTCGCGCTCGAAGCGATGAAGATGGAGCATGCCCTGCTGGCACCGTTCGACGGCACCGTCGCGGAACTGGCCGTGGCCGAGGGGGACCAGGTGGCGGAGCACGTGCCGTTGATCCGCATCCGCGCCGCGCCGACGCCGGTCACCGGAGATGTTTCTCGATGAACTCGACCACCACCGCCAGGTTGTAGCCCTTCTTGAGGTCCGTGAACACGAACGGCCGCTCGCCGCGCATGCGTTTCGCATCCCGCTCCATCACCTCGAGCGAGGCACCGACGTAGGGCGCAAGATCGATTTTGTTGATCACCAGCAGATCGGACTTCGTGATGCCGGGACCGCCCTTGCGCGGAATCTTGTCGCCCGCGGCGACGTCGATCACGTACAAGGTGAGGTCGGAGAGTTCCGGGCTGAAGGTCGCCGCCAGGTTGTCCCCGCCGCTTTCCACGAACACCACGTCCAGGTGCGGAAAGCGCAGGCTCAGACGGGACACCGCCTCCAGATTGATGGACGCGTCTTCACGGATGGCCGTGTGCGGACAGCCGCCGGTCTCGACGCCCAGGATCCGTTCGGGCACGAGCGCGTGGTTTCGCACCAGGAACTGCGCGTCTTCCTCAGTGTAGATGTCGTTGGTGACCACGGCCACTTCATGGCGGTCGCGCAGCGCGAGACACAGCGACAAGGTGAGCGCGGTCTTGCCCGACCCCACCGGTCCGCCGATTCCCACGCGCAGGGGCGAGGAGTTTTTCATGGATCAGGACCTGAACAGCCGCGAGTATTGAGTTTCATGCCGCGCGCACAGGATGGCAAGGCCGGGCGCGAAATTCGAGCTTCCAGCCGGCACGGCGGCGTCGGCGGCGTCAGCGGCGGCTCCAGGGTCAGCAGCTGCGGCACCGCCGGCGTCAGCACCGGCGCCATCAGCGTCTGCGCGGGCGGCGGCGCAGAGCCGCGCCAGCCAGACCGCGATGAGCTCCCCCACGTGCAGCAGCACCCGCTGCCCCGCCGATTGGCCGATGGGCACCGCCTTCATGGCCACCAGCACCTGGTTCTCGGCCCAGGTCCATAGATACGCGGCGGCCGAATCGTGCGCAGCGATCCCCCATGCGTGCGCAGCACCGCTCCACGCGCAGGGCAAGCTCGGCTCGGTCATCGAGCGCAGCGTGTCACGCAGGAAAGACGGCAGCGCCGGCAGCACGTCGAGCAGCTTGCGCAGCGAGTACCCCATCTGCACGGTGGCGGCGCGCAGTTCCGCCGCTTCGCGGGTGGCGAGAAACTCCTCGTTGAGCGACGTCAGCGTCGCGGCATCCTGCGCCACCCACGCCTCGCTCATCCGCAGCAGCATGGGCATTTCGTAGCTCGTCATCGAAAAGCTCAGAACGTCGCCGATCCATTCCTGCACCGTGGCTTCGTCGTGCACCCGCCCCTCGTCGATGGCCGACTCGAAGCCGTACGAATGGCTGTACCCGCCGATCGGGAAGGCCTGACTCGTCATCTGCATGAGCCGCAGGCGCGCCCGCATTGTCAAACCGACGAGAACGAATGGATCTTGGGCAGCAGCGACTGCGCGTGGCCGTGGGCATGGCTGTGCCCATAGGCGCCGCCCTCGGGTTCGAACGGCGCGGCGAGCGCGTGCACCGCGAGACCCATCCCGGCCAGCATCCCCGCGAGCACGTGATCTTCCAGCAGGCGCACACGGTCGGGCAGCAGCTGCACCGCGACGTGCCGGTTGCCGAGGTGATAGGCCGCCTTCGCGATCAGCAGTGGATCGCCGCTCACCGCTTCGAGCAGGGGCTCGGCCGCCGACACGATCTGGACCTCGCGGCCATCCTCGCAGTGCACGCATTCGCCGTCGCGCAACACGCGGCCGCGTTCGACCATCAGGGTGGTTTGCTCGCCCGTGTCCAGGCGCACCATCAGCCGGCCCCGGCAGCGGGCATCGAACGTCAACGAGGCGCGCAGCGGCATGGCCCGGTACCTCAGAATAGAAAATAGCGTTGCGTCATGGGCAGCGTGACGGCCGGCTCGCACGTCAACAGCTCGCCGTCCGCGCGCACCGCATAGGTTTCCGGGTCGACCTCGATTTGGGGCCGCGCGCCGTTGTGGATCATGTCCTGCTTGCCAAGGCGGCGCGTGTTCTTCACCGGCTCGATGCGCCGGCGCAGGCGCAGCGCCTGGAACTGCGGATCGTTCAAGGCGGCCTGCGACACGAACGTGACCGATTTCTCGAGCGCCCGGCCGAACGCGCCGAACATGGGCCGGTAATGCGAGGGCTGCGGCGTCGGGATCGAGGCGTTCGGATCCCCCATGGGCGCCGCGGCGATCATGCCGCCCTTCAAGATCATGCTCGGTTTGACGCCGAAGAAGGCCGGTTTCCAGAGCACGAGATCGGCGAGCTTGCCGGTTTCCACCGAACCCACCAGGTGCGCGACGCCGTGGGCGATGGCCGGATTGATGGTGTACTTCGCCACGTACCGTTTGACCCGGAAGTTGTCGTGCCGCGTGTCGTCCTCGCGCAAGGGGCCGCGCACCTCGCGCATCTTGTGCGCCGTCTGCCAGGTGCGGATGATCACCTCGCCGACGCGTCCCATGGCCTGCGAGTCGGAGGACATCATCGAGAACGCGCCGATGTCGTGCAGCACGTCCTCCGCCGCGATGGTCTCGCGGCGGATGCGCGACTCGGCGAAGGCCACATCCTCTGCGATGGCCGCATCGAGGTGATGGCACACCATCAGCATGTCGAGGTGCTCGTCGACGGTGTTGATGGTGTAGGGCCGCGTCGGATTGGTGGAACTCGGCAGCACGTTGCCGTGCGAGGCGATCTTGATGATGTCGGGGGCATGGCCGCCGCCCGCGCCCTCGGTGTGGAAGGTATGGATGGTGCGCCCGCCGATGGCCGCCACGGTGGCCTCGAGGAATCCCGCTTCGTTGAGCGTGTCGGAATGGATGGCGACCTGCACGTCGAGTTCGTCCGCCACGTTGAGGCAGTTGTCGATGGCGGCGGGCGTGGTGCCCCAGTCCTCGTGCAGTTTGAGGCCGACCGCGCCGGCGCGGATCTGCTCGCGTGCGGGTTCGGGGACGCTGACGTTGCCCTTGCCGAGAAATCCCAGATTCATGGCGAAGCCTTCCGCCGCCAGCAGCATGCTGTGGATGTGCCAGGGGCCGGGCGTGCACGTGGTTGCACTGGTACCCGCCGCGGGACCCGTGCCGCCGCCGATCATGGTGGTGACGCCGGACACCAGCGCTTCCTCGATCTGCTGCGGGCAGATGAAATGGATGTGCGTGTCGATGCCGCCGGCCGTCAATATCATGCCCTCGCCGGCGATGATCTCGGTGGCCGCGCCGATGGCGATGGTGACGCCGGACTGCACGTCCGGATTGCCCGCCTTGCCGATGCCCCAGATGTGCCCGTCCTTCAGTCCCACGTCGGCCTTGACGATGCCCCAGTGATCGACGATCAGGGCGTTGGTGATCACGGTGTCGGCGACCTGCGCGGCGACACCCTGGCCCTGGCCCATGCCGTCGCGGATGACCTTACCGCCGCCGAACTTCACTTCCTCGCCATACACCGTGAAATCGCGCTCCACCTCGATGATCAGGGCGGTGTCGGCGAGCCGCACACGGTCGCCCACGGTGGGCCCGAACATCTCGGCATAGGCCTGCCGGCCGATCTTCACCGACACGCTACAGATCCCCCATGATCTTGCCCTGGAAGCCGAACACCCGCCGCGCACCGCCGTATTCGACCAGCTGCACGGTGCGGCCCTGGCCCGGCTCGAAACGCACCGCGGTGCCCGCGGCGACGTCCAGCCGATAACCGCGGCAGGCTTCGCGGTCGAAGCGCAGACTCGAATTGGTCTCGTAGAAATGATAGTGCGAGCCGACCTGGATGGGCCGGTCGCCCGTGTTCTCGACCTGCACGGTAAGCGTCCGCCGGCCGGTGTTCAGCGTTATGTCCCCCACCGCGACGAGAAATTCTCCGGGAATCATCGGGCTCCCTCAGACGATGGGTTGATGGACGGTGATCAATTTCGTGCCGTCCGGAAAGGTGGCTTCCACCTGGATCTCGGTGATCATTTCCGCGATGCCGTCCATCACCTCGTCGCGCGACAGCAGGGAGCGCCCCTGACTCATGAGTTCGGCCACCGTCCGGCCGTCGCGCGCCCCTTCGATGATGGCCGCCGTGATGAACGCGACCGCCTCCGGATAGTTCAGCTTCAGGCCGCGCGCACGGCGTCGTTCGGCGAGCAACGACGCCGTAAAAATGAGCAGCTTGTCCTTTTCACGCGGCGTCAATTCCATCGCATTCTC
>CAZZYJ010000093.1:0-1905 GCA_964658215.1 uncultured Steroidobacteraceae bacterium | reverse complement strand
CGCCCACACCCGCGGCGCGTTCGCGGTCTTGCACAACAGCCCCTCGCGCAGCAGCTCCCCCAGTCGCGTGAACCACGCGAAGGCGTCCTCCGTCGAGTTGCCGAGATACCGCGCCACCAACGCGCCCGGCAGCCGGGTGATGCCGGTGCGCGCCGCGGCCCCCGCCGCCCCGCGCGCGCGGCACGCCCTGAGAAGTTCGTCCTCGACCTCGCCGCCGGCGATCACGAACGTGCCGGCGACGGTGCACCGTGCCAGACCCACCGCGGAGTCGGCGAAGCCGCTGCGCGCGTCGACGTTGGCGCTCTCCGCCCAAAAAGTCCGCCCGGCGCGCCGCAGCCGGGTGTGCAGGTGCAGCCGCCCTTCGCGCCACGACTCGCCTGCGGCGCGGCGTCCGAAGCTGAAGATGTCCCACCCGAAATAGGTCGCATGCTCGGCGAGATCCACCTCGAGCGTCATCGACACGTTCGACCGGTCGAAGAAGATGTTCTCGCGTGGCAGCCATTCGAGCACGGCAGCGTCGTCCAGCGCGAAGTGCAGATGCTGGCGGGCCCACGCACTTTCCGAACGATACCACTTGGTCGCCCCGGGCGTGGTCAGCAACGCATGCGCGCCGTCGTGCAGCACGGCGCGCACGGTGAGTTCGTCGCCGGCGGCGATTCCGCCCGGAGGATGCAGCACCGCGACGTGGCAGACCGTGCCGCCCTCGGGATACAACGCCTTTTGCACCTGCAGTGGTCCGCGGTGACGGTTGCCGGAAAGCACGGTCTGCGCCGCGCGGCGGCTGAACGCGAGATCGAGCTCGGCCTGCCAGCCCGCCGCACTCACTTCGGCAGGTTTCCGTCGATGCCCTCGACGTACCAGTCGATCGACTTCAGCTGCTCCTGGGTCAGCGCGGCGCCCGCGGCCAGCCTGAGCACCCCAGCATTGTCCTTGAGCGGGCCGGCGAACGGCGCCAGCGAGCCGTCGGCGATGGCGCGCTTTTTCTCCTCCACCTGCCGTGCCACGTCGGCCGGCACGGACTTGTTGAGCGCCGCCAGCACCACCATGTTCTCCTTGATGCCGTCGGCCACCTGGCGTCCGCCGGTCCACGTCCCGGCCATCACCTTGCGGACCTCCTCGATGTAGTAGTCCGCCCAGTTTTCGGTGTTGGCGGCGAGCTGCGCGTGGGGCCCGTACTTGGCCATGTCGGTATCCCAGCCGAAACCGTGCACACCGTGCTGTTCGGCCACCTGCACCGTGGCGGGTGAATCGGTGTTCTGACCGAGCACGTCCGCGCCCTGCGCGATCAACGCCTCGGCCGCCTGCCGCTCCTTGCCCGGGTCATACCAGGTGTCGACCCAGATCACCTTGGTGCTGATCTTCGGATTGACGCTGCGCGCGCCCAGGGTGAAGGCATCGAGGTTGCGGATGACCTCCGGAATGGGAAACGATCCCACGAAGCCCAGGATGTTCGATTTAGTGGTGCGGCCCGCCAGCACGCCGAGCAGGTAGGCGCCTTCGTAGAAGCGCGTCTGATACGTCACGACGTTGGCCGCGGTCTTGTAGCCCGTGGCATGCTCGAACTTCACCTTGGGGAACAGTTTCGCCACGCGCAAGGTGGGTTCCATGTAGCCGAAAGACGTGGTGAAGATGATTTGATTGCCGGCCATCGCCAGCTGGCGTATCACGCGCTCGGCATCGGCCGTCGCCGGCACGCCTTCGACATATGTCGTCTTCACCCGCGGCCCGAGCACCCGCTCCATTTCGCGACGGGCGAGGTCGTGCTGATACGACCAGCCGGTGTCGCCGACCGGCTCCACGTAGACGAACGCCACCTTGACGGGCTCCTCGGCAGCCGGGGCGCGCACGGCGCCCCACGGCAGCGCCGCCCAGAGCAGGACAACGAAGACGCGCCGCAAAGACTGG
>CAZZYJ010000092.1:0-11857 GCA_964658215.1 uncultured Steroidobacteraceae bacterium | reverse complement strand
TGGAATGCGGGCGGCCGGACTCGAGCGCGCGGCGCAGCGGCGCACCAGGCCCGAGCAGATGCGTCTGACCGACGTACTCGTCGAGAGTCTGCGGCCGCAGCCGGTCGGCGAGCGGCCGGTAGGTGCCGTCGCCCGCGGTGCCTCTCGCAGCGGCGCCCGCAGCGGTGGCAATGCCCGCGGCGCGCTCACCGGCGGCGCCGTCGCCCACGCCGCTCATTTCGTGTCGCGGCCGATCACGTCGACGCCCGCCGGCGGCGTGAAGGAAAACAGGTCGGCGGCGAACCGGGCGTTGCGCTCGGCATGGGTGAAGGTCAGCTGCGTCACCTGGTTCAGCTTGTCGGCGAGGAACAGGGACGCGAGTTCACCCTTGTCGAAGCCGATGCGCACCAGTTGAAAGTCGGTGTCGGCATGTTTCGGGATCAGCTGGAACCAGTCCAGGCCGCCGCTGCGCGGCAGCGCCTTGACGTCGAACTGACCGGCCACGGAGCCGCCGCCCGACAGCAGCATGGCGGGCGTGCTCGCGAGCGTGCCGTCCATGTCGCGCACGTTCGCCTGGGCGAGATCCTTGTCGTAGAACCAGATCTGCCGGCCGTCGGCGAGGATGAGCTGTTCGGAGGGCGCGCTGTAATCCCAGCGAAATTTGCCGGGCCGCTGCAGGGAGAACCTGCCGGCGGCGCGGCGCGCCACCTTGCCATGCCCGTCGTCGATGGTCTGTGTGAAGTCCGCGGACCAGGTGGCGAGTCCGGCGAGATAGTGGTCCACCTGGGCCGCCGCCTTGCCGGCCGCCGCCGCAGGGTCGGGCGTGGTGAGGCCCGCCGCTGCGAGGGCCGCACACGGCACCGACAGGCTCAGCAGCAGTCCTGCGACGAGTCCCGCACGCCACTGCGCAGGCCGCCGATTCGCGTGCTTCATCTATTCCTCCGCGGGCGGCGGCGCGCCGAAGATTTCGCGGGCACCGTTCGACTGCAACGGCCCCACCAGCCCGGCGGCCTCCATGGCCTCCACCAACCGCGCCGCGCGGTTGTAGCCTATCTTCAGGCGTCGCTGGACGCCGGAAATGGAGGCCTTGCGGGTCTCGGTGACGATGCGTACCGCCTCGTCGTACAGCGGATCGGCTTCGGCGTCGGCGATGCCCTCGCCCTCCTCGTCCTCGGACGGGAAGCCGGGAATGGAGCCGCGCGGGCCGTCCAAAATTTCATCGATGTACACCGGCTGCGCCGCCGTCTTCAAGCCGGCCACCACGCGATGGACCTCCTGGTCGGAGACGAAGGCGCCGTGCACGCGCGTCGGGATGGACGTGCCGGGGGGAAGATAGAGCATGTCGCCGTGGCCCAGCAACGATTCCGCGCCGCTCTGATCGAGGATGGTGCGCGAGTCCACCTTGGCCGACACCTGGAACGCGATGCGGGTGGGGATGTTGGCCTTGATGAGGCCGGTGATGACGTCCACCGAGGGCCGTTGCGTGGCGAGGATGAGATGGATGCCGGCGGCGCGCGCCTTCTGCGCCAGCCGGGCGATGAGTTCCTCGACCTTCTTGCCGACGATCATCATGAGATCGGCGAGTTCGTCGATGATGACGACGATGAACGGCAGGCTGGTCAGGTCGGGCACGTCTTCGGCGACGATGCCGGGCACGCCCTGCGCGATCTTCTGCATGCGGATCGGGTCCTTGATGGGCTTGCCAGCCTCGGCGGCGTCTTTGACCTTGCGGTTGAAGCCGCCGATGTTGCGTACGCCCATCATCGACATGAGCTGGTAGCGCCGCTCCATCTCCGCCACGCACCAGCGCAGCGCGTTCGCCGCCTGTTTCATGTCGGTGACCACCGGCGCCAGCAGATGTGGAATGCCTTCGTATACCGACAGTTCCAGCATCTTCGGGTCGATCATGATCATGCGCACGTGCTCGGGCGTCGCCTTGTAGACGAGGCTCAGAACCATGGCGTTGATGCCCACCGACTTGCCCGAGCCCGTGGTGCCGGCGATCAGCAGATGCGGCATGCGCGCGAGATCCGCGACGATGGGCACGCCGCCGATGTCCTTGCCGAGGGCCAGCGCCAGCGGCGAGGCCACCTCGTCATAGGGCTTCGACTTGATGATCTCGCCGAGGGTCACTATCTCGCGTTTCTCGTTGGGGATCTCCAGCCCGATCACGGACTTGCCCGGGATGATCTCGACCACCCGCACGCTGATGGACGACAACGCCCGCGCCAGGTCCTTGGCGAGGTTGCTGATCTGGCTCACCTTCACCCCGGCGGCGGGGCGCAGTTCGAAACGGGTGATGACGGGGCCGGGCAGCACGGCGACCACCTCGGCCTCCACCCCGAAATCGCGCAGCTTGATCTCGACCAGGCGCGACATGGCCTCGAGCGCCTCGTCGGAATAGGACTGTTCGCGCGGCCCGGGCTCGTCGAGCAGCGACAAGGCCGGCAGCTCGCCCGACGTCGGCGCATCGAACAGCGGCACCTGGCGTTCGCGTTCGACGCGTTCGCTCTTCTCGGGCACCGGTGCCGACGCCTCGATGCGCGGTGGCGGCCGGCCGGCGACCTTCTTCTGCTCCTCGCGCACCACACCCTGCCGGGCCTGCTTGCGCTGCTGCCCCGAGGCCAGTTCGCGGCGCTGCTCGAAATGGGCGATGGTCCACTCGACGCCGTCGAGCACGGCGGCACCGAGGCGGTCCATGACCGAGAACCAGGATAGGCCGATGAACAACGACACCCCGGAGAACCACAGCGCCAGCAGCAGCAGGGTGGCGCCGAGGAAGCTCAAGCCCTGCGCGCTGCCGTGGCCGACGTATTCGCCCAGGCCGCCGCCGGCGCTGTTCGGAAAAGCCGAGCCGTCCCAATGCAGCGTGGCGAGCCCGCAGCTCGTGAGCAGGGTGAGCACGAAGCCGGCCGCGCGCAGCAGCGTGTTGAGCCGCGAGCGTGCGTCGGGCAGCGACTGCTCCTGGTGCACCAGCCAGCCGGCATAAGCCAACATGACCGGGAACAGATACGCCGGGCGGCCGAACAGCGCGAAGAAAAATCCGGCGAGCCAGGCGCCCACCGGTCCGATCCAATTATGGATCGGGCCGCTGTCGCCGGTGTTCCAGAAACTCGAATCGGACCGTGCGTACGAGAGGAACGCGAGCACCAACAGCAGGGCCACCGCGCCGAGCACCCACAACGTCCCCTCCCGCAGCGACCGCGCCACCGCGGCCGACAAGAATCTGGGGGCGGATTTTTTGGTGCCGGCGCCCGCCGAAAAATCTAGACCTTTGATGATGTTTACTTCTTAAACGATTGAATATCAGAACCACGCTCCATGCGTCGGAGCCGGGTTCGCTTGTTTGAAGTAGCTGGCGTCCCCAGATTTACTTACCATGAGATGACGCGGCATCGGTCGGCCGCTCTCTTCCGTTCGCGAGGCAAAATTATACATGAGCACAGTCCGGCACAGTCGTCTGCTGATCCTGGGTTCGGGTCCCGCGGGGTACTCGGCGGCGGTCTATGCCGCTCGCGCGAACCGCTCCCCGCTGCTGATCACCGGACTCGAGCAGGGCGGCCAGTTGATGACGACCACGGAGGTGGACAACTGGCCCGGCGACGTCGAGCATCTGCAGGGGCCTGCCCTGATGGAGCGCCTGCGTCGTCATGCCGAGCGCTTCAATACCGACATCGTGCTCGATCACATCGACCGGGTCGACCTGCGGCAGCGGCCGTTGCGCCTGTTCGGCGACGGCGGCGAGTACACCTGCGACACGCTCATCATCGCCACCGGCGCCTCCGCCAAATACCTGGGGCTGCCCTCGGAAGAGGCGTTCCGCGGCCGCGGCGTCTCCGCCTGCGCCACCTGCGACGGCTTCTTCTACCGCGGCAAACCGGTGGCGGTGATCGGCGGCGGCAACACCGCGGTGGAAGAGGCGCTGTACCTCGCGAACATCGCCTCCCACGTCACCGTCGTACATCGTCGCGACAAATTTCGCTCGGAGAAAATCCTTCAAGATCGACTGCTTGCGCTCGAAACCTCAGGCAAGGTCAGCATCGTGTGGAACCATGCCGTCGACGAAATCCTCGGCGACGAGGCGGGCGTGACCGGCGCGCGCCTGCGCTCGGTGCACGACGCCAGCACCCGGTCCCTCGCGGTGCATGGCGTGTTCGTCGCGGTGGGCCATCACCCCAACACGCAGCTGTTCGAGGGACAGCTCGACATGCGCGGCGGCTACCTCGTGGTGAAAGGTGGCAGCGAGGGGGACGCGACGGCGACCAGCCTGCCTGGCGTGTTCGCGGCGGGGGACGTGGCCGACCACGTCTACCGCCAGGCCATCACCTCGGCCGGCACCGGCTGCATGGCCGCACTCGATGCCGACAAGTATCTGGAGCGCCTCGATCTCGAGCCGCGGGCGGCCCAAATCGCGGCCCACGCGTGAGCACGCCCCTGCGCGCCAAATTTCACAAGCGCATGGCGGACGTCGATGCCGCCGCGTGGAACGCGCTGGCCGGCCCTGCCCAGCCCTTCCTGCGCCACGAGTTCTTCGTCGCGGCCGAAGAGTCCGGCTGCGCGTCCAGGCGTACCGGCTGGATACCGCGTCACCTGGTGCTCGAAGACGCGCGCGGGCAGGCGGTGGCGGCCATGCCGCTGTACCTCAAGGGTCATTCGCGGGGCGAGTTCGTCTTCGATTTCTCCTGGGCCAACGCGTACGCGCAGCATGGCCTCAAGTACTACCCCAAACTGCTGTGCGCCGTGCCCTTCACACCGGTGGAGGGACCGCGCCTGCTGGTGGCTCCGGGGGCCGATGCGCAGGCGCACGTGCGCGCCTTGATCGCCGCGGCCGGCGAATACGCCCGTGCCGAGGACCTCTCCTCCCTGCACGTGTTGTTTCCCCGCGGGACGGACTTGGGGAACCTCAAGGAGGCCGGGCTGATCGAACGACGCGACTGCCAATTTCATTGGTTCAACCAGGGATACGAGTCCTTCGACGCTTTCCTGGCGACGTTCACGGCGGAGAAGCGCAAGAAGGCGAAGCGCGAACGGCGCCGCGTCGCCGAGGCGGGGATCGAGTTCGACACGCGCTTCGGCGGGGAGATGAGCGACGCGCTGTGGGAGACGGTCTACGCCTTCTACGCCGACACCTTCCACCGCCATGGCCACGATCCGTATCTCACGCTCGACTTCTTCAAGCGCATCGCGGCGGCCATGCCGGACCGGCTGATGCTGAAAATCGCGCGCCACGGGGTGACGCCCATCGCGGTGGCCATTTTCTTCGTCGGTGAAGAGGCCCTGTTCGGCCGTTACTGGGGCGCGGGCGGCAACTATCACAGCCTGCATTTCGAGACCTGCTACTACCAGGGCATCGAGTTCTGCATCGAGCACAAGCTGCAACGTTTCGAGCCGGGCACGCAGGGCGAGCACAAGGTGCCGCGGGGTTTCGTGCCCACCCTGACGAGTTCCGTACACGACATCGTCGATCCGCGTTTCGCGGCCGCCATCCGTGATTTCGCGGCGCGCGAGGCGCGCGGGGTGGATCAGTATGCGGCTTCGGTCAACGAGCACGTTCCCTACCATCGCGCAGCCGACGAGGAGTTGCTGCTCTGAGCAGGCTGGTGTGGCTGGGCGAACACGCGGATCTCGAGTGGTTTCCGCCGCTCGACCAGGCACTGCGCGATCCGCCGGGGCTGCTCGCCGCGGGCGGCGATTTGAATCCCGCCCGGTTGCTGGCGGCGTACGCACGCGGCATCTTTCCCTGGTACTCGGCCCAGCAGCCCATCCTGTGGTGGTCGCCGGACCCGCGCATGGTGTTGTTCCCCGCGGAGTTCAACGTCTCGCGCAGCTTGGGCAAGACGTTGCGCCGGGGTGTCTACAGCACGCGTGTCGACACGGCGTTCGGCGCCACCATTCGCGCCTGCGCGGGGCCGCGCCGTTCGGGACCCGACACCTGGCTCAACGCGGACATGATCGCCTCGTACGAGCAGTTGCACGCGCTCGGCTTCGGTCACTCCATCGAAACGTATGCGGCGGGCGAACTGGTGGGAGGTCTGTACGGCCTGCATCTCGGCGACATCTTCTTCGGTGAATCCATGTTCAGCCGCGAGCGCGATGCCTCGAAGGTGGCCATGGCGCGTCTCGTCCGGGAGTGCCGTGAACGCAACATCGTGGTGATCGACTGCCAGGTGGCGAGTGAACACCTGTCGAGCCTGGGCGCCCGTGAGATCGGCCGCAGCGAATTTCTCGCCCTGCTCGCCCGCCACGCCCGTCGGCAGCCGGCCGGTCCCTGGGCAGATCTGCCCGCGGAAGGCTGAGAGGTAAATTGCATTACCAGGGTGCTTTATGCACAATGCCGGCCCGGTTTCCCGTACTCCCAAGGACGCATGTCAAAAGAAGAGGCAATTCAATTCGAAGGCGAGGTGGTCGAAACCCTGCCTAATACGACGTTTCGCGTCAAACTCAAGACCGGTCACGTCGTCACCGCCCACATCTCGGGGAAGATGCGTAAAAACTACATTCGCATCCTCACCGGCGATCAGGTGACCGTCGAAATGACCCCGTACGACCTGACCAAGGGCCGGATCGTCTACCGAGGCCGCTGAACGGCGCTACGGCGATTCGGTGGTCGCCTGATGCGCGGTGGTTGCGTAATCCGCGGCGGTCGCTTCACGACGCGCCGCGCTGCGCTCTCAATGCCGCTCGACATCGCAGCGCCGCGCGGCATCGCCCCGGCGACTTCAGCTCTCGCTCTCGTGCGACAGCACCTCGGGCTGGTCCGCGGCCCGCATGTCGAGCTCGAGCTTCTCGCCGTCCTTGCTCACGGTGACGTCGACCGAGCCGCCGTCCACCAGTTTGCCGAACAATAGTTCCTCGGCCAGCGGCCGCTTGATGTGTTCCTGGATGATGCGCGCCATCGGCCGCGCACCCATCTTCGGGTCGTAGCCCTTCTTCGCGATCCAGCGCCGTGCCGGCTCGTCCACCGACAGCGCCACGCGCTTGTGCTCGAGCTGCGCTTCCGCCTCCACGAGCAGCTTGTCCACCACCCGTTCGATGGTGCTCTGATCGAGATTGCCGAACTGGATGACGGCGTCCAGACGGTTGCGGAATTCGGGGGAGAACAGGCGCCGTATCGCCTCCATGCCGTCGTGCGCACTGTCCGACTGCGTGAAACCGATGCTCGGACGGCTCATCTCGAAGGCGCCCGCGTTCGTGGTCATGACGATGATGACGTGGCGAAAATCGGCCTTGCGTCCGTTGTTGTCGGTGAGCGTGCCGTGATCCATGACCTGCAGCAGCAGATTGAACACGTCCGGATGCGCTTTCTCCACCTCGTCGAGCAGCAGCACGCAATGCGGATGCTTGGCGATGGCTTCGGTGAGCAGACCGCCCTGATCGAAGCCGACGTAGCCCGGCGGCGCGCCGATCAGGCGCGACACCGTGTGCCGCTCCATGTACTCGGACATGTCGAAGCGCACGAACTCGACGCCCAGGGCGATGGCGAGCTGCCGGGTGACCTCCGTCTTGCCGACGCCCGTGGGACCGGAGAAGAGAAAGGAGCCGACCGGCTTGCGCTGGTCGCCCAGCCCGGAACGGGACATCTTGATGGAGGCCGACAGCGCCTCGATGGCCTTGTCCTGGCCGAAGATGGTGAGCTTCAAATTGCGCTCGAGGTTCTTCAGCACGTCGCGGTCGGACAGGGACACGCTCTTCGGCGGTATGCGCGCGATGCGCGCCACCACGTTCTCGATCTGCGTGACCGTCACCGACGTCTCGCGGCTCTCGACGGGCCGCAGACGCAGGTTGGCACCCGCTTCGTCCACCACGTCGATGGCCTTGTCCGGCATGTGCCGGTCGTTGATGTGGCGTGCGGCGAGTTCGGCGGCCGCCTGCAGGGCGTCGTCCTCGTATTTCACGCCGTGGTGTTCTTCGTAGCGCGTCTTCAGACCGCGCAGGATGTCGATGGTGTCCTGCACCGATGGCTCGGTGATATCGATCTTCTGGAAACGCCGCGCGAGCGCATGGTCCTTCTCGAAGATGCCCCGATACTCGTTATAGGTGGTGGAGCCGATGCAGCGCAGCTCGCCGTTGGCGAGGGCCGGCTTGATCAGATTCGAGGCGTCCATGACGCCGCCCGACGCGGCACCCGCGCCGATGACGGTGTGGATCTCGTCGATGAAGAGGATGGCGCCCGGCTGCTTCTTCACCTCGGAGAGCACGGCCTTCAACCGTTTCTCGAAGTCGCCGCGGTACTTGGTGCCGGCCACCAGCGAGCCCATGTCGAGGGAATAGATGGTCGCATCCAGGAGCACGTCGGGAACCTGGTTCTCGACGATCATGCGCGCGAGCCCCTCGGCGATGGCCGTCTTGCCGACGCCCGCCTCGCCCACGTACAGCGGATTGTTCTTGCGCCGACGGCACAGGATCTCGATGGTGCGTTCCACCTCGAGCTTGCGGCCGATCAGAGGATCGATCTTCCCCTTGCGCGCCGAGTCGTTCAGGTTGGTGGCGTATTTCTCGAGGGCGTTGCCGCCGCCCTCGGCGTCGCGCTCGGCGTCGCCGGACGGACCGCCCTCCTCGCGCTCGCCGCTGCGTTCCTCGCCGCCGGCCTTGGACAGACCGTGCGCGATGAAGTTCACGACGTCGAGCCGGGACACGTCCTGCATGCTCAGCAGGTACGCGGCATGGGATTGCTTCTCGCTGAATATCGCCACCAGCACGTTGGCGACGGTGACTTCTTTCTTGCCGCTCGACTGCACGTGGAACACGGCGCGCTGCAGCACCCGCTGGAAGCCGAGGGTCGGCTGCACGTCGCGGTCTTCGCCGGCCGCGAGACGCGGCGTGGTCTGGTCGATGAACTGTTTCAGTTCGGTCTTGAGCTTGCCGGTGTCGGCACCGCACGACTTCAACACCTCCCTGACCTTGGGAGTGTCCACGATCGCCAGCAGCAGGTGCTCGACGGTCATGAATTCGTGCCGCGCCTCGCGGGCACCGGCAAACGCATCGTTCAAGCAAAATTCGAGTTCTTGACTGAGCACTTTACGCCTCTTCTAGCGTTGCCATCAGCGGATGCTGATGTTGTCGCGCGTACGCGATCACCTGGGCCACCTTGGTCTCCGCGATCTCATAAGTAAAGACCCCACAAACGCCCTTGCCCTTGGTGTGAACCTCGAGCATAACCCGGGTCGCCTTGGTGCGGTCCATCGCAAAGAATCGCTGGAGAATATCAACCACGAATTCCATGGGCGTGTAGTCGTCGTTGATCAGGACGACGGTGTACAGTGGCGGCCGCTTGAGCTTCGGCGCCGCTTCCTCGACGACCAGCCCTGTTCCGTCCCGCCCTCGTTCTTTATCGCTCATGGATGAATAGTTTATAGGGTGGGTTCTCCCGCTTTACAAGACTTACCAGCAAAAGCGTTGCTGAAAAGCCAATGTCGCAAAACGGTGTCACATTATTTTAATAAGGAAAAACAATTGCTTGAGGCGTGAAGCGGCTACCCCGTATGATTGGCCGACGCGGCAGTCCCGTCGGGACGTAGGCTCCTCCGCCGTTTTTTCTGCGACGTAGCGCGAATCCACCCATGGTCGAACCACGAACACAAGAATGGCTATCCCGCCTGCAGAGCAACGGTCCCGGTCTGGGGATGCTGGTGCTCGCGGCGCTCATCGTGGTCGAACTGGCGCGCATCGCCATTCTGGTGCTGGGAGGCCCCGTGAATTCCCCGCAACCGCTCCTCGCCCACGGCATGCCCATGCATCAACAAACCGGCGTGGACGTGCAGAGCGTGGTCGCCGCGCACCTGTTCGGCGTCGCGGTGGCCGATCCCGCGACCCAGGATCCGAACAATGCGCCCGTGAGTCAGGCGAGCCTCGTGCTCGCCGGGACCATCGCCACCCAGGATCCGAAGCGTGGCGTGGCCATCGTCAGCGAGGGGGGGCCGGCGCGCGTGTTCTCGGTGAACGACAACATCGGCGGCGCCAAGCTGCATTCGGTGTACCTGGATCACGTCATCCTGGACCGGGGCGGGGTGCTGGAGACGCTGCTGCTGCCGCGCCTGCTCGCAGGCACCCGGGTGACGGGGCCGCCGAGCGCGCGACGCGGCAATCCGGATCCGGCGGCGGCCGCCGCGGTGGACAACATCCGCCGGCTGGTGCAGCAGGACCCGGGCATTCTCGACCAGGTGATGCGCGTGGTGGCGTCGTACGACAACGCCGCCGGCAAGCTGCGGGGTTTTCGGGCCTATCCGGGTCGAAATAGAGCCGTCTTCGCCAAACTGGGGTTGAAACCCGGGGACTTGGTCACAGCACTGAACGGCGCGGCATTGGACGATCCACAACACAGCCAGGACGTGTTCAACACCATCCAGACTTCGGACCACGTGACGGTGACCATCGAGCGCGGCGGCCAGAAGCAGGACATCACCTTGAACATCGCCCAGGTGGCGGCGCAGGCCAGCAAGGACCTCGAGGGTGACGCGGGCGCCACCGGTGCGCCGGGTGCGCCACCGAACGGCGGGCAGCCCGCGGCGGGACCGAATGGCCCGGCTGCGCCGACGCCCAACGGCACGAACGAGAATTTAACTGATTAGCGCGGAAATCCTTATGCCGAAAACTCCCCCCGCACGCCGCCGGCCCCGAACGGGGGCGGTGTGCGCGCTATGCGTGTTGCTCGCCGCGATGTCCTTCCCGGCGGCGGCGCAAAACCGCCCGCAGGACGGCCCCACCATCACGCCGAACTACAAAGACGCGGACCTCAGCCAGATCATCCAGGCGGTGAGCGAGGTGACGGGCAAGAACTTCATCATCGATCCACGCGTCAACGCCAAGGTCACCATGCTGTCGGCCACGCCCATGTCGCCGGCGGCGTTCTACGAGGCGTTCCTCGCCGTGCTGCAGGTGTACGGCTATGTGGCGGTGCCCGCCGGCCGGGTGATCAAGATCATCCCCAACACCGACTCGCGGCAGCTGCCGTCGAACGATCTGCCGAGTTCGGTGAGTTCGACGTCGGACGAGATCGTGACGCAGATCATCACCATGCGAAACGTGAGCGCGGCGCAACTCGTGCCGCTGCTGCGCCCCCTGATTCCCCAGCAGGGCCACCTGGCGGCGTACCCCAGCGGCAACATGCTGATCATTTCGGACCGCGCCAGCAACGTCAGCCGCATCATGCGCATCATCTCGCGCATGGACGAGAGCGGCGACGAGCCGGTCGAGGTCATCGGCCTGCACAACGCGAGCGCCACCGAACTGGTGCGCACCGTCAATCAGCTGAGCCAGGGCCAGGCGTCGGAGGGCGGCGGCTCGCCGGTGAAGATCGTCGCCGACGAGCGTACCAACAGCATCCTGTTGAGCGGCGAGAAGTCGCAGCGCCTGAAGACCAAGGCGTTGATCATCAACATGGACACGCCCATGCAGACCGGCGGCGACACGCAGGTGCGCTATTTGCGCTACGCCGATGCGGAGAAGATTTCCGAGAAGCTCAAGGGCCAGGCGTCCGCTTCCGCCAAGGCACAGGGGGGTCCGCAGGCGAACGCGCCCGCCGCCGCCGGCGGCGGCGGCGCCGCCAACGTCGATGCCAGCGTGACCATCTGGGCGGATCCCGCCACCAACGCGCTCGTCATCACGGCGCCGCCCAAGATCATGCGCTCGCTCATGGCGGTGATCGACAAACTCGACATCCGCCGCGCGCAGGTGCACATCCAGGCGCTGATCGTCGAGGTGGACGTCAACAAGAGTTCCAACGTCGGCGTGCAGTGGCTGCTGGACGGCGGCTCCTCGTACGGCTACGGCCTCACCAACCTGCCGGGCAGCGGCACCAGCATCGTGACGCTGGCGGCCAGCATCGCCGGCCTGAGCAGTTCGAGCAGTTCGAGTTCCAGCGGTTCGATCAGCAGCTCCA
>CAZZYJ010000091.1:0-11870 GCA_964658215.1 uncultured Steroidobacteraceae bacterium | reverse complement strand
CGCGGACCGCACCGAACAGACCGCTTGCATTTTCGTGCCGTTGAGCTAACGTATACGTCATGGTACTGACGTAATGGGTAAGATGCTTCTCTACGGCGTCACGGAGCTCGGCAACGAACTCGGGGTGAGCGCCCGTACCATTCGTTTCTACGAGGACAAGGGTTTGTTGTCACCGCGGCGGGTGGGCAACAACCGCGTGTACGCGGCCCGCGACCGGGCGCGCATGATACTGATCCTGCGCGGCAAGCAGCTCGGCTTCAGTCTGCGGGAGATCGGGGAATATCTCGACTTGTACGATGCCGATCCCACTCACGCGACGCAGACGCGGCTGCTGCTCGAGCGGGTGCGCAGCAAGATCGTCGATTTGGAAAAACAGGACGTCGCCCTGCAGCAGGCTCTCGGCGAGCTGCGCAACGTCGAGTCCGACGCGCGCGAGGCGTTGTCGGCGCTGGAAAACGTGCCGCGAAAAGCAACTGGTTGAATCGGGAGTCATCATGAGCAATGTCGTCATCGCGGGCTATGTCCGCTCGCCTTTCACGCAGGCCTTCAAGGGCGCGCTGGCGCGGGTCCGTCCCGACGATCTCGCGGCGCAGGTGGTGTCGGCACTGCTCGAGCGGACGGGCGTCGACCCGAAGGACATCGAAGATCTGATCGTCGGCTGCGCGTTTCCGGAGGGCGAGCAGGGCTTCAACGTCGGCCGCATGATCGGGCTGCTCGCCGGCCTGCCGCAGTCGACCGGCGGCATGACGGTAAACCGGTTCTGCGGCTCGTCGATGCAGTCGATACACATCGCCGCCGGCCAGATCCAGCTCGGCGCGGGCGATGCGTTCATCGCCGCGGGGGTCGAAAGCATGACCCGCGTGCCCATGCTGGGATTCAATCCGCTGCCGAACCCGGCCATGACCACCAAGGCGCCGGCCGCCTACATCGCCATGGGCGATACCGCGGAGAATGTCGCCGCCAAATGGCACATTCCGCGCGCCGAGCAGGAAGCCTTTGCCGTGCGCAGTCAGCAGCGGGCGCATGCCGCCGCCCAAGCCGGCCACTTTGCCGACGAGCTGGTGCCCATCACCGTGCACGGCAGCCGTGTCGACCAGGACGGCTGTCTGCGACCGGAGACCACGGCGGCGGGACTCGCGCAGCTCAAGCCGGCTTTCGACAAGAACGGCACCGTCACGGCGGGCACCGCGTCACCGCTGACGGATGGTGCGTCCGCCGTGCTGGTGTGCAGCGAAGCCTACGCCGCGAAGCACGGTCTTACGCCGCTGGCGCGCGTGCGCAGCGTGGCCATCGCGGGCTGCGCCCCGGAGATCATGGGCATCGGCCCGGTCGCCGCCACCTTGAAGGCGCTCGCCCGCGCGGGCATCGAGATGTCGAACATTGACGTGGTCGAATTGAACGAGGCCTTCGCCAGCCAGTCGCTCGCCTGCGCCCGTGACCTCGGTGTCCGCGACGAGACGCTCAACATCGACGGCGGCGCCATCGCCCTCGGCCATCCGTTGGGCGCCACCGGCGCGCGCATCGTCGGCAAGGCCGCAAGCCTCCTGCAGCGGGTGGGCGGACGTTACGCGCTCGCCACGCAGTGCATCGGCGGCGGCCAGGGGATCGCCACCATTCTCGAGCGGATCTAGGAGCTTCTCATGGATGCCATCCGTAAAGCGGCCGTCATCGGCGCGGGCGTCATGGGCGCCGGAATCGCGGCCCAGTTCGCCAACGCCGGCGTTCCGGTGGTGCTGCTCGACATCGTTCCCAAGGACGCCGCCGACCGCACCGCACTGGCCGCCGGCGCCGTTGCCAAAATGCTCAAGACCGAGCCTGCGCCCTTCATGTCGGCGCACGCCGCCCGGCTCGTGACGCCGGGCAACCTGGAGGATGATCTCGCGCAGCTCGCCGACTGCGACTGGATCGTCGAGGCGGTGGTGGAACGCCTGGATATCAAACGCGCGCTGTACCGGAAGATCGACGCGGTGCGCCGGCCCGGCAGCGCCGTGTCGTCCAACACCTCGACCATTCCGCTGCACTCCCTGATCGAAGGTCAGAGCGACGCGTTCAAGCAGGATTTCCTGATCACGCACTTCTTCAACCCGCCGCGCTACATGCGGCTGCTGGAGATCGTCGTCGGCCCGCACACCGCCGCGCCGCTGGCCGGGCGGGTGGCCCTGTTCGCCGACGCGGTGCTCGGCAAGAGCATCGTGCACTGCAAGGACAGCCCGGGCTTCATCGCCAACCGGCTCGGCGTGTACTGGCTGCAGGTGGGCGTCATCGAGGCCATCGACGCGAAACTCGACGTGGAAGAGGCCGACGCCGTCATCGGCCGGCCGGTGGGCATTCCGAAGACGGGCGTGTTCGGGCTCATCGATCTCGTCGGTCTCGACCTCATGCCGCACATCAACGCAAGCCTCGCCGCGGCGCTTCCGCAGAGCGACGCGTTTCACGCCGTCAATCTGCAACTGCCGTTGATCGACAGGATGATCGCCGAGGGTTACACCGGCCGCAAGGGCAAGGGCGGCTTCTATCGCATGACTCGCGGCGGCGGCGGCAAGGTCAAGGAGTCGATCGACCTCAAATCCGGCGCCTACCGGCCGTCGGTCGAGCCCGAACTCCCCGAACTGAAGGCCGCCGGCAAGGATCTGCGCGCGTTCCTGGCGTCCGGCAGCAGGCTCGGTGCCTACGCCTGGCGCGTGCTCGGCCGGACGCTGCGCTACGCGACGAGCCTCGTTCCCGAAGCCGCCGACGACGTCGACGCCATCGACGAGGCCATGCGGCTCGGCTACAACTGGCAATGGGGACCCTTCGAGCTCATCGACCGGCTGGGTGCCGGCTGGTTCGCCGACCGGCTCGAGAAGGACGGCCTGTCGGTGCCGCCGCTGCTGCAAGCGGCGCGCGACAAGAGCTTCTACCGCCTCCACGAGGGACGTCGCCAACATCTCGGCACCGACGGCGCCTATCACGACGTCGAGCGCGCGCCCGGCGTGCTCATGCTCGAGGACATCAAGCGGGTGTCGAAGCCGCTGCTCGCCAATGCGTCCGCCGCGCTCTGGGACCTGGGCGACGGGGTAGTATGTTTCGAGTTCACCAGCAAGAGCAACTCGCTCGACGAGCCCATCATGGCGCTGCTCGACCAGACCCGCGCGCTGGTGCAGGAGAAGTACAAGGCGCTGGTGGTCTACAACGAAGGCCGCAACTTCTCCGTGGGCGCGAACCTCGGGCTCGCCCTGTTCGCCGCCAACATCGCCGCCTGGGGCGAGATTGAGAAACTGATCGCTGCCGGGCAGCAGACCTACAAGGCGCTCAAGTACGCGCCCTTCCCCGTGGTCAGCGCGCCGTCGGGCATGGCACTCGGCGGCGGCTGTGAACTGCTCCTGCACAGCGATGCGGTGCAGGCGCATGCCGAGAGCTACATCGGCCTGGTCGAATGCGGCGTCGGCGTGATTCCGGGCTGGGGCGGCTGCAAGGAAATGCTCAACCGCTGGAGCACCAGCGGAATGCTGCCGCGGGGCCCGGTGCCCGCCCCGGCCAAGGTATTCGAAACCGTCAGCACCGCCCTGGTGTCGAAGTCCGCGGCGCACGCGAAGGAGCTGTTGTTCCTGCGGCCGCACGACGGCATTACCATGAACCGCTACCGCTTGCTGGCCGACGCCAAGGCGCTGGCGTTGCGGCTCGCGGTCGATTACGTGCCCCCCAAACCGGTGGATTTGAAACTGCCCGGCGCCTCCGGGCGGCTGGCCTTCAACATGGCGGCGGAGGGGTTTCACCGACGCGGCATCGCCACCGACCATGATGTCGTCGTCGCGGACGAATTGGCCGGTGTGCTCTCGGGCGGTCCGGCCGACGTCGTCGATCTCGTCACCGAGGACCAGCTGCTCGGGCTCGAGCGCGGCGCCTTCATGCGGCTGATGAAGACCGAAGGCACGCTGCAGCGTATCGAGCACATGCTGGTCACCGGCAAGCCTCTGCGAAACTAAGGATCGGAGAGTTTTATGCAAACCTATACCGCTCCCCTGCGCGACATGCGTTTCGTGATGCACGAGCTACACGACAGCACCGCCCTGGCAGAGCTGCCCGGCCTCGAGGAAGTCACGCCGGAGCTGCTCGACACCGTGCTCGACGAGGCCGCGAAATTCATCACCGCCGTGCTGTTGCCGCTCAACGCGAGCGGCGATGCCGAGGGCTGCCGCTATCAGGACGGCGTCGTGCGCACGCCGCAGGGCTTCAAGGAGGCCTACGGCGAGTTCGTCGCCGGGGGCTGGGGGTCGCTCAACTCGGATCCCGAATACGGCGGCCAGGGCCTGCCGGAGAGCGTCAGCAAGCTGGTCGAGGAAATCATCTGCGCGTGCAACCTGTCGTTCGGCCTGTATCCGGGGCTCTCGCACGGCGCCTACCTCGCCTTGAAGAGCTACGGCTCGAAGGAGCTCAAGGATCTGTATCTGCCGAAGCTCGCCGACGGCTCCTGGGCCGGCACCATGTGTCTCACCGAGGCGCATTGCGGCACCGATCTGGGTTTGCTGCGCACCCGCGCCACCCCGCAGCCGGACGGCACCTACCGTCTGAGCGGCGCGAAGATCTTCATCTCCGCCGGTGAACACGACCTGACCGAGAACATCATCCACCTCGTACTCGCCCGCACGCCCGATGCGCCCCAGGGCATCAAGGGCATCAGCCTGTTCGTGGTGCCCAAATTCGTGCCGCGCAGCGACGGCTCCCTCGGCGCCCGCAACGGCGTCAAATGCGCCGGCATCGAACACAAGATGGGGATCAAGGCCTCGGCCACCTGCCAGATCAATTTCGAGGACGCCACCGGCTACCTGGTCGGCGAAACGCACAAGGGCATGCGCGCGATGTTCGTGATGATGAACAGCGAACGGCTCTCGGTGGGCACCCAGGGCCTGGGCATCGGCGAGGTCTCCTACCAGAGCGCCGTCGCCTACGCCAAGGAGCGCCTGCAGGGGCGCTCGCTGGCCGGCGCCCGGTATCCCGACAAGGCCGCCGATCCCATCATCGTGCATCCCGACGTGCGCCGCATGCTCATGACCATGCGTGCCTACAACGAAGGCTGCCGGGCGCTCGGCGTCTGGGTGGCCAACGCGCTCGATCGCATGGAGCGGCTGCCGGAATCGCCGCAGCGCCAGGAGGCGGAGGACCTGGTGGCGCTGATGACGCCGGTGGTCAAGGCGCTGTTCACGGATCTGGGATTCGAGACCGCGAACCTGGGCGTGCAGAGCTACGGCGGCCACGGTTACATCGTCGATCACGGCATGGAACAGTTCGTGCGCGACGCCCGCATCGCGATGATCTACGAGGGCACCAACGGCATCCAGGCGCTCGACCTCGTCGGCCGCAAGCTGCCCGCGAACATGGGCCGGGCGCTGCGCCGGTTCTTTCATCCCGTGGCCGAATTCATCGAAACGAACGGCGCCGATGCGCAGTTGGGGCCCCTGTTGCAGCCGTTCTCCCGTGCCTTCGGCGCGCTGCAGCTCGCCACCGGCTTCATCGCACGGAAGAGCCTCGTCGATCCGGAGGAAGCCGGCGCCGCCTCCACCGACTATCTGCGCATGATAGGGCTGGTGGCGCTCGGCTTCATGTGGGTGCGCATGGCGAAGGTCGCGCAGACCCGGCTCGTCACGGCGACGGGCGACGACGTCGGGTTCTATGAGGCCAAGCGTAAGACCGCCGCGTTCTTCGTCGACCGGCTGCTGCCTCAGGTGGGCGCGCTGCTGCAGGCCATCAAGTCGGGCAAGGCCTCGACGATGGCGCTCGAGGACGCGGCGTTCTGACGTGTTTGCGGGGCGCTGCGCCGTGCTGACGTTGGGTGTCGCGACAGCCGCCGGCAACGCCGTCGGCAAATGCACGCTAGGCCAGATCGCCCTGCTGCCCGTGACGATGATCGACATGAAGCCGATGGTCACGGCCAGGATCAACGGCGCGGATGCGCTGTTCGCAGCCGACAGCGGTGCGTTCTTCAGCATGCTGACTCCCGCGGCGGCGGCTGAATTCAAGTTGAAAACCTATCCGGCGCCGGCCCCGCTGGTCGTGACGGGCATGGGCGGCGCGGCGCAAGTGTCGGTGGCGACGGTCAAGGAGTTCATGCTGGCCGGTCAGCGCATCGGCAACCTCGAGTTCCTGGTGGGCGGTGGCGATGTAGGGGGTGGCGGCGCCGGCCTGCTCGGCCAGAACGTGTTCCGCATCGGCGACGTCGAATACGACCTCGCGAAGGGCGTGATCCGGCTGATACGCGAAGAGGGCTGCGACAAGGTCAGTCTGGCGTACTGGGCCTCGACCCCGGGAAATCTACAGAATTTCTCCGCCATCGACATTCAGCTGACGACTCCCCTGCAGCCGCACACCGCCGGCACGGCCTACATCAACGGCGTACGGATACGCGTCATGTTCGACACCGGTGCGTACGCATCGTCGTTGTCGGTGCGGGCCGCCGCCCGCGCGGGAATCAAGGTGGACTCCCCTGCGGCGACCTATGTGGGATTGTCGCGCGGTATCGGTCGCGAACAGGTCAAGACCTGGATCGCGCCGGTCGCGAGCTTCAAGCTCGGCGACGAAGAAATCAAGAACACCCGGCTGCGCATCAGCGATTCCGACCTCGGCTATACCGACATGATGCTGGGCGCTGATTTTTTCCTGGCACACCATGTCTACGTTGCGAGCCGACAACATAAGTTGTTCTTCACCTACAACGGGGGGCCGGTGTTCAATCTGAGCTCAGCGCACGCCTTCGCATCCACGCCGGCGCCGGCCGCCGACGCCACCCCGGCGGCGCCGCTCGGGGACGAGCCCAAGGATGCAGAGGAGTTCAGCCGCCGCGGCACCGCGTCCGCCGCGCGACGCGACTTCGTGCATGCACTCGAGGATCTGACGCGGGCGTGCGAACTCGCTCCGCGGGAGCCGAATTATTTCTACGAACGTGGTCTCGCCCACGCGCAGAACCGGGAACCGGCGCCGGCGTTGGCGGATTTCGACCAGGCCATTCGCTTGAAGCCCGATCACGTGCCCGCGTTGGTGGCACGCGCCGAATTGCAACTCGACATCCGGCACGCGCCGGCGGCGGCCATCGACGATCTGAGCGCCGCCGATGCCGCAGCGGCCCGGGAAGCGGATGCCCGTCTGCGCATGGCCAAGGTCTACATGCGGGTCGACCGGTTGCCGCAGGCGCTGGAGCAGTTGAATCTCTGGATGGCCGCGCACGAAGCGGATGCCCGCAAGGTCGACGCCCTGGGCGAGCGGTGCCAGGTGCGCGCCCGGCTCGGTCAGGAACTGCCCAAGGCCCTCGATGACTGCAACGCGGCATTGAAACACGCGAACCCGGGTGAAGTTCGCGATGCTGGGGTGCTCAGCACGCGTGGCTTGGTCCGGCTACGGCTCGGCGACTACGACAAGGCGGTCGGCGACTACGATGCCGCGCTCGCCTTGCGCCCACGCGATGCCGGCGCGCTGTACGGTCGCGGTGTGGCGAAGCTTCGACGCGGCAGGACCGCCGCAGGACGGGCCGACATGGCCGCAGCCGACGCCCTGTCGCCCAACGTAGCCGGCGCTTTCCAGAAGCTCGGTATTGCGGACTAGCCGCCGCATCGACCGCGCCCTCTTCGCCCGTACCACCCCCGCCGTGCACGCCCTTGGTGCGTAGCCCTGCCCCGCCGACGCCACAGCAGTTGAAAACCCGCTAAATTCGCACCTCGTTGCCCGGCACGATTCCTGCACGAGATTCTGCATCGTCGCCACCACAGGATCATCGCCACCCCATGAAAACCAGTCCCAATCGCTTTGCGTCCGCGCAACTCGCAGGTCTTGCGCTGCTCGTCCCGTTGCTCGCCGTGCTGCTCGCGCCGGCGGCGGTACGGGCCGACGTCGCCACCTCCGCCAACGATGAGCTGGAAGCCGTGACGGTGACGGCGGAGCGGCGTCGCGAGAACATCCAGGAGGTGCCCATCTCGGCGACCGTGGTCAGCAGCGCGACCCTGGCGCAGTGGGACACGTCGGGCGAGGACGTGCGGGTGCTGGCCTTCCGCGTGCCCAGCCTCAACATCGAGTCGTCGAACGGGCGCAGCTTCCCGCGCTTCTACATCCGCGGCTACGGCAACACCGACTACACCAGTTTCGCCTCGCAACCCGTGTCGCTGGTGTACGACGACGTGGTGCAGGAAAATCCGCAGCTCAAGGGCTTTCCCGCCTTCGATCTCGCCGACGTGGAGGTGTTGCGCGGCCCGCAGGGCACGCTGTTCGGGCGCAACAGCCCGGCCGGCGTGGTCAAGTTCGAGTCGGCCAAGCCCGTGCTCAACGACTTCAGCGGCTACGCGAACTTCTCCGACGGCACCTACAACACGCTCAATGCCGAGACCGCCGTCAACATCCCGATGACGCCGGTGGTGGCGGCGCGCGTCTCCCTGCAGGAACAGCACCGTGACAACTGGGTCAACGATTCCATCAACGACTCGAAGCTCGACGGCTACAACGACGTCGCCGGACGTTTGCAGCTGCTGTTTCAACCGAGCGACGATTTCAGCGCGCTGTTCAACGTGCACGCCCATGGGCTCGACGGCTCGGCACGGGTGTTCCGCGCCAACATCATCCAGCCCGGCAGCAACAAATTGGTGGCCGGTTTCAATCCCGCCGCCACCTACACCGACGGCGCCAATACGCAGAATTTCCGCACCATCGGCGCCAACGCGCGCCTGGGCTGGACCTTCGGCGACCTCAAGCTGTTCTCGATCACGGGCTACGAATCGATCCGCCATTACTACACCATCGGCGACATCGACGGTGGCTACGGCGCATCGTACGCGCCGCCGTCCGGCCCCGGTTTCATCCCGTTCGCGGTGCAAACGTCGAGCGGCATCAACAGCCACAAGCAGCTGACCCAGGAATTTCGCGTCGAATCCGCCTACGCAGGCCCGTTGAACTGGCAGGCCGGCGCCTACGTGTTCTACGAGGATGTCTACGCTCCCAACGCCGACTACGCGGCGCCCGCGGTCAACGAAGGCGGCGGCGGCGCGGTGGAAACCGACGACAACATCGCCCGGCAGACCAACGACGCCTACGCGCTGTTCGGCTCCCTGGAATACGCGGTGACCGGGGACTTGAAGCTGCGTGCCGGCGTGCGCGAAACCGAGGACGACAAGCGCTTCGCCGTGGTCTCCATCAACAACCAGACCATCATCGGGCCGCTGACGGACCGGGTCAGCGCGCGCAAGTTCAACTGGGACTTCAGTGCCACCTACCAGCTCGAGCCGGACTTCAACCTGTACGCGCGCTTCGCCACGGGCTTCCGTGCCCCGAGCTTCGGCCAGCCTTCCTCCTCGCAGGCCATCCAGGTCGCCAAGGCCGAGGACGTCCGCTCCTACGAGGTGGGCTTCAAGTCCGAGCTCTGGGAACACCGGGCACGGCTCAACTTCGATCTCTACTACTTCAACATCTTCAACCAGCAGCTGACCGCCGTCGGCGGCCTCACCGACGTGACCACGCTGCTCAATGCGGAGAAGACCATCGGCCGCGGCGCAGAACTCGAGTTCGAGATACGTCCGCTGCCCGGACTCACGCTGACGGCGAGCGGCAGCTACAACTACACCCGCATCGACGATCCGAACCTGTCGGTGGGCGTGTGCGCGGCGTGCACCGTGACCAACCGCACGTACACCAACGCCAGCGGCACCTACGCCTACATCAACGGCAACGCGCTGCCGCAGGCCGCCAAGTACATCGGCGATCTGTCGGCGCGCTACGCCCTGCCGGTCACCGCGAGTTCCCAGGCCTACGTCTCCGGCGACCTGACTTACCGCAGCGAAATCAACATCTTCCTGTACGAGTCGAAGGAGTTCACGGGCGCCCCCCTCACCCAGCTCGGCCTGCGCGCAGGCTTCCAGTGGGGCGACGGCAAGTACGACGTCGCGGCCTTTTGTCGCAACTGCGCCAACCAGATCCGCGTGATCGGCGCCATCGATTTCGACAATCTGACCGGCTTCATCAACGATCCGCGCGTGGTCGGCGTGCAGATCGGTGCCAAGTTTTAGGAGCTTCGTTACGCTAACATAGCGGCATGCAAGCGTTCATCACCGGGCTGCCCAAGGCCGAGCTCCACGTGCACATCGAAGGCACGCTCGAGCCGGAGATGGCCTTCGACCTCGCGGCCAAGCACGGCATCCGGCTGCCGTACGCGACGGTCGCGGACCTGCGCGGCGCCTACGAGTTCGCGAACCTGCAGGCGTTCCTCGACCTGTACTACGAAGGTGTCGACGTGCTGCGCGACGAGGAGGATTTCGCGCGACTGACCGCGGCGTATCTCGCCAAAGCGGCCGCGCAGGGCATGGTGCACGTCGAAGTCTTCTTCGACCCGCAGACCCACACCGCCCGCGGCATCGAGTTCGGCACCGTCTTCGCCGGCATCCACGGCGCGCTGGAACGGGCGCAGCGCGAGCACGGCATCAGCTTCCGGCTGATCCTGTGCTTCCTGCGGCACTTGAGCGCCGACGACGCGATGCGCACGCTCGACCAGGCGCTGCCCTACAAACACGCCATCGCCGCCGTCGGCCTCGACTCCACCGAGCTCGGCAACCCTCCCGAGAAACACGCGCAGGTGTTCGAACGCGCGCGGGCCGAGGGATTTCTCACGGTGTCCCACACCGGCGAGGAGGGCCCGCCCGCCTACATCCGCGACACGCTGGACCTGCTCAAAGTCCAGCGCATCGATCACGGCGTACGCTGCGAGGAGGATCCGGACCTGCTCGAACGCCTCGCCCGCGAGCGGCTGCCGCTCACCGTCTGTCCCTTGTCCAACGTCAAGCTCAAGGTGTTCAAGCGCATCGAGGACCACAATCTCAAGCGCCTGCTCGACCGCGGCCTGTGCATCACGGTGAACTCCGACGATCCGGCGTACTTCGGCGGCTACCTCGTGGAGAACTATCTCGCCGTGCAGGGCGCGCTCGGGCTCACGCACGACGACCTCGCGCTGCTCGCCCGCAATTCCTCCGAGGCCTCCTTTCTCGGCGACGACGACAAGCGGCGCTGGATGGCCGCGGTGGATGCCTACGCGGCGGCGGCGGCCGCGGCCGCGCGCATCACACCGGCGGCGCCCGGCGCGAACGCTTGACGAGCGCATGAGCGCGCCGCCGATCGAGGCCGTGTTGTGGGACGACTGGCACGTCGTCGCGGACCTGTCGTGGCTCGAACGCGTGCGGCATCTTGAGACCCGGCTGTTCGACCGGCCGGTGACGCTCGACCTCGACGCCGCGGGCGCCGTGCAGGCGCAGTGCGCCGCGGCGCCCGTGACCTCGGTCAAGCTCCACTACGGCTTCGTGTGGCTGTGCCTCGGCACTCCCCGCCGGGCGCTGGTGGAATTCGCCGAGTGCGCCGAGAACGACCGCCTGCTCGGCAGCGCAGGCTCGGTGCGGGTCGCCGTCTCCGGGCTGCGCGCCGTCGAAAATTTCCTCGATCTGAGCCATCTGGCCTTCGTCCACGAGGGGTTTTTGGGCGAGCAGCCGCACACCGAGATCAAGCCCTACACCGTGCACGCCTCGCCGCTGGGGGGCGTGGTGGTCACGGGCTGCCGCGTCTATCAGCCCAAGGCGTCACCGGTGGCGTGCGCGGGTTACGAGGTCGACTACCGTTATGCGGTGCTCAGGCCCTACGTCGTCATGCTGTCCAAGGCGAATCCCGTCGAGCTCGCGCGCAACGATCTCATCGCGCTGTTCGTGCAGCCCTATGCCCAAGAGAGCTGCGTCGTGCATCCGTTCACCTGCTATCTGCGGCACGACGTGCAGCCCGTCGCCGTGCGCCGCTTCCAGCAGTTCATCTTCGGCCAGGACCGGCCCATCCTCGAGAACCAGGTGCCGAAACGCCTGCCGCTGGCGCCGCGCGCCGAGATGTCC
>CAZZYJ010000090.1:0-11884 GCA_964658215.1 uncultured Steroidobacteraceae bacterium | reverse complement strand
CCGTGTCGGGCGGCCGACACGGCGGGTGTCGCGGCCCTGGCCGGAGCGCCCATCGTCCCGGCGGCCCTCCTCGCTGCGCCTGTGTTGGACCAAGACGCCGACGAGCTCGCCGAAATCCGCGTGGAAGCGCAGGAGCCGCGGTTCGTCTCCCCCACCCGTCGTGACCAGATCGGCCGCATCTGGGCGCCGGTGTTCATCAACGGCCGTGGTCCGTTCCGCTTGGTGCTGGACACGGGCGCGAGCCGCTCCGGGGTCACGGCGCCCGTGGCGCTCGCGCTGGGACTGCCCACCGATCGATCGCCGCCCATCATGCTGCGCGCGGTGACCGGATACGCGACCGTTCCCACCATCCGGGTGGATACCTTGAATGTCGGCGACGTGGCGGTCGATTCGCCCATCCTGCCCATCGTGCCGGACGCCCTGGGCGGGGCGCAGGGCATCCTGGGTTCCGAGGGGCTCGCGGACAAGCGTATCTTCATCGATTTCCGACATGATCGGATCGTCATCGCCTATTCGAAAAACGAGCGCTCGGAGCGGGATTTCGCGGTGGTTCCGTTTCATTTCCTGCGCGGCAAGTTGATCGTGGTCGATGCGCTGGTGGGCCACGTGCACACGAAGGCCATCATCGACACGGGTGGCCAGACGACCATCGCGAATCTGGCGTTGCGAGACGCCCTGGCACGTCGCAGTCCCCCTTCGCCCGGCCGGGCGGATCAAATCGTCGGTGCGACGCTCGAAGTCCAGGACGGGATGATCCTGGCGATGCCGGCCATCGATCTGGGGTCGGGGATCAAGATGCTCGATTCGGCGGTGACCTTCGCCGACGTCTATATATTCTCGCAATGGCAGATGACCAAGGAGCCTGCCATCTTGATCGGCATGGACGCATTGGGTCTGCTCGACGCGCTCGTCATCGACTACCATCGGCGCGAACTGCAGATGCGGGTTCCGAGGAGCAGTTGATGGACGTGGACGACGAGGATGAAGCGGACGGCAGGTCGGCGCGGGTCAAAGCCCTGCTCGGCGTCGCGGCGGTCGTGCTGATCGCCGCGGGGCTGGGCTGGTATCTACATACCCGCTCCGCGGCCCTGCCGGTGGTGCCGGTCGCGAGCGCTCCCCCGGTGCCACCGGCCGCTGCGCCGCCGCCCATCGCGCATCCCCTCCCGACCACGGCGGATGTCGGCAAGCCCAGCGCGCCGGTCCCCTCGCTCGAGGACAGCGACGCCACGCTGCAGGGGGCCTTGGTGGCGGCGGGCGGCGCCGACCTGATGCAGTATCTCGTGCCGGACGACCTGGTGCGACGCCTGGTGGTGACGGTGGATAATCTGCCGCGGCAGAAGGTGGCGCTCGACAAGCGTCCGGTCGTTCCAGCGCCCGGTCGCCTGGCCGCCGACGGCGACGAAATCAACGGCACGCTGAACGTCGCGAACTACGCCCGGTATCAGCCCATGGTCGAGGTGATCCGCACGCTCGACATGCAGCAGGTGGCCGCCGTCTACGTGCGCCTCTATCCGCTGTTCCAGCGCATGTATCAAGACCTCGGCTATCCCACGGGCTATTTCAACGACCGGCTGGTGCAGGTGATCGACGTCCTGCTGGCCACGCCGCAGCCGGGCGGTCCCGTCGCGTTGGTCCGGCCGAACGTGCTGTACGTCTTTGCCGACCCGCGGCTGGAGTCACTGCCGGCCGGGCAGAAATTATTGATCCGCATGGGCCCGGACAATGCGGCCGTCATCGACAAGAAGCTGAGAGAACTGCGTTCCATCCTTGCCACGGAGCCTAAACCTTGACCCTCATCGACAATCTCGACAAGGCCGGCGGCGCGCTGCCCCAGGTCCGCGGCCGCAGCGAGTGGCTGGTGATCGGTGCGTCCTCGCTGGGCACCGTCTTCGAATGGTACGACTTCTATCTCTACGGCTTGTTGGCGAGCGTCATCACCGCCCAGTTCTTCTCCGGCGTCAACGAGGTCACGGGATTCATCTTCGCGCTGGCCGCGTTCGCCGCAGGCTTCGCGGTGCGGCCGTTCGGGGCGCTGGTGTTCGGCAGGCTGGGCGACCTGGTCGGCCGCAAGCACACCTTTCTCGTCACCATGAGCATCATGGGTGGCGCGACGTTCGCCGTGGGGATACTGCCGAGCTACGCCTCCGTCGGCGTCGCGGCGCCCATCGCGCTGCTGGCGCTGCGCCTGCTGCAGGGTCTCGCGCTGGGCGGCGAATACGGCGGCGCGGCGACCTACGTGGCGGAGTTCGCGCCGCCGGGCAAGCGGGGTCTGTATACGAGTTGGATCCAGACCACGGCGACGCTCGGCTTGTTCGCCGCGCTGCTCGTGGTCATCGGCAGCCGGTCCTGGGTGGGTGAGGACGCCTTCAAGGCCTGGGGATGGCGGATCCCCTTCCTGGTGTCCGCGGTATTGCTGGCGCTGTCACTGTGGATCCGTCTGCAACTGGCGGAAAGCCCGGTGTTTCTCAAGATGAAGGCGCTCGGCACCACGTCCAAGGCGCCGCTGGCAGAAGCGTTCGGCCGCTGGAGCAATCTGCGGATAGGCCTGTCCGCGCTGTTGGGCGCGGTGATGGGTCAGGCGGTGGTCTGGTACACGGGGCAGTTCTACGCCCTGTTCTTCCTGGAAAGAACCTTGCGGGTCGACAGCGTCACCACCAACATCCTTTCAGCCGCCGCGCTCGCCCTCGCCACGCCGGGCTTCATTCTCTTCGGCTGGCTGTCGGACAAGATCGGCCGCAAGCCCATCATCCTCGCGGGCTGCGTGCTGGCCATGCTGACGTACATTCCCTTGTTCAAGAGTCTGACGCTGTATGCGAATCCGGCGCTGTACGCGGCGCAGGCGTCCTCTCCGGTCACCGTGGTCGCCGACCCCAAGGAATGCTCGTTTCAGTTCGATCCCATCGGCAAGAACAAATTCGACTCGAGCTCCTGCGACATCGCCAAGAGCTTCATGGCGAAGAGCGGAGTATCGTATGCGCGCATCGACGCGCCGGCTGGCACCGTGGCGCAGATCCGCAGCGGCGGCGCGACGGTGACGGCCCCCGATCCGCGGGTCGTGCGCGGCGCGGACCGCAAGGCCGCCATCGCCGCCTTTCAAGTGGATGCGAAAGCGGCGCTGACCACGGCCGGCTATCCCGACAAGGCCGACGTCGCGGCCATCAACAAGCCGCGGGTCGTCCTGATCCTGTTCATTCTGGTGTTGTACGTGACCATGGTGTACGGCCCCATCGCCGCGTTGCTGGTCGAACTGTTTCCGGCGCGCATTCGTTACAGCGCCATGTCGCTGCCGTATCACATCGGCAACGGCTGGTTCGGCGGATTTCTGCCGACCACCGCGTTCGCGATGGTCGCGGCGACGGGCGACATCTACTATGGGCTCTGGTATCCCATCGTGGTCGCGGGAATCACGGTGGTTTGTGGGCTGTTCCTATTGCCCGAAACCCATCGTCGCACGCTCGACGCCTGAAGCCTGATTCCGGGCTTGGGCCCATCACCGGTTCTCGACCACCGGCAGATCGAGGAAGCTGGCCGCGGTACCGCCACCATCGAACACCTTGATGGTGGCGGCTTTGTAGTCGTCGGCACCCGCAAAGAAGATGTTCTCGACGTAGGTCTGCGGGTTGCGGTCGTAGAGCGGGAACCAGCTCGACTGCACCTGCACCATGAGCCGATGGCCGGGCAGGAAGACATGGTTCACGGCCGGCAGCGTGAAGTGGTAGGTTTGCGGTTTGCCGGGTGGAATCGCCTGCGGCGTGCTGAACGAGTGTCGATAGCGGCCGCGCAGGATGTCGGCCGAGATCATGAGCTGGTAGCCGCCGAGTTGTGCCGGGCGGCCCATTTCGTCCGGATACACGTCGATCAACTTCACGACGAAGTCGCCGTCGGAGCCGCTGGTCGAGGCGGTCAGATTGGCGAGCGGCTCGCCGCTGACCTTGAGCGGGTGGTCGAGCGGCGCCGTCGCGAAGCTCAACACGTCGGTACGGGACGCGGCGGCGCGCTGATCGCTGACCAGCCACGTCTGCCAGTTCGCCGCGCCGTCCTCGCCGGCGGTGTGGATGGGCCGGGTCAGGTAGGGCACCGGCTTCGCCGGGTCCGACACGTACGCCGTGAAACCGGCGCCGGCGGGCATGGCAAAGCCCAAGGCGCCGCCAGGCTGTAGATACAGCTTGCGGGACTCGATCGAGCACCCCGCCGCACAGCCGAGCGGCCAGCTCGCGAGCGACACCCACCGATCGGTGCCCGTTTCGAACGCCGTCACCGGCGCGACCTCGAGCGGCGGCGCGGCGTCCTTGAGGAAATGATCCAGGAAGGGCCGCAGCAGCTGCCGGCGAAAGTACTGCGCCGTGTCGCTGCCGAATTCGATGGGGCCGATGCGGCTGCCATCGAGCCGTTCCTGGTGGTGGTACCAGGGGCCGAGCACGAGATACAGCGGCGCCGCGGCGCCGGCCGCGCGCGACGTCTGCAGCGCCTTGTACACGGCGAGGTTGCCATAGATGTCCTCCTGGTCCCACAGGCTGTGCACCAGCATCACCGGCACCGTGACGCCCTCGCGGGCGAGGATCTTGTCCACCGCCTGGTCCTGCCAGAACGCATCGTAGGCGGGATGCTGCATGACCTTGGCCGCGAAGCCGGTCTGCTCGAGGCCGTGCAGCCGGGCCATGTTGCCCGCCGAGCCCGCCGCGAGCCAGGTGTCGTAGTCGTCGTAGTGATCGGTCCACCAGGCCACATCGCTGCCACGCGTGGCCTCTTGATCGTGAATGTAGACCAGGCTCGGCTGGCGAAAAGCCCCCTTGTGAAACCAGTCGTCGCCCATCCAACCGTCGACCATGGCATTGATCGGCACGGCCGCGCGCAACGCGGGGTGGGGATGTACGAGCGCCATGAGCGCGGTGAAGCCGTCGTACGAGATCCCGAGTATGCCCACCCTGCCGTTGCTCTCCGCAACGTTCTTCACCAGCCAGTCGATGGTGTCGTAGGTATCCGTGGCGTGATCCACCGCGGTGGGGTTCTGCGTGCCGTGCAGGGGCCGGTTCATGACGTAGTCGCCTTCCGAACCGTGCTTGCCGCGCACGTCCTGCAGCACGCGGATGTAGCCGCCCTCGGTCACCGCCTCGGCGGCGACGTCGCCGCCGTCGAGCACCGCCGCCAGGTGCGCGCTGATGTTCTGTGCCGTTCTGGCGGCGGCGCCGTAGGGGGTGCGGGTCAGCAGCATGGGAGCGCGTTGCGCACCGCGGGGCACCAGGATGACGGTTTCGAGCTTCACCCCGTCGCGCATGGCAATCATCACCACGCGTTTGGTGTAGTCGAAGGAGTCGAGGCGGGGCGAGAAGTGCGCCGGCATCTCGCTCAGGCCGGGATCGGCGCCCGCGCAGGCGAGCCGCGCAGACAGCACCGCCGCGGTGCCGGCGACCAGCAACACGCAGGCATGGAGATTTTTCCTCGACATCACATAACTCCCGATGTGGCGGCGGTAAGTGTTCCGCGCTCCTTGCACGACCTCCGGCTTGAAGGCATGATTGAGACATGCGTCACGATCCAAGGGTCAGTTAACAAAATAAGTCAACGATGCGAAGGCGTCTATGGGACTGAGGGACATGAGTCATGAATTCTTTATCCTTTACGATCACCAATGGCGTCGCCACGCTTTCCATCCAACGTCCCGCCGTCAGCAACGCGATCGACATCACCATCATCCGCGCCATGCATCTGGCGCTGGATAAAATACAGAAGGGCGACAGCGGCGCACGGGCGGTGGTGCTCACCGGCAGCCAGGAAGTGTTCTGCAGCGGCCTCGACCTGCATTCGGTCGACCTGAAGACGCAGGAGGCCCGCCAGCGCGCTCACTTCGAGATGCGCCGCTTCATGGATCCGCTGATTCTTCGCCTGAGCGGGTTTCGCTTCCCCATCATCGCCGCCGTGAATGGCGCGGCGGCCGGTGCCGGCATGAGCCTCGCGCTGGCGAGCGACATCATCGTCGCCGCCGACAACGCGTATTTTCTGCCCTCGTTCGCCCGGCTCGGCCTGGTGCCGGACGCCGGCATCACCTTCCATCTGGCGCGCCGCATCGGCGGCGGCCGTTCCCTGTCCGCGCTGATGCTGGCCGAGAAGATCGACGCGAAGACCGCCCTCGACTGGGGCCTGGCGTACGCCGTGGTGCCCGCCGCAGAACTGGTCGAGCGTGCCCAGGCGATCGCCCAGCGGCTGGCGAGCGGTCCGTGCGCGGTGCTCGGCCACATTCGCTCACTGCATGCGTCGACGTTCGACAAATCGCTGCAGGAACAGCTGCGCGCCGAGCGCAGTGCGCAGGAAATGACGCTCGAAACGCACGACTGCGTCGAGGGCGTGCGGGCCTTCTTCGAGAAGCGCGAGCCTAATTTTACGGAGCATTGAAACATGCGCCGCGGATCGCGCCGATGTCGTGCGGCGTGGTGCGGCAGCAGCCGCCGATGAGCCGGGCTCCGGCGCCGAACCATTCCTGCGCGCGTACGGCATGGGGCAGTGCCGAGCCGCCGCCGCTCCAGGTTTTTCCGACGGCATGGTAGTGCTCGCCCGAGTTCGGATACGCCAGGAGGTGCTTGGCCGTGGTGCTTCGCATGCATCGCAGCAGGGATCCGACATGATCCGGATGGGTGCAGTTGACGCCCATCGCCACCACATTCTCAAAGCCATCGAGCGCCGCCGCGCATTGCGCCACGTCGTCCCCCTCACAGGTGCGGGTGCCGTCGCGGCATGAAAAGCTGATCCAGGCCGGTGTCGTGGGAAACTCCGCGAGCAGCCGCGCGACCACCAGCGCCTCGCGCAGGCACGGCAAGGTTTCACAGGCCAGGAGGTCGGCGTCCGTGGCGGCGAGGATTTCCAGGCGCGGCCGGTGGAAATCGCGCAGTTCCTCGTCGCTCACGCCATAGTGACCGCGATACTCCGACCCATCCGCGAGCATCGCGCCGTAGGGCCCGATGCTCGCCGCCACCAGGGGCCTGAGCCGCGGCCGCGCCGCAGCGTCCGCGCGGCGCGTGTGTGCGCCCCAGAAGTCGTCGCGGGCCGCCACCGCCAGCGCGACGGCGTCGCGCATCAACTGCGCGCCTGCATTGCGTTGCAGGCCGCGGCGCTGGAAGGCGGCGAACGTCGCCTGGTAGGTCGCCGTGGTGGCGACGTCGGCGCCGGCCTCGTAATATGCGCGGTGCACCGCGCGGATGAGTTCCGGCTGCTCGATGAGATATTTGGCGGACCACAACGGATCGCGCAGGTCGGCGCCGCGGCGCTCCAGCTCCGTGGCCAACGCGCCGTCCAGGACGAACACCTCCCGTACGGCCAGGAAGGGTTCAAACGGGTCGCGCATTGAGACGCCGCGGACCGCTGAGATGGGCATTCTCCGGCACGAAAAATCGCAGCCGTGACTCCGCTCCCCGGGTGAGACCGATGCGCACGCTCTCGCCGATGTCCTTCACCCGGGCGCCGTCATCGCCCAGCCACAGGGATCCGGGCGCGAGCAGATCCAGCCCGTCGTGGCGCCTATCGATTGCCAGCGCCGAGGTCAGCCGGCCGGGCCCCCGCGTAAGATCGCGCGGGCGGCGCAGCGTCGGGGAACGCTGCAGATGGTCGACGCCGGACAGCGGTTCGAGGGCGCGCAGCAGCACGCCCGCCCCGATGCCGTGCCGTTCGCTCGCCACGTTCAGCATGAACGAGGTGCCGTAACACAGATAGACGTACGCGTAGCCCACGTCCAGAAACAAGGAGCGGTTGCGCGGGGTGATGCCCCGGTAGGCGTGGCAGGCGGGATCGTCGATCACGTAGGCCTCCGTCTCGACGATGCGCGCCGTGGCCCGCCCGGACGCGAATTCCCGCACCAGGATCTTGCCGAGCAGATGACGCGCCAGGGCAACGGTGTCGGTGGGCAGCGTCGCCCGGAGCAGCGGCGACACGGCTGGCTGCCCGGCCGCCGTCACCCGCTCCTCCGAATCAGGCATCGGCGTTTCGCAGTCCAACGGTCGTCCTCGGCGATGGTAGTCTTGAACACTCCTGCGCTTAGGATATTGTGACACCGTCCTCCCCCTTCAAGTCTCATCCGCTCGGAACGTCCGTCGGCGTCCTCGTCATCGCCATGATCAGCATTCAGATCGGCTCGGCCCTGGCGAAGCAGTTGTTCCCCGCGGTGGGACCGTCGGGGGCGGTGGCGCTGCGCCTGGCCTTCGCCAGCGTTCTGCTGTTCGGCGCATGGCGGCCGTGGCGGCTGCGGCCGAGCCGGCGGGAGGCCGTCGTCATCGTCGTCTATGGCCTGGCGATGGGCTGGATGAATTTCTTTTTCTACCTGGCGCTCGACCGTGTTCCGCTGGGCATCGCCGTCGCGTTGGAGTTCACCGGCCCCCTGGCGGTGGCGCTGCTGTCGTCGCGGCGCTGGGTGGATTTCGTGTGGGTGGGGCTCGCCGCCGCCGGGTTGCTGGCGTTGCTGCCCTTCGGCCTCGACGCCGAGCCGTTGTCGAGCATCGGCGTGGGCTACGCGCTCGCCGCGGGCGCCTGCTGGGCGCTCTACATCGTCGTCGGGCAGCGCGCCGGCGGCCTCCATGCGGGTCAGACGGTGGCGCTCGGCACGCTCACCGGCGCCCTCGTCATCGTGCCGATCGGCCTCGTGCACGACGGTGCCGCCCTGTTCTCGGCCGACCTGCTGCCCGTCGCCTGCGGCGTCGCGCTGTTGTCCGGGGCGTTGCCGTATTCGCTCGAAATGCTGGCGTTGACCCGACTGCCCGTGCGCACCTTCGGCGTGTTGATGAGTCTCGAGCCGGCGCTGGGCGCGCTGTCGGGCCGCGTGTTCCTGGGCGAGCACTTGACGGTCCTGCAGTGGGTCGCGCTCGCCTGCATCATGGCCGCGTCGGCCGGCAGCGCCGCGGGCAGCCGCGATCGGCAGCCCGGTGCCGCGTCCCCCGGCGGTGCCGCAACGCCGGGTTCAGCCGATTAGTCTGACCGCGACGAACAGCACGGCCGCGCCCGCCAGCGTGGTCAGGGTGGTGAGAAACTTCGGGTGGGCGTGGAAGCTCTCGGGAATCAGGTCGCTCGCGCCGATGTAGAGAAAGAACCCGGCGAACAAGGCCAGCGCGGTGCCGAAGGCGGCGCCGGGCAGGGTGAAGAAACAGGTGGAGGCGATTCCCACCATCGGCGCCGCCGCATCGACCAGCAGCCAGCGCAGGGCGCGGCCGCGATCCCCGCCGCGTTTGAGCACGATGTTCATGGTATTGATGCCGTCCGCGAAATCATGCGCGAGGACGGCGATCGCAACCACCACGCCGATCGCCCGCGAGGTCTGCAAGGCGAGGCCGATGGCGACGCCGTCGAGCACGCTGTGGATGCATAGAACAGAGGCCGTAAAACGTCCGCGCCTCGCCAGGTCGACGTGGAACAGCAAAATGCGGTCGAGCACGAGATAGGTCAGGAAACCCAGCGCCGTCCAGGACAGTATCACCGCGGGAGTGTGGAACCGCAGCCCGACGTCGATCGATTCCGGCAGCAGATCGAAGAACGCCACGCCGATCACGGCACCCGCGCTGAAGCCCAGGATCAGATGCAGGCGGTCTCGCAACGTGAGCGCCAGGAGCCCGCCCGTGAACGTACTCAAAAACGCCGCGACGGCAATGGCGATCAACAACACGGGCGGTTCGTTCCTGACGGGCTACGGCGCCCATCATAAACGCAAACGGCCGGTGGGTCGGGATGCACCGCTGCCGCGATGGCCGTCGGTGTCGTGGCCCCGGGCACCCGGTGCTACCCCGGGGGGCTCAGAGCGATTTAGAGACGCCGACGAACACCCCGCGGCGTGCTCCGTACTGCGCCGCGCCCACGCCCACCCCCGTCCCGTCGCGAATCTCATAGACCTTGTCGAGCGCGTTGATGACGTCCAGGCGCACGGTCAGGGTGCCGGCATGATCGAAGCTGAACAGGTGGCTCATGCCGAGATTGATCTGGGTGTAGTAGGGCAGGTGGTCGCCGTTCGGGATGGAGCTGCCATCGGCTGACGTCCTCGTCGCGCGCAACCCCGAGCCCACCAAGAGATCGGCGCTGAAGCGGGTCGCACCGAGCAGATACGAGGTCCCCCCCGAGGCACTCAAGGTTTGCTCGTGATCGAGATGGATGTAGTGGGTGGCGATGTAGGTGAGGTCCGCCTGCGAGAAATTGAACTGCGCCGAGTCGATGTTCTTGCCCTCTGCCTTCTGGTAGGAGAGATTCAAATAGGCCGAGAAGTGGCTCGCAGCATAGTTGCCGGTGAGTTCGGCGCCGTACTGCTTGCCCTGGGCGTAGTTGAACGGCGTCAGGATGATGGGCGCGCCGAACTGCCCTTCGTCGATCAAATCGTGCGACTGCTTGTAGTAGGTGTCGAGTCCCACGGTGAAGCGCCTGAGGATCTTCTGCTGGATGCCGACGTCGTAGTAATTCGCGCGTTCCGCCTGCGGTGTGGAGGAGGCGGTGGTCGAGCCGGCCGCCGTCGTGCCGGCGAACTTCGCCACGGTTTCGTTGCCCACCAGCTCGAACGGCGGCGGCGACAGGTAGCGCGCGTAGCCGCCGTGCACGACGGTGCCAGGCAGCGGGGTCCACACCACGCTCAGGCGCGGGCTGAGCTGGTAAGCCCGTGTGTAGGCCGTGAAGTTGTCCAGGCGCAGGCCGTAGTTCACGGTCACGGTCGACAGCGCCTTCCATTCGTCCTGCAGATACAGGCTCTCGATCCACTCGGTCTTGGCGCCGTCGTCGACGATGAGGGTGGGCGAGTCGCTCGACTGGTTGCCGGCCGCGTCGAGTGCGATCACCGCGGACGTGGTCGCGCTCTTCGAGTGGTCGGTCTGCACGAAAACGCCCGTACGCACGGTATGCGCGTCGTTCCACCGGTACGCCGCGTCCGACTGCACGGCATAGGCCACGTTCTGCTTGTAGGCGGCCTGCGCGAGGCCGTCATATAAAAGGTCGCCGAGCATGTCGGGTGAGAACGTGAGGCTCGAGTAGCGTGCCGTGGCCGAGGTTTGCACGTCGAGCGCGCCGTGCGAGTGCTGCCAGCTCAGCACGGCGAAGTGGTTGACCTCGCGCTGGTTTTCGTCGAGCGCCGTGCTTGCGTAGGTGGTGCGGCCCGCCACGGTGAGCGGCGTGCCGTCCGCATTGGTGATGCCGGGCTGCACGCCGGTCCGGTCCGGAATCTGGAACCTGCCCGTGGACGTGCTCAAGGCGGCGCTCAGACGGTTGTCCTCGTCCAGGATGTCCTCGAGGTACGCGAAACCGTGGTACTGGGTGGTGTGGTCGTGGAGGGGATCGGCGCCGCCGTCCGGCGACTCGATACCGAGGTTGTTGCGCAGGATGTCTCCCGAGACGAAGTAGTTCAAATGGCCCGACGAACCGCCATAGTTGAAACTCGGCGCGAACGTGCCGTGGCTGCCGCCGTAGAGCGAGACCGAGCCCCCCGGATCGAGGGTGCCGCTCTTGGTCTTGAGGTCGATGATGCCCGCGGTGCGCAGACCGTACTCGGCCGGCAGCGCACCGTCGATGAGCGTCATCGAGGAGATGAGCCGCGGATCCAGCGATTGGCCGAAGACGCTGATGCCTTCGGGCAGGATGATCCCGTTCAACCGATATTGCAGGCCGTTGTGCTCGCCGCGCACGTGGAACTGGCCGAATGAATCCTGGGCGACATCCGGGGCCTGCATGATGACCTGATTGAGGAGATTGTTGTCGCCCCCGGGCGTCGCGGCGATCGCCGCCTCGTCGATGACGTAGGTGGAGGCGCCGGTCTGGGTCTGGATGCCGTTGCGGGCCTCGTTCAGGTGCTGCGCGATGACGGTGATGGCTTCGAGTTTCTGGCCGTCGTCGTCGGCGGCGAAACTCGACCCGGATTCGAAGGGCAATATCAAGAGGACAA
>CAZZYJ010000089.1:0-12110 GCA_964658215.1 uncultured Steroidobacteraceae bacterium | reverse complement strand
GTTCTGGCAGGCCCGTACCTGGACCGCGAAGCCCATTTGCGCCAGGACCCGGCGTGGTTTGCCGACGCACTCGCCGATCCCCGCAGCCGCGCGGCGCCCGTATGGAACTCGCGCAGCCTCCTCAGGGGAACCACGGCGCCGCGCGCGAAATTTGTCGAGCTCGCGGCGTTGCCACCGTCGGCTCTCGATGCGCAGGAGCTGATCCTTCTCGGCCGCTTCAAGGACGTGCATCATTTCGCGTACGAATACGCCGGCGACGATCCGCCGGTGCTGCCCGGCGACGCTCGTTTCGAGGATCTGCGCGCCGTCGCGGCCTTGCTGCCGCCCGAGGAGGCAGGCCTGCTCGGCTATGCGCGGGCACTGCTGTCGTGGCGACGGCGCAACCGTCACTGCGGCACGTGCGGCGCGCGCACGGTGGCCGGCAAGAGCGGACACGTCCGGTCGTGTACCAATCTGGCCTGCCGCGCCGAGGCCTTTCCGCGCATCGATCCGGCCATCATCGTGCTCATCAGCGACGGCGACCGCGCGCTGCTCGGGCGCCAGGCTGCCTGGCCCGCGGGTCGCTATTCGACCATCGCCGGCTTCGTCGAACCGGGGGAGTCTCTGGAAGACGCGGTGGCGAGGGAGGCGCTCGAGGAGACCGGCGTGACGGTCGACGGCATCGAATATCATTCCTCGCAGCCGTGGCCTTTTCCGGCCTCCCTGATGCTGGGGTTCACGGCGCACGCCGTGACCTTCGAGGTGCAGCGGCGCGACGACGAGCTGGAGGATGCACGCTGGTTCACCCGGGCCGACCTCGCGAACGGCACCCCCTTGCTGCCGCCCAGCCAGTCCATCTCGTTTCGGCTGATCGAAGATTGGTTCGACGCAGGGTCGGCTGTGCCGCTGCGCTCGCTTTACAAGGTGCCCCGGTGGCCGCCGCCGGCATGACGACCCAGCCGCCCGGACGGCGACTGCGCGCTCCCGGCAGTCAGGCCGCCGGGCTCGCACTCCACGCACGCCCGTCACGGCGCGTGCGCGGGACCGCACCGCTCAGGCCTGCAGGGTTTCCACTTCGGATTCGGGCGTCGGTTCCGAAACGGGATCGCTGCCGCCGGAACCGGGCTCGCTGATCGGTGCCGGCGACATCACCGGCGCGGGACTTTTCCGTTTGGCCCTCTTTTGCTTGACGACAGGGGGAGCCTTCGGCGCCACGGTGGGAGTCGCTTTCGACTTCGTCTTCGACGTCGCTTTCTTCGCGGCCTTCTTCACCACCTTCCGAGCGGGCGCGGCTTTCGAGCGGGTTTTCTTCGCCACCGATTTCTTTTTCTTGGCGGCCGTCTTCATCCTGCCCGCCGTTTTTGCCGGACGTCCTTTTTTCTTGACGGCAGTTTTGCCGGCGGCTGCACGCGTTGTCTTCGCGACAGGGCGCTTCTTCGACTTACTCTTCTTCTTTGCCATGATCACTTGTCTCCTCGCGTTCAGACGCAATCAGGAGAGTAGCCTTGAACAAGGCTGCTGTCATCTGTAACGCGGATTGCGTAGGCTGCAGCCGATGTCATCTCCCGATCCCATACGCCCGCTGCACGATGTGTGGCTGCGCCCCCGCCGCGTCTTTCGCGAACTCGCCGCCTCGCCCATCGGTGCCATGGATTATCTGCTCGGCGCGGCGCAGGGCGTGGTCGGCCTGCTGGCGTGGAGCCGCGCGCAGAACGAGGGCGACACCAGCAGTCTCGCTACGATTTTCGGCAGAGCCTTCGTGGTGGGTTCGATCGCCGGGATACTGAGCCTGTCGTTGATGGGCGTGATCTACGCGCGGCTCGGCCGCCGCGTCGGCGGGACGTCGGCGCGTAATCAGGTGTTCCACGTGCTCGCGTACGGTGGCATACCCATGGCGGTCTCGTTGTTCACCTGGACACTGACCGCGCTGCTGGCCGGCGGCGCCGCGTTCGTCCAGGCGCCGCGGCCCGACGTCGAGGAGTTCGTCGTCATCCTGCTGCGGGTACATTTCGCCGTCTACGTGCTGCTGACGCTGTGGACGGTGGTGATCCAGGTGATGGGTCTGAGCGAGATCCAGGGAGTCGCGGTCCGCAAGGCGTTCGGGTTGTGGGTGCTGGGCCAGGTCATCGGTTTCCTGGCGCTGGTCTTTTTGATGCTACTGGTCGCCCTGCTCTTTCCGAACGCGGTGACGTCCTAGGGCTCCGCGCCGCCGCCTGCCGGCGCGGCCGCAGCGCCGGCCGCTTCACCGTCCAGACGTTTGATCACCGAGTCGGCCACCGAGGCGGCCGAGCGCACCCGCGGCGACGCGGGCTTGCGCGTGGAAATCCGTGCGCGTGGCGGCGGCGGCCTTTTCGCGGCGGCCGGCCCCGCAGCCGCTTTGGCCAGCGCCGCCTGCGCGCGCTTGTGCGCCTGCCTGGCAATTTTCTTGGCCCTCTTCGACAGCTTGCGGGCTTTCTTGAGCTCGGCTTTGGCCAGACGCACGTGCTGTTTGGCCGCGTCGGCGTTGGCGGCGGCCTTGTCGGCCGCCGCGCCCAGACGCTGTGCCTGCGCACTCAGCGGGGCCGTGGGCGCCGACTTCATGCGACACCGTCCGCGGGCGGCATCACGGCAACACCCGGAACAGAAACTCGCGGATGTCGGCGAGCTCCGCGGCACACACCGAATGCGCCATGGGATATTCATGCCATTCCACGCTGAAGCCCAGCCGCCGGAGAAAATCCCGCGACTCCAGACCCATCGCGACCGGCAGCATGGCGTCCGCCGCTCCATGCGCCATGAAAATCGGCGTCGCCGCGTTGGCCGCCTGCCGTTCGGCCTCGAGCCGTTCGGCCAGGGGCAGATAGCAGGACAGCGCCATCACCCCGGCGAGCGGCGCGCCGCAACGCAGGCCCGTGTATAACGACACCGCGCCGCCCTGCGAAAAACCGGCCAGCACCACGCGGTGGGGTGCGATGCCGCGGGCGGTTTCACGGGCGATCAGCGCGCCGATGGACAGGTCGGTTTCGCGAAAACCCGCGGCGTCCTCGACGGCCCTGCGGTCCAGGCCGAGGATGTCGTACCAGGCCGGCATGAGCATGCCGCCGTTGAGCGTGACCGGCCGCTGCGGCGCGTTCGGAAACACGAAGCGCCAGGGCCGCTCGCCGGGACGCACGAGTTCCGGCACCACCGGCTCGAAATCATGTCCGTCGGCGCCGAGGCCGTGCAGCCAGATCACGGTGGCGGTGGGATTCGGGGCGGTTTCCAGTTCGACGGTTGCGAGCACGATGGACACAGTATCGAAAAGCGTCCGTTGCATGTCCAGTCTCGCTTGACAGCCTCTGCATTTTTATGCACGATGCGCGCACTTTTATGCAGTGCATCGCCCGAGAACGTCCCATGTTGCCCGCCGATCATGACAATTCCAATGCACCGGCCCGCCGTTCGGTGCTCGCGCAGATCATTCGCGAACAGGCGGTCGGACGGCAGACCGAGCTGGTCGCGCTGCTGCGTAAGTACGGCCACTCCGCGACCCAGTCGAGCATCAGCCGGGATCTGCGCGAGCTGGGCGTGGCGAAGCGCGGCGATCGCTACGTGCTGCCGGAGGCCGCGCCACTGCCCAGCGATTTCGCCAGCCTCAAGCAATTCGTGAACGCCCGCCTGACCGCGGGCAACAACCTCACCGTGCTCAAGACGACCATCGGCTCCGCGCAAAGCGTGGCGGTTGCCATCGACACGGCACGCTGGCCGGAGGTGATCGGCACCATCTCCGGTGACGACACGATTTTCATCGCCACCGCCGGTGAGCGCGAACAGCGCAAGCTCGGCGACCGTCTTCGCGCCATATTTGGACGCTAAATACCCATGACAAACTCTCTCCCCGAGGGCGCCCAGCCCATTCTCCTGGCTTTCTCCGGCGGCCTCGACACGTCGTTCTGCGTGCCGTGGCTCAAGGACACTTATAAGAGACCCGTGATCACCGTGACGGTGGACACCGGCGGCATCGACGCCGCCGCGGCCGCGAGCCTCGCACGGCGGTCGGTCGAACTCGGTGCGCTGGAACACCATCTGATCGACGCGCGCGCCATGTATTTCGACCAGGTGCTGCGTTTTCTGATCATGGGCAACATCCGGCGCGGCGGGCTGTACCCGTTGTGCGTGGGGGCGGAGCGGGTGCTGCAGGCGCAGACCATCGCCCACATGGCACTGACCCTGGGCACGGCCAGCGTGGCGCATGGCTGCACCGCCGCCGGCAACGACCAGGTCCGCTTCGAGGTGGCGCTGCGCACACTGGCGCCGAACCTGGAGATCATCGCGCCGGTGCGCGACCGCGCCTTCAAACGGCCGGAACAGCTCAAATACCTCGAGCAGCATCAGCTGCCCATTCCGCCGTTCGGCGGCGCCTACTCCGTGAACCGCGGCCTGTGGGGCGTCACCATCGGCGGCAAGGAGACGCTCACCTCCCAGGGCAGCATTCCCGAGAGCGCCTGGGTGCTGTCCGCGGATGCCTTCGCGCATCCGCGCCCGCCGGAGCGGCATAGCGTCGGTTTCGAGAACGGCGTGCCCGCGCGGCTGGACGGCGTCGCGGCCTCCGCGGTGTCCATCATCGAGCAGCTCGAGTCGTTGGCGGGGGCCTTCGGAATAGGCCGCGGCATTCATCTCGGCGACACCGTCATCGGCACCAAGGGCCGCGTCGCGTTCGAGGCGCCCGCCGCGGAGGTACTGTTGACCGCACACCGCGAACTGGAGAAATTGGTCCTCACGGGCAAGCAGGCGCGGCTCAAGGACACGGTGGCGCAACCCTACGGTGATCTGGTGCACGAGGGCCAGCATCTGGACCCGGTGTGCCGGGACATCGAAGCGCTGCTGCTGTCCTCGCAGGCGCGGGTGTCGGGCGAGGTGAACCTGTCGTTCAGGCCGGGATCGGCGTTCGTCGAGGGCGTGACCTCGCCCTACTCCCTGATGGCGGCGTCGAAGGGCGTCTACGGCGAGGCCGCGGGCGAATGGACGCCGACGGATGCCCTGGGGTACTCGAAAATGCTGGCGCTGACGGGAATCTTTTACAAGCGGGCGGGGGAGATCCAGTGATGAGCAACATGCGCACCGTGGTCGTCCACAAGATCGCGTCCATCACCCAGGCCTGCAGCCTGTCGCACGAGATCCGGATCTCGACCGACATCCCCTGCGAGGAAGGCGTCGTGCTGGTCGTCGAAATCCTCAACAGCAAGGCCAACTACAACACGCTGGAGCTGACCAGCGGGCGCATGGCCAAGGTGTCGCGCGGCGACATCGTGGTGGGTGCGCTGGGCCACCGCAAGGCGCTGTTCGGCTATTCCGGCCACATCCCCACCTCGCTCAAGCCGGGCGACGTGGTGCAGATGCTGAACATCGGCGGCGTGCTCGGCATCTGTGATTCGGCGACCCAGGACAAGGGCAAGCCCTTCGATTGCAAGGTACTGGGAACGGTGCTGACCTTCCCCTATCTCGGCGAGCGCATCGGAGTGCCCGCCAAGGTGGGCTACAAGGCGCTGGACTATCAGGCCGTGCTCGACGTGCGCGGTGTGCCGGTGGTGGCACTCGCCGGCACCTGCATGGAGGCCGGCAAAACGGCGGCGGCCTCCGCCATCATCGCGCGCATGCGCCATCGCGGCCTGGTGGTTGACGCCTTCAAGGCGACGGGCGTCTCGCTGCGCCGCGACATCCTCGCCTTCGAGGACTCGGGCGCCCGGCGCACCTTGATCTTCACGGACTTCGGCATCGTCACCACCACGGAGAAGTGCGGACCGGCCCTGACCCGTTCCATGCTGACGGAAATGGCCACCGGCCATCCCGACGTGATCGTGTTCGAGCTGGGCGACGGCCTGCTCGGCACCTACGGCGTCCAGTCCATCCTGAGCGAGGCCGACATCAAGGCGGCGCTGACGGCCGTCGTGCTCTCCGCCAACGATCCGGTGGCCGCGTGGGGCGGGATCAAGCTGCTGCGCGAGCGCTTCGGCATCGAGCCCGCGGTGGTCACCGGCCCCGCGACCGACAACCAGGTGGGCGTGGACCTCATCCGCGACCAGCTGAAGGTCGAGGCGTTCAATGCCATCAGCAATCCGGCCGATCTCGGTGACTTCCTGATCGGCAAGCTCGGCCTGCAGAACGTCCGCGCATCGAAAGTGGCCGGCGCATGAGCGACCGCGCGTCGGCGGTCGTGCTGGGGGGCACGGGTTACGTGGCCGGCGAGCTCCTGCGGCTGATCGGCGCGCATCCGCGCATGACGCTGGCCGGCATCTTGTCGGACAGCCAGCCGGGCGCGTCGGTGGCCGCCGTGTTTCCACATCTGCGCAGTGTCTATCCCAGCCTCTCGTTCAGCAGTCTCGAGGACATTGGCGTGCTGATGCGCGAGCTGCCCGAATGCGCGCTCTTCTCGGCGGCGCCCCACGGCGTGGCCGCCGGCATCATCGACCGCCTTTTGTCGGCCGGCGAAGCCGCCGGCAGCCGGGTTCACTGCGTCGACATCTCGGCGGACTTCCGCTACTCGAGCGCCGCGGCGTACGAGTCCGTGTACAAGCACCCCCACGGCGCGCCGCAGCGGATCCCCGACTTCACGTGCGCGCTGCCCGAGCATCTGGCGGCCTCGCCCACGCCCCACGTCGCGCATCCGGGCTGCTTCGCCACCGCGACGCTGCTGGCCAGCGTGCCGCTGCTGGCCCTGGACCTGGTCGAGCCGCGGCTGTTCGTGACCGGCATCACCGGCAGCACCGGGTCGGGTCGCAAACCGGTCGAGGGCACCCATCACCCGCTGCGCCACAGCGACCTTTACAGCTACGGCGCACTGAGTCACCGCCACGTGCCGGAGATCACCGCCTGCGCGCGGGCGGCCACCGGCGTGGACGCGGAGTTCAACTTCGTGCCGCATTCAGGGCCCTTCTCGCGCGGCATCCACGTGACCGTCCAGGCCAGCCTCAAAACGCCGGTCACCACGCGCGACGCCCTCGACGCCCTGGCGGCGTACTACGCGAACTGCCCCTTCGTACGGGTGCTCGACACCGCGCCGCGCATCAAGGACGTCGCCACCAGCAATTTCGCCCACCTGAGCGCGGTGAGCAACGGCCGGTCCATCGCGGTGATGTCGGTGCTCGACAACTTGAACAAGGGCGCGGCCGGCGGCGGCGTGCAATGGATGAACCGCTTATTGGGTTTCGATGAAGGCGCGGGGCTGCATTCGGCGGCGCCCGGCTGGACTTGAACGGCAGTCGAGGACACACATGGCAACAGCAACACAGATCACCCCGCAGCCTGCGCACACCACCAAGAGCCATCTGGCGCAGGTGTTCGCGCAGTATCCCATCGAGGTCGTGCACGGCGAAGGCGTCTGGCTGCACGCCCGCGACGGCCGCAAGATTCTGGACTTCTACGGCGGGCACGCCGTGGCGGGCCTGGGCTACGGTCATCCGCGCTGGCTGGCCGCACTCGAGCGCCAGGCGCGCCAGATGACCTTCCAGAGCAACGCGTTGCCGATGGCGGTTCGCGAACGGGCGGCGGCGCGCCTGGCGAAGTTCGTGGGCCTCGGCTTCGATACGGTGTTCTGGATCAACAGCGGCGCCGAGGCCAACGAGAACGCCCTCAAGCTCGCCTTCAAGATCACCGGACGCTGCAAGGCCGTGGCGCTCGAGCAGGGCTGGCACGGACGCACCGCGGGCGCGGGTGCCGTGACCTGGGGCGCGGCCGGCAAATGGTATGCCTATCCCCGCACGCCGTTCGACGTGAGCTTTGCGCCGCGCGACAATCCTGCCCTCCTCGACCGCTTCATCGACACCGACACGGCGGCGGTGATCGTCGAGCCCGTGCAGGGCGTGGGCGGCGCTTACGACGTCGGCAAACCCATGCTGGAGGCCTTGCGGCGGCGTTGCGACGACGTGGGCGCGCTGTTGATCTTCGACGAGGTGCAGTGCGGCATGGGCCGCACCGGGGCTCCGTTCGGCGCCAACTTCTACGGTGTGACGCCCGACCTCATCACCAGCGCCAAGGCCTTGGGAAACGGCTTTCCGGTCTCCGCGCTGCTGATCTCGAACGGCGTCGCGGCCCACATACGCTACGACGACCTCGGCACCACCTTCGGCGGCGGCCCGATGGCGTGTGCCGTCGTCGAGGCGGTGATCGACGCCATCGAAGCGGAGTCGCTGCTCGCGAACGTGCGCCAGGTGTCGACCTACATCCGCGCGAACTGCGTCATCGGTCCCGTCACCGGCACGCAGGGCGAGGGCTTTTTGCTCGGCCTGAAGACCTCGCGTCCGGCCCGCGAAGTGCAGGCGGCGCTCATGGAAAAGAACATCCTCGCCGGCACCAGCGGCGACCCCCACGTCCTGCGCCTGCTGCCCGCGTACATCCTGAACGAGGGGCATGTGGACCTGCTGCGCGACGCGCTGTCGAAGATTCCCGCATGAAGCGCTTCCTGGACCTTGCCGACGTCGGCCGGGAGCAAATCATCGAGCTGCTGGCACTGGCGCAGTCGTTGCAGGACAACCCCGAGCCGCGGGCGCTCGCCGGCAAGATACTGGGCCTGGTGTTCTTCAATCCTTCGCTGCGCACGCTGGCGTCCTTCCAGGCCGGCATGGCACGTCTCGGCGGCGACTCGTTCGTGATCACGCCGGGCCAGGGCACGTGGCAGCTCGAAACCCGCCTGCACGCCGTCATGAACGGCGCGGCCGCCGAACACATCCGCGAGGGCATCCCGGCGCTGGCGTCGTATTGCGACGCCCTCGGCGTACGGGCGTTCGCCGAGGGCAAGAACCTGCGCAGCGACATGGACGAGGCACTGTTCGGCATGATCGACGAGCTGTGCGACAAGCCGTTGATCAACCTGGAATCGGCCATGAACCACCCCTGCCAGGCGCTGGCGGACTGGCGCACGCTCGATGAACTGCGCGTGCCGCAGCGTGCCAAATTCGTGCTGAGCTGGGTGTACCACCCGAAGGCGCTGCCGCTGGCCGTGCCGAGCGCCGTGCTGCACATGGCCGCCATGCGCGGCATGGAAGTCGTCGTCGCGCGCCCGGAGGGCTATGCGCTGCCGCCGCAGATCATGGCCAAGGCGCAGCACGCGGCGGATGCCACCGGCGGCTCCATCACGCAGACCGCGGACCGGGCCGCGGCACTCGACGGCGCCGCGGTCTTGTACGCGAAGGAGTGGGGCAGCACGCAGCACTACGGCGATGCCGAGGGCGATTCGCGACTGCGCACCGACCTCAAGGAATGGTGCGTCGACGAAAGCTGGTTCACGCACAGCCGCGCCGACGCCAAGCTCATGCATTGTCTGCCCGTGCGGCGTAATGTCGCGATCGCCGACGAGGTGCTGGACGGGCCGCGGGCCGTCGTGAAACGTGAGGCGTTCAATCGTCTGGTGGTGCAGATGGCCGTCCTGCATCGCATGCTGGCTCAATGATCCATCGCGGAGAATTCTTCAATGATAATGAATCGACCTGATCCGTCCATCGCCGTGCTGGCGCTCAAGAGCGCGGCGCCGTACATCCGCATGTACAAGAACAAGGTGTTCGTCATCAAGGCGGGCGGCGCGGTGTTCAGCGACGAGCCGTCCATGCGCGCGCTCATCGAACAGGTGGCCATCCTGCACCAGGTGGGCATAAAAGCCGTGCTGGTGCACGGCGGCGGCCCGCAACTGGACAGCGTGCAGGCGACGCTGGGCATCGAGACGCGCATGGTCAACGGGCGGCGAGTCACCGATCAGAAGTCCATCGACGTCACGGCCATGGTGTTGAACGGACTCATCAACACCCGCATCCTGGCGATCTGCCGGGACCTCGACATCGACGCGGTGGGGTTGTCGGGCGTCGATGCGGGCCTGATCCGTGCGCATCGGCGGCCGCCCGTGCAGATCTCCAAGAACTCGAGCGAAACCGTGGATTACGGCTTCGTGGGCGACATCGATGCGGTGAACGCCGTCGTCATCGAGAAGCTGCTGGAAAACGGCTTGATGCCGGTGGTCAGCCCGCTGTCGGCCGACTCGCGCGGCACGCTGCTCAACATCAACGCGGACACGGTGGCGGCCGCCATCGGCGGGGCGCTGGCGGCGGAAAAACTGGTGCTGTGCACCGGGGCGCCGGGGATACTGGAGAACGTCGAGGATCCGACCACGGTGATCTCGTATACCGACATCAAGGGCTTGAACCGACTGCGCGACGAGGGCAGCCTGAAGGATGGCATGCTGCCGAAGGCGGCCGCCATCGAAGCCGCGATCCGCAGCGGCGTGCGCCGCGTGCACGTGATCACCTACAAATCCACCGACAGCCTGCTCGCCGAAATTTTCACCAACGAAGGCACCGGTACGCTGGTGGTGGAGGATCTCAAGGCGCTCAGTCTGGCGGAGCAGCAAGGCTACCCGCAGTGAGGCACGCCCGCATGGCATGGCACCGATGAGCCGGTTGTGGGACAAGGGCACCGCGCTCGACGCGCGCGTGCTCGCCTTCACGGCGGCGGACGATCATCTGCTCGACGAGCGCCTGGTGCGCTACGACATCCTCGCCTCCATCGCGCACGCCGGCATGCTGGGCGAGCAGGGTTTGATCTCGCCGCAGGATGCGAGGCTCATACGTGACGCGCTCACGGACATCGGCGCGGCCCACGCGCGCGGCGAATGGCACGTCACCCTCGATCAGGAGGACTGCCAGACGGCTATCGAGAATCTGCTCACGCAGCGCATCGGCGCCGCCGGCGGGCGCCTGCATGCCGGCCGCTCGCGCAACGATCAGGTGCTGGCGGCATTGCGCCTGTATCTGCGCGACGCGGCGCAGGATCTGCACGACGGGGCCCTGGGCGTGGCACAGGCGCTCGATGCGCTGGCCGCCCGCGACGGCGCGCTCGTGCTGCCGGGCTACACGCACATGCAGCAGGCCATGCCTAGCACCGTGGCACTGTGGGCGCAGGGCTTCGCGGCGGAGATTCGCGACGATGCGGCGGGGCTCGCCGCCGCCCAGCGGCGCATCGGCAAGAATCCTCTGGGCTCGGCGGCCGGTTACGGCACACCGAATCTGAACGTCAGCCGCGAGAGCACGCGCGCGAGCCTGGGCTTCGCCGTCGTTCACGAGCCGGTGACCGCCGTCCAGCTGTCGCGCGGCAAGGCGGAGGCGCAGGTGCTGTTCGAGACCACCCTGCTGACGCAGGACATGGGCCGGCTCGCCGCCGATCTCTTGCTGTTCTACACGCAGGAATACGGTTTCGTGAGCCTTCCCGACGGTTTCACCACCGGCTCGTCCATCATGCCGCAGAAGCGCAATCCCGACGTGTTCGAGCTCATGCGCGGCCGCAGCGCCGTCGCCCACGCCGCGCTCAACGAGGTGCTGGGTGTCACGCAGAAGCTGACGTCCGGCTATCACCGTGACCTGCAGCTCATCAAGCCGCCGTTGTTCCGCGCCATCGATTCCTGCCTGCAGACGCTCGACATCCTGCCGAGCGCCCTCGCCGGCGTGCGCTTCAAGGATTCCATTCATCTGGATCCGGGCATCCATGCGGCCGCGGCGGCCAACGCCCTGGTGAACGACGAGAAAATCCCCTTTCGCGAGGCGTACCGCCGCGTCGCCGCCAGGCTCAGGAACCCGCCGTGAGCCTGTGGCGCGGCGGCCAGACGCTCGAGACGTTGAACGCGGCGCGCATGGGCTTGATCGTTCATCTGGACATCGTCTTCGTCGAGCTCGGCGCGGATTTCCTGAGCGCCAGCATGCCGGTGGACGCGCGCACCTGGCAGCCGTACGGGCTGCTGCACGGGGGCGCCTCCGTGGCGCTGGCCGAGACGGTGGGCAGCACGGCGGCGATGCTGTGCGTCGATGGCACGCGGTATCGCTGCGTCGGTCAGGAGATCAACGCCAATCACGTGCGGTCGGCGCGCAGCGGACGGGTGCTCGGCACGGCGCGTGCCGCCCATGTCGGCGCGCGCTCGCAGGTTTGGACCATCGACATCACCGACGAGCGCGGCGGCTTGATTTGCATTTCGCGCCTCACCGTCGCGGTGATCGCCGCAGGAACGTCATGAAAAACAGCCTGATCCTGTACTTCGCCCTGGTGGCGAACCCGCTCGCCGCGGCACCCCCGGCGCCCGGCGCCGCGAGCGCACCGCCCATCGACGGCACTGCCGCCGCGACCGCGCCGGCCACTGCCAC
>CAZZYJ010000088.1:10782-12207 GCA_964658215.1 uncultured Steroidobacteraceae bacterium | reverse complement strand
GCAGGCGAGGTGCTGGCAGGCGAGGCAATGGCAGGCGCCGCGCCTGCGGGCGCGCAGGGGGCGCACAGGCACAGCCACGTGACGAGGGCTGCGAGGGCGCGCGGCACCTGAGGGTCTAGCGCGCGACGGCGCGTCGCAGCGGCAGGGAATCGACCCAGCGGACTTCGCTGTCGATGCGGCCGTCGGCGTGCAGTTCCAGGCGCCGGTAGGCGGGCGGGCGAACGTCGAGGGCGTAGCGGTCGCTGTGGGGCAGGAACTGGGCGCAGGTGGACGGCGTCGCGCACAGGCGCACGCCGTTGCGCACGGCGTCGTGGCTCTGGTGTACGTGGCCCCAGGCGATGCCGCGCACGTGGGGATGGGCGTCGATGACGCGCCAGAAATCGTCGGCGTCGGCGAGGCCGAGGGAGTCGAGCCAGCGGCTGTGCACGGGCACCGGATGATGATGCAGACAAACCATGGCGTGCGCGGGGCAGGCGCCGAGGGTGGCGTCCAGGCGTTCCAACTCAGCGCTGCTCAAGCGGCCGCCGACGTGGCCGGGATCGCAGCTGTCGAGCATGATGAAGTTCCAACCGCCGATCAGGTGGGCCCCACAGTAGCGAAATGGTTCGGCCGCGAGCGACGCCCGCATGGCGTCCGGTTCGTCGTGATTGCCCGGCAGGCAGAGTATGGGCTTGCCCAACTCGCCGACGATGCTCTTGAAGCGCAGGTACCCGCCGACGTCGTCCTGAACGAGGTCGCCGGTGACCAGCACGGCCGAATACTCGATGCCGGTGGCGAGCACGGCGTCGAGGACGTTGCGCAGGCTGGAATCGGTTTCCACGCCGCGCAGATGGCCGCTCGAGTTGCCGTACAGATGCGGGTCGGTGATTTGTAAAATTTGCATGCTCGTCATGGTAGCAAGGCCGGGCCGCAGCGACGGTGAACTGGGTCAAGCCTTCGCAGCCCCCGGTCGCGCCGGCTGGATGTTGTCATAACGCCCAACTGAGCGTTGCTGGCGGGAGTCGCTTCGAGGACAATGACGGGCTTTCCCCGACGGATACGTTCAAAAAGGATCGAAGACGATGGCAATCAAAGTGGGCATCAATGGTTATGGGCGCATCGGCCGCAACATTCTGCGGGCGCTGTACGAGGGAAAGCACAAGGACGCGATCAAGATCGTCGCGATCAACGATCTGGGCGATGCCAACACGAATGCGCATCTGACGAAGTTCGACACGGTGCATGGGCGTTTTCACGGCGAAGTGCACGTCGACGGCGATTCGATGGTGGTGAACGGGGATCGCATCCGGGTGGTCGCCCAGCGCGATCCGTCGAAGCTGCCGTGGGGCGAGCTCGGCGTCGACGTCGTGCTCGAGTGCACGGGCCTCTTCACGAGCAAGGCCAAGGCGTCCGGCTACTCGGTCGACCGCGACGACAAGGGCGGCG
>CAZZYJ010000088.1:1217-10772 GCA_964658215.1 uncultured Steroidobacteraceae bacterium | reverse complement strand
AAGAAAGTGGTGATCTCCGCGCCGGGCGGCGACGACGTGGATGCCACCATCGTCTACGGCGTGAACCACCACGTGCTCAAACCCTCGCACACGGTGATCTCGAATGCATCGTGCACCACCAACTGTCTGGCGCCGCTCGCCAAGGTGCTGCACGAGGAGATCGGCATCCTCGCCGGGGTCATGAACACCGTGCATTCGTACACCAACGACCAGGTGTTGACCGACGTCTACCATTCGGATCTGCGCCGTGCGCGTTCGGCGACCATGTCGATGATCCCGACCAAGACGGGCGCCGCCGCGGCGGTGGGGCTGGTGCTGCCGGAACTCAAGGGGAAGATCGACGGTTTCGCGATCCGCGTGCCCACCATCAACGTGTCGCTGGTGGATCTGAGCTTCAACGCCGCGCGCAAGACCACCGTCGAGGAGATCAACGCGCTGGTCAAGAAGGCGGCGAACGGTCCGCTGAAGGGCATCCTGGCGTACAACGACGCGCCCCTGGTCTCGGTGGATTTCAACCATGATCCGGCCTCGTCCACCTACGATTCGACGCTCACCAAGGTCATCCAGGGCACGCTCGTCAAAGTGTGCTCGTGGTACGACAACGAGTGGGGTTTCTCCAACCGGATGCTCGACACCACGCTCGCCTGGGTCGAAGCGGGCTGATTCCGGGCGTCTTCACCTCTACATCGGTCAACATTGAAGTCAACGCGATGAAAATAATCAAGATGTCGAGTCTGGACCTGGCTGGCAAGCGCGTGCTGATCCGCGAGGATCTGAACGTGCCGATCAAGGACGGGGTGGTGACCAGCGACGCCCGCATACGCGCCGCACTACCCACCATCCAGGCGGCGCTCGCCGCCAAGGCGCACGTGCTGGTGATGTCGCATCTCGGCCGCCCGGACGAGGGGCGCTTCACCGAGGAGTTTTCGCTCGCACCGGTGGCGAAGCGGCTGACGCAGCTGCTCGGCGTGCCGGTGGCGCTGAAACGCGACTGGCTGGGCGGCGCGCAGGTGGGGCCGGGCGAGGTGGCCCTGCTCGAGAACGTGCGCTTCAACAAGGGCGAGAAGAAGAACTCCGACGAGCTCGCGCGGCAGATGGCGGCACTGTGCGACATCTTCGTCATGGATGCCTTCGGCACCGCGCATCGCGCCGAGGCGAGCACGCACGGCGTCGCGAAATTCGCGCCCGTGGCCTGTGCGGGACCGTTGCTGGTGAGCGAGCTGTCGGCGCTCGAAACCGCGCTCGACAAGCCCGCCCGGCCGCTGCTCGCCGTCGTCGCCGGATCCAAGGTGTCGACCAAGCTCACCGTCCTCGAAAGCCTGCTCGGCAAGGTGGACCAGCTCATCGTCGGCGGCGGCATCACCAACACGTTCCTGGCGGCGCTCGGTTTCAACGTCGGCAAGTCGCTGTACGAGCCACAGATGCTGGACATCTGCAAACGTCTGCTGGCGCAGTCCGCGCAGCGCGGCATCGAGATCCCCATGCCCACCGACGTGGTGGTGGCGACCGAGTTCTCGGCGACGGCGGAGGCGGACGTCAAACCGGTGGGCAAGGTGAACGCCAACGAGATGATCTTGGACATCGGCCCCGATTCGGCCGAGGCCATGGCGAAGCTCGTCGCCGCGGCCGGCACCGTGCTGTGGAACGGTCCGGTGGGGGTGTTCGAGTTCGAGCAGTTCGGCGAGGGCACGCGTACGCTCGCCATGGCGATTGCGCGCGCCAAGGCGTTTTCGCTGGCCGGCGGCGGCGACACGCTGGCCGCCATCGAGAAGTACGGCATCGAGGACAGCATCTCCTACATCTCGACCGGCGGCGGCGCGTTCCTGGAGTTCGTCGAGGGCAAGACCCTGCCGGCCGTCGAGATCCTCGAGCAGCGCGCGTCATGAGCGTGTTGTTGCGGCGGACCAAGATCGTGGCCACGCTCGGGCCCGCCACCGACGATCCGAAGGTGATGGCCGACCTCGTGCGCGCGGGGGTCGATGTGGTGCGGCTCAACTTCTCGCACGGCGCGGTCGCGGATCATGCGCGGCGGGTCGAACTGGTGCGGGCGGCCGCCGCGGCGGCGGGCCGCTACGTCGGCGTGCTCGGCGATCTGCAGGGTCCGAAGATCCGCATCGACCGCTTCGTCGGCGGCAAGGTGATGCTGGCCGACGGCGCGCTGTTCACGCTCGACGCGAGCCTCGACGTGAACGCGGGCACGGATCAGGCGGTGGGCATCGCCTACAAGAAGCTTCCCGCGGACGTGTTCGCGGGCGACGTGCTGCTGCTCAACGACGGCCAGATCAGCCTGCAGGTGCTGGACATCGACGGGCCGCGCATCCGCACCCGGGTCATGGTGGGCGGTGAACTCGGCAACAACAAGGGCATCAACCGCCAGGGCGGCGGCCTCTCGGCGGGCGCCTTGACCGACAAGGACCGGGAGGACATTCACACCGCGGCGGCTCTCAAGGTCGATTATCTCGCGGTGTCCTTCGCGCGCGACGCGCCCGACATGAACGAGGCGCGCGGTCTGCTGCGCGCGGCCGGCGGCCATGCGCTGCTGGTGGCCAAGATCGAGCGCGCGGAGGCCATCGACAATCTCGCCGAGGTGGTGCGCGCGAGCGACGCGGTGATGGTGGCGCGCGGCGATCTGGGCGTCGAGATGGGCTACGCGGAGCTCGCCGGACTGCAGAAGCAGATCATCCACGAAGCGCGCAACCAGAACCGCGTGGTCATCACGGCGACGCAGATGATGGAGTCGATGATCACCGCCACCATCCCGACGCGCGCCGAGGTGTCGGACGTGGCCAATGCCGTGATGGACGGCAGCGACGCGGTCATGCTGTCGGCCGAGACGGCCGCCGGCAAGCATCCGGCCAAGGTGGTCGAGGCCATGGCGCAGATCATCCTCGGCGCCGAGAAGTACCAGGGCGCGCACGTCCGCATCCGCCAGCGCAACACGGGCTACTTCGGGCGCACCAACGAGGCCATCGCGGCGGCCGTGATGTACACGGCGAATCATCTGCACGTGAAGGCCATCGTCGCGCTCACCGAGTCCGGCGAGACCACGCTCTGGATGTCGCGGGTGCGCTCGGACATCCCGATCTACGCCTTCACGCGCCAGCCGATCACGCGTCTGCGCGTCACGCTGTACCGCGGGGTGTATCCCGTCGCCTTCGAGCACGAGGACGAGCATCGCGAAGCCATGTACTTCTCCATCTTCGAGTCGTTGCTGGATCTGAAGCTGGTCAAGGAGCACGATCTCATCATTCTCACCAAGGGCGAACTGAGCGGCGTGGTGGGCGGCACCAATTCGATGCAGATCCTCGAGGTGGTGCGCAGGTAGGCACCGCGGACCTCAACATGGACACGCCCGTGCCGCCGCCCGAGTTTCGGGGTACCGACCGCTACATCGCGACCGGAGAGCTGATGGAGGCGGTGAACGCCGCCCGCGTCCTGTCGCGGCCGCTCCTGATCAAGGGCGAGCCGGGCACGGGCAAGACGCTGCTCGCCACGGAAATCGCCCGTTCGCTCGCGATGCCGCTGTTCGAATGGCACATCAAGTCCACCACCAAGGCGCAGCAGGGTCTGTACGAGTACGACGCCGTGTCGCGCCTGCGCGATTCGCAGCTGGGCGATCCGCGCGTCAAGGACATCGGCAACTACATCGTCAAGGGCATGCTGTGGGAGGCGTTCGACAGCGACGTGCAGCCGGTGCTGCTGATCGACGAGATCGACAAGGCGGACATCGAATTCCCGAACGATCTGCTGCGCGAGCTCGACCGCATGGAGTTCTACGTGTACGAGACGCGCGAGACGGTGCGCGCCCGGCAGCGCCCCGTCATCATCATCACGAGCAACAACGAGAAGGAGCTGCCGGACGCCTTTCTCCGGCGCTGCTTCTTCCATTACATCCGTTTTCCCGACGAAGCGACCATGACGCAGATCGTCGACGTACATTTCCCGGATCTGAAGCGCGAGCTGCTGCACGAGGCGCTGGCCACGTTCTTCCGCATCCGCGAGACGCCGGGCCTCAAGAAAAAGCCCACCACCTCGGAACTGCTCGACTGGATCAAGCTGCTCGTCACCGACGACGTCGCGCCCGAGGTGCTGCGCAGCGACGATGCCAGGAAACTGATTCCGCCGCTGTACGGCGCCCTGCTCAAGAACGAGCAGGACGTGCACCTGTTCGAGCAACTGCTGTTTCTCCACCGCCGGAATGCTCGTTAGGTTTTTCTTTTTGCTGAAGAGCGCCGGCGTGCCGGTCTCGATTCCCGAATTGTTGACCCTGCTCGAGGCGCTCGCACACGGCCTCGGCGGCACCGGCGTCGAGCGCTTCTACCACCTGGCGCGCACGTGCCTGGTGAAGGACGAGCGCCATTACGACCGTTTCGACCTCGTCTTCGCCGCCCATTTCAAGGGCGCGCAGGACCTCTTCGCGCAGCTCGAGAAGGAGCTGCCGGCCGACTGGCTGGCGAAGCTTGCCGAGAAGAACCTGAGCGAGGCGGAGAAGGCCGAGATCGCCGCGCTCGGCGGCTGGGAGAAGCTCATGCAGACGCTGCAGCAGCGTCTGGCGGAGCAGCAGGAGCGGCATCAGGGCGGCAACCGCTGGATCGGCACCGCCGGCACCTCCCCGTTCGGCGCCTACGGTTACAACCCGGAAGGCGTGCGCGTGGGCCAGGACGCCTCGCGCAACCGCCGTGCCGCCAAGGTCTGGGACAAGCGCGAATTCGCGAACCTGGACGATGGCGTGGAACTGAACACGCGCAACATGAAGCTCGCGCTGCGCAAGCTGCGGCGCTTCGCGCGGCGGGGCACGCCCACCGAACTCGCCCTGGCCGACACCATCGACGCGACGGCGCGTGCGGGAGGCTGGCTGGACATCAAGACGGTGCCGGAGCGGCACAACGTGGTCAAGGTGCTGCTGCTGCTCGACGTGGGCGGCTCCATGGACGATCACGTCACCGCGTGTGAGGAGTTGTTTTCGGCCGCCCGCAGCGAGTTCAAGCATCTCGAACATTTCTATTTCCACAACTGTCCCTACGAGGCGGTGTGGCGGGACAACCGGCGCCGCACCGACCGCACGCTCGGCACCGTGGAGCTGCTGCGTACCTACCCCGCCGACTACAAGCTCATCTTCGTGGGCGACGCCACCATGAGCCCGTACGAGATAGATCAGCCGGGCGGCGGCGTCGAACACTGGAATGCCGAGGCGGGCAGTGTCTGGCTGGGGCGGCTGACGGCACGCTATCCGCGCTTCGCCTGGCTCAATCCGCAGCCGCAGCACAGCTGGGCGCACACGCGATCCATCGAGCGGCTGCGCGACCTGCTGCAGGGGCGCATGTATCCGCTGACGCTCGCCGGGTTGGATGCCGCGATCGACGTGCTGCAGTGACGGGTGCATACCGGCCCGGGGCAGCGCGGGCCCGGGCACCGCGCCCCGTGCGTCGGTCAGGCTTTCGGCAGCGAGTCGTGGCGGGTGAGGACCTGGGGGTGGGCGTGCCTGAAGTGGGCGGCGAGCCGTTCCGCGACATACACCGAGCGGTGCTGGCCGCCGGTGCAGCCGACGGCGATGGTGAGATAGCTGCGGTTCGCGCGCACGAACTCCTCGATGCGCGGCGTCAGGAAACCGATCAGTCCGTCGAGCATGTGGGTGACGCTCTCGTGACCGGCCAGGAAGGCGACCACGCCGGGATCGCGGCCGTCCTGGGTTTTCAGGGCATGGTCCCAGTAGGGATTCGGGAGACTGCGCACGTCGAACACGAAGTCGGCGTCGCCCGGGATGCCGTGCTTGTAGCCGAAGGACTCGAACATCAGCGCGAGACGGCCCTCGCGGCGGCGCTCGATGCGCTCGCGGATCCGTTCGCGCAGGGCGTGCACCCCCATGTGCGAGGTGTCGATCACGAGGTCGGCGGCGATGGTGACGGGCTCGAGCAGTCTGCGCTCGGAGGCGATGGCCTCGCGCAGGCTGACGCCGTCGGTGACCAAGGGATGCTTGCGCCGCGTCTCCGCGTAGCGCTTTAGCAGCACCTCGTCGCTCGCGTGCAGATACAGCACCTCGCAGCTGATGCCGCTGCGCAGCAGTTCGCGCACCAGCAGCGGAATGGTCTCGATCTCGTTCGGCCGGTTGCGGGCATCGAGGCCCACCGCGGTGCGCGTGTACACGTCGTCGGCGCCGCGGATGGTGTGGGCGATGAAGGGTTTGAGCAGGGCGGCCGGTATGTTGTCGACGCAGTAGAAGTCGATGTCCTCCAGCATGTGCAGCGCCACGCTCTTGCCGGAACCGGACAGCCCGCTGACGATGATCAGGCGCATGGTGGAATTCGTGGGGAGGACCCTGCGGGCGGCCGTCCGCCCGCAGGGTCGCAGCGCCGTTACGAGGAGGCGCGGGCCTTGATCACTTCCTCGGGATGGTGGTCGGCGAGCTTTTCCTTGTGCTTCTTGACGCAGCGGTCGAGCTTGTCGGCGAGCTCGTCGATCGCGGTGTACATGTTCGGCTCCGTGGCGTCGGCATAGATCTTGTTGCCGCGCATGACGAGCGTGGCTTCCGCCTTGTGACGCAATTTTTCGACCGTGAGCACGCAGTGAATGTCGATCACGTGCTCGAAATGCCGTGAGATCTTTTCGAACTTCTTGAGGACGTGGGCGCGCATGGCGTCGGTTATTTCCACGTGATGACCGCTGAGATCGAGCTGCATGATGCTCCTCCTAAGGGGCTTTGAGTTTCACGACGCGCGGGCGGCGGCACGCTTCCGTTCGTTGGACGGAGCGATTTGCATGCCCTCGCGGTATTTGGCAACCGTGCGTCGGGCCACGGGTATGCCTTCCTGGGACAGAATCTCCGCGAGCTTGCTGTCGCTGCACGGATTTTCCGGGTTTTCCTGCAAGATGAGTTTCCGGAGCTTGGCACGGATGGCGGTGGAGGACATCTCCGTCCCGTCCGCCGCCTCCACGTGGCTCGAGAAGAAGTAACGAAATTCGAACACGCCGCGCGGCGTGTGCATGTACTTCGCGGTGGTGACCCGCGAGATCGTCGATTCGTGCATCTCCACCGCCTCGGCCACGTCCTTGAGGATGAGCGGCACCATGGCCTCCTCGCCGAGCTCGAAGAAGCTCGTCTGCCGCTGCACGATGCACCGCGCCACCTTGACCAGCGTCTCGTTGCGGATTTCGAGGCTGCGCATCAGCCAGCGGGCCTCCTGCAGCTGCGTGCGCAGCATGGCGTGATCCGGCGCCCGCGAGATCATGTTGGCGTAGCTCTGGTTGACCCGCACGCGCGGCACCGTGGCCTGATTGATCTCCACGATCCAGCCGTGCTCGGTGCGCCGTACGAACACGTCGGGAATGACGTATTCGGCCTGCGCGGGGTTGACGGCGGCGCCGGGGCGCGGATGACAGCCACGCACCAGCGCGAGCGCCATGTCGAGATCGGCTTCGCTGCAGCGCAGCTGCCGGCGCAGCAGCACGAATTGTTGGGCGGCGACCAGGTCGAGGTGGCCGAGCGCGACGCGCAGTGCGAGGTCGCGCGCCGGCGTGCTTTCGTCGAGCTGGCGCAGCTGCAGTGCGATGCACTCGCCGAGGCTCCTGGCGCCGACGCCGGCGGGCTCGAGCGACTGCACCGCGGCGAGCACGCGCTCGACGTCGTGCGGCGTCGCCACGATCTCCGGCAACAGGCTCGCGCGGATGTCCTCCAGCTCGTCGTGCAGATAGCCGTCGTCGGTGATGGCGTCGGTGATCACGCGTGCGATGGCCATGTCGACGGGCGACAGCCTGGCGAGCTCCAGCTGTTCGATGAGCTGCTCCTGCAGGGTCTGGCCGTGCTGATCGCTGAAGTCGCTGCTGCGGTCGTCGTCGCCCGACCAGGGGGTGTCCGACGGCCCGCTGGTCTGCTCGCCCCAGGCCTCGTCCGCGATCTCCACCTCCGGTTCCTCGCGCTGATCGCTGCCCACGGCCGTGTTGCCGTCGAGTTCGGCATACTTCTCCTCCGGCGCGGGCGGCTCGTCGCGTTCGCGTGGACCGTCCAATGCGGCCTCCGCCGGCGTCTCCTCCTCGCCCTCCAGCATGACGTTGGTTTCGAGCGTCTCGCGCACGTGCGCCTGTAGATCGAGCGAGGGCAGCTGCAGCAGACGGATGGCCTGTTGCAGCTGCGGCGTCATGGTGAGCTGCTGGCCGATGCGAAGCTGCAGACTTGGCTTCAACATAGTTCTTAAGATCCGCGCCTACAGAGTGAAATCCTGACCCAAGTACACCTCACGAACCTGCGCGTTGGCAAGAATCTGCTGCGCAGAACCGGCGGCCAGCACCCCGCCCTGATTGACGATATAGGCGCGGCTGCAGATGCCGAGCGTCTCGCGGACATTATGATCCGTAATCAACACACCGATCCCCTTGTCCGACAAGTGCTTGATAATCGTCTGAATATCGGCAACCGACAGGGGGTCCACGCCGGCGAATGGCTCGTCCAGGAGCATGAAACGGGGGTCCGCGGCGAGCGCCCGGGCGATTTCGACGCGGCGGCGTTCGCCGCCCGACAGGCTCATGCCGAGGCTGTCGCGGACGTGGCCGATGTGCAGCTCCGCGAGCAGCTCCTTCAGGCGTTCCGCGCGCGCCGCGGCGTTGAGGCCGGGACGGGTCTCCAGGATCGCCATGATGTTGTTGGACACCGACAGCCGGCGGAAGACCGAGGGTTCCTGCGGCAGATATCCGAGCCCGAGCTGGGCGCGGCGGTGCATGGGCAGCCGGCCGATGTCGCGGTTGTCGAGAAAGATTTCGCCGTGTTCGCACTTGGTGAGGCCCACGATCATGTAGAACGCGGTGGTCTTGCCGGCGCCGTTCGGCCCCAACAGCCCGACCACTTCGCCGCTCTCCACCTCGAGCGAGAGGTCGCGCAGGATCTGCCGGGACTTGTAGCTCTTGGCGAGGTTCAACGCACGCAGCATGCTCATGGTTTGGGGGGTACTACCGCCGGCGCGTTCGCGGGCGGCGTGATGACCATGTGCACGCGCTGCGAATTCTGATCGGCGCCTTCGGCGGCGATGACCTGGGCGTTCATGTTGTATTTGAGCGATTCGCCGCGCAACTCGGTCTGTCCGTCGCTGAGCCAGGCGTCCTTGGTCAGGTGCACGATGCCCCGTGCCGCATCGTAGTCGATGAGGTCCGCGCGGCCCTCGGCCGTCTTGCCGCTCTTGGCGAGCTTCTGTTCGAACGACGCGGGGCTGCCGTTCACCACCGCCTTCGACAGAAGCTGGCGGGTGAAGTTGATCTGCGCGTCGTCCGAGTTCAACTGACCCTGCGGCATCGTGATCTTGACGTTGCCGCGGAAGATCCACAGGCTGTTGTCGAAGTCGAGACGGGTGGTCTGCTTGGTGCCCTGGCCCTGGTCGGCCGAGATCGACATGTCGCCCTGCGTGATCTTGACCTTGTGGAACAACACGTTGTTGTTGGCGAGATCGACGTCGGCCGATTGCGCGTCGAGCGTGATGGCCTGCTGGGGCGCACGCGCCGCGGTGCCGAGGCCGGGCGCGAGCAGGCCGAGGACCGCGAGGGGCAGGGCCGCGAGGCGCACGACCGCGCCGC
>CAZZYJ010000088.1:0-1207 GCA_964658215.1 uncultured Steroidobacteraceae bacterium | reverse complement strand
GAGTCGCGTCTCAACGTTGAAAGCGGCCATTGACCTTCTGTTCCAGATGCATCGTGCGCTCCTTCAGGTTGGCGGTGAGCCCGTGCGCGTTCAGCGAGGCGGTGCCGAAATCGATGCGCACATCGTCTTCGGTGGTGACCACCGCCTCCGGTACATTATAGGTCAATGCGTCGGTGCGCACGACCGTGGTCCCCACGCGCCCGGTGCCGTCGCTGCTCAGGCGCACGTTGCCCGCCACGTCGATGATCTTGCCACCCGGTTCGACATGCGCGGTGTCGCCGGTCATCACCCACTTCTGTCCGGCAGGCGTCTCGTAGTGCACGCGGACATGCGCGAGCGCGACCTCGGTACCGTGGTCGATCTGATCGATGCGATCCGCCTCGAGGCGGATGCTGGGCCTGCCCGCTTCGTCGTAATCGACCATGACCGCATTCTTGAGGTAGTAGCCCGGCAGCTCGGCCGTGCCGGCGTTCTGCGCGGCGAGCGGGCGCCGCCCGGGCGAGCTCAAGATCCACGTGCTGACCGCCAGCGCGAGGACGGCGACGACGGTGAAAATCCTAAACAGCACGGGATTTGCGCGCTCGCGCTCGCGCCCGCGCTCGGGCGACCAGGATGGCGTCGCACAATTCGCGCACCGCGCCCAAGCCGCCGGGCGTGCGGCTCACCCAATGTGCCGCCGCGCGCACCAACGGATGGGCATCGGCGACGGCGGCGGCGAAGCCCACGCGCGACATCAGCGCCAGGTCGGGCGTGTCGTCGACGATGCAGGCCGCGGCGAGCGGGTCCAGTCCGAGTTTCTGCGTCAGCTCGAGCAGGGCGGCAACCTTGTCACGGCAACCCTGCACGACGTGACGCACGCCGAGTTCGCGCATGCGCACGGCGACGGCGGCCGCACGGCGTCCGGAGAAGGCGGCGACGATGACTCCGCTGGTCATCAGCAGTTTGATGCCGTGGCCGTCGCGCACGTGGAACACCTTGAGGGTTTCCCCGGCCGCCGAAAAATACAGACGTCCGTCGGTGAGCACGCCGTCGACGTCGAGCACCAGGAGTTCGATGCTCGCGAGCGGGCGCGCCTTGCGGGCGCCCGGCCGTGCGGCGGCACGCGCGGGTGTTGCGGTGCGTGCCGGTGCGGTGCGCAGCGGTGCGGCGGCACGCGCCCGCGGTGCGGCGCGCGGCCCGGGCGGGTTGCTCAAACCACACCCGCGCG
>CAZZYJ010000087.1:0-12270 GCA_964658215.1 uncultured Steroidobacteraceae bacterium | reverse complement strand
CTCAACCTTGGCAAGGTTGCGCTCTACCAACTGAGCTATTCCCGCGGCAGGGACTCTCGTCCCGAACAGAGGCGCAATTGTAGGGCCGCGCCGCGCGGAGTCAAGCCTTGGCCGCCTGGGATTTTCTTGCTGACGTAACCCCCGGCCACCCAGCGCAGCACCGCGAGCTCCCGCTTCCTGAGGCGGCGCACCCCGCGCTCGCCGACGCCATTACGGTCGTCACGGCCCCCGCCCCGCCCCCCCCCGCCGTCGGACCGTCCCACGCGGAGCAGCCGTCGTGCCCGGTGCCGGGGCGACGCGGGCTAGAAGCTCGCGCTGCCCCGGAGTTCCGGCCACGCCAGACGCAGATACTGGACCATCGACCACAGCGTGAGCACGACGGCGACGGCGATCAGTACGAGGCCGATCTTGTAGACGGGGATGTGCAGCACCGTGACACGAAACAGCAGGAACGACAGCCCCACGATCTGCATGACGGTTTTGTACTTGCCCAGCACGGAGACCTTGATCTTGCTGCGAGCGCCGATTTCGGCCATCCATTCTCGCAGCGCCGACACGGCAATCTCGCGCCCGATGATCACGATGGCGACGATGGCCATGAACCAGCGCGGATCGCGGCTCACGATGAGCACCAGGGCGGCGGCGACGATGAGCTTGTCCGCGACGGGATCGAGAAAGGCGCCCAACCGCGAGGTCAGTCCGAGCTTGCGGGCGTAGTAGCCGTCGAGCGTGTCCGTGATACCGGCCAGGGCGAAGGCGGCGCACGAAGTGAAGTCTGCCCAGGGGGTGGGCAGCAGGTAGAACAGCAGGATGATGGCCGGAATCATCAGGATGCGCAGCCAGGTCAGCGCAATCGGCAGATTCCAGTTCGACGGGCTCTTACTGACCGGGGTGGAGGTGTTCATAGATCACCTGCGCCAGATCGCGCCCGAGGCCGCGAATTTGCACGAAGTCATCGATTCCGGCACGCAAAATTCCTTGCAGGCCACCGAACTGCTTGAGAAGCTCGCGGCGCTTGACGGGACCCAGGCCCGGTATGGTTTCGAGTATAGATTCGTTGTGACGCTTCGCTCGTTTCCGCCGGTGCCCCGCGATCGCAAAACGGTGCGCCTCGTCGCGCACCCGCTGAATGAGATGTAAGGCACTGGAGTCCGGAGCCAGTATAAAGGGCGTCTCCTGCCCCAACAAGAAAAGTTGCTCCTGGCCGGGTCGCCGGTCGGCGCCCTTGGCGACGCCGATCAAGGCGATGCCCTGCACCCCGAGTTCCTCGATGACCCTGGCCGCCTCGGCGAGCTGACCCTTGCCGCCGTCGATCAGCAGGACGTCGGGCTTGGGGGTTTCGCCGTCGCGAACCCGTTTGTAGCGCCGCGTCAGCGCCTGGTACATGGCGGCATAGTCGTCCCCCGGCTGGATCCCCGAGATGTTGAAGCGGCGATAGTCGTTCTTGAGCGGTCCCTCCACTCCGAACACCACGCAGGACGCCACCGTGTCCGTGCCGCCGGTGTGGCTGATGTCGAAGCATTCTATGCGCCGGGGGCTTTCGTCGAGACTGAAGATCTCGCGCATTTCATCGAGGCTGCCCTCGATGCTGGCACGGGCCAGGCTGCGCATCTTCAACGCCTCTTCGGCGTTGTTGCGCATCATCTCCAGCCAGCGCGCGCGCAGGCCCCGCACGGAGGAGGTGATCCGCACGCGGTGGCCCGAACGCTCCGCGAGCGTCGCCTCGAGCACGTCCATTTCTTCGAAATCGTGCTCGATCAGGATCTCGGGCGGCGACTCCCTCTCGATGTAGTACTGGGTCACGAACTGCGCGAGCACCTCGGGCAGTTCGGTCAGCGGCGCGCGCGGGAAGAACGTGGTGCTGCCGAGGCTCCGCCCACCGCGCACGAACATGAGCGCGACGCAAAATTCACCGTTGCCCGCCGCCACGGCGATGACGTCGGCATCGTGATCCTGGGCGGCGGAGACGATCTGTTGCGACTGGATGACCTTGAGATTGGCGAGTTGGTCGCGCAGCCGGGCCGCGTCCTCGAACTCGAGTTTTTCGGCGGCGGCCTCCATGCGCCGCCCCAACTCCTGGAAAACCTCGTCGTTGCGGCCTTCCAGCACCTTGATCGCGGCATTGACGTCGCGGGCGTAGTTTTCCCGGGCGATCAAGCCCACGCACGGGCCGGTACAGCGTTGAATCTGGTATTGCAGACAGGGTCGCGACCGGTTCGCGAAATAGCTGTCGTCGCAATTACGCAGCCGGAACAGCTTCTGCAGCTGCTGCAGGGTTTCCCGTACGGCACCGGCCGACGGATAGGGGCCGAAGAAGCGGCCGCGCTCCTTGCGCGAACCGCGGTAGAAATTCAGCCGTGGGTACTCGTGCGCCGTCTCGAGATGCAGGTAGGGAAAGCTCTTGTCGTCCCTCAACACCACATTGAAGCGGGGCCGGTGCTTCTTGATGAGATTGAATTCGAGGAGCAGCGCTTCGGTGTCCGAATTCGTGATCGTCACTTCCATACGCGCGGTTCGCGCGACCAGCGCTTGGACCTTCGGATGCACGTTGCTCGCCTGGAAATAGGAACCGACACGGCTCTTGAGATTGCGCGCCTTGCCGACGTAGATGATCACGTCGGCGGCGTCGAGCATGCGGTAGACGCCCGGCCGCCCCGGCAGGCTGTCGACGAAGGATTTGGCGTCGAACTTAGGCGCCGCGGCGCTCATGCCCACCTCATGTCAGCGCGGTCCGTGCGACCCGGCGAGCGTGCGTGCCCGCTCCACCACCGCCTCGAACATCTCGGTGGTGAGGCGGCGCGTCTGGGTGTTGTAACGGCTGCAATGATAGGAATCCAACAACACGCGGTCTGCGTCCAGGCGGTGTTCCGCCGCGTGGACGAAGCGATGCCCCCTGCTCTTCAATCCCCGCGCCCGCAGTACCGCCTCGTGCGCGATCAACCCCAGGGCCAGAATAACGCGCGCACCGGTGCTCTGCGCGAGTTCCGCCGCCAGATAATCGTTGCAGGTCTTGATCTCCGCGGGCAGGGGCTTGTTCTGCGGCGGCAGGCACTTCACGGCGTTGGTGATGCGGGCGCCGCGCAACTGCAGTCCGTCGGCGGCTGACACGGACAGCGGCGACGTGCCAAAGCCGAATTTATACAGGGTCGCGTAGAGCAGGATGCCGGCATGGTCGCCGGTGAACGGACGCCCGGAGCGGTTCGCGCCGTGCATGCCCGGCGCCAGGCCGACGATGATCAGCGCCGCCTGCGGATCGCCGAACGGCGGCACGGGTGCGCACGCATAGGTGGGATGCGCGACCTTCACCTGGTCCAGGAACAGGGCCAGCCGCGGACACCGTCGACACCCGGGATCGAAAACTTCATTCATGTCAGGCTTTTGACGTCGCGCGCGGGACGCGACATTCGAGCGACGCGGCACGCAAGCGTCGCGGCGGGAATAAAAAACGGGCTACGTGATTCGTTCACGTAGCCCGCCACTGATCGCGCCTGGAATTTGGACTAACCCGAGCGCAATCCAACCGTGCCACCCTGTGGCGTCAACCGTCCGGCCGCGCGGGCCGACACTTCCGTCCACGGCACCCCCGGGAAGGTTCCGCGTCACGGATCTCGTCATCCAGTGGGGCGCCGCTCACCGGCGCCGGCCCCGCCGCACTCGCGATTTCGGAGGCGTCAGGGATTCGCAGCGCAGAATATCATCTGCGCCCGACGTGGCAACCCGCATTTTCCAAAACCGCTGCGGGTTATCTTATTTTATTTCGAGGTTTCACTTTTAACTATCTGAAATTTTTGAACAAATTGTTCACCACCGCCGCTCACACGGCTCGCGAGCGCCGTGCCGTCCGCCTGCCGGCTCCCGCGCGCCGGGAAATCAGCATCGCGAGTTCGAGGGCTTGTTCCGCATTGAGCCGCGGATCCACCGGGCTCTTGTAAGCCCGCGCAAGGTCCCCCTCCGCCAATCCGCGCGCTCCGCCGATGCATTCCGTCACGTCGTCCCCGGTGAGTTCGATGTGCACCCCGCCCAACATCGAGCCCGACTCCTCGTGGATGCGGAAGGCGGCCTCGACCTCCGCCAGAATATTTTCGAAGCGCCGCGTCTTGATGCCGCCGGCAGTGGTCTCGGTGTTGCCATGCATCGGGTCGCACACCCACAGCACCTGCGACCCGGTGGCGCGCACCGCCTCTATCATCGCCGGCAGCCGCTCCTCGATGTCCTTGCTGCCGAAGCGGTGGATGAAGGTGAGCCGTCCCGGCTGATTTTGCGGATTGAGCACCTGCACGAGCTCCTGCAGCCACTCGGCGCTCATCGCCGCGCCCACCTTCACGCCGATGGGATTGGCGATGCCGCGAAAGTACTCGATGTGCGCACCGTCGATGTTCGCGGTGCGCATCCCCACCCAGGGCATGTGAGTCGACAGGTTGTACCACTTCTTCTGCCGCGCGATGTAACGCGTCTGCGCCTGTTCCGACAGAAGATGCAGTCCCTCATGACTGGTGTAGAAATCGCCCCGCGTCGCGGAATGAATCTGCAGACCGCTCAACGACTCGAAAAAATCCAGCGACTCGCCGATCGAGTCGACGATCTTCTGATACGCGTCGCGCAGCGGCGCATGCCGCAGGAAGCTCAGGTCCCAATATTCCGGGTGATGCAGATCGGCGAAACCGCCGTCGATCAACGCCCGCACGAAATTCAGCGTGAGCGACGCCCGCTCGTAGCCGCGCAGCAACAATTCCGGGTCCGGTTCCCGCTCGGGCGCGGTGAAGCCCGGACGATTGACGTTGTCGCCCCGGTAACAGGGCAAGGTCACTCCGTCGCGCGTTTCCGTGTCGGCGGAACGCGGCTTGGCATACTGACCGGCGAACCGGCCGACGCGGATGATGGGCTTCTTGAGGCCCTGCAGCAGCACCAGGCTCATCTGCAGCAGAATTTTCAGGCGGCGGGCGATGCTGTCGGACTCACAGTCCTCGAAGCTCTCCGCACAGTCGCCGCCCTGCAGCAGAAACTGTTCGCCGCGCTGCGCCAGCGCGAGCTTCTCGCGCAGCGCCTCCACTTCCCACGACACCACCAGCGGCGGCAGCCGGCCCAATGCGGCGATCACGCTCTCGAGTTTGCGCGCGTCGGCGTATTTCGGTTGCTGCGTGGCCGGCAATCCGTGCCAGGTCGTCGGGTTCCAGGGGATCAAAGCGAGGCTCTTGGACATGGCCGCAATGCTACGGCAAAATGCCGCCCCCACCAATATCCGGTGCTCCTGGAAGACGCTCATGCAGACAATCACCGACACGCTCGCGGCTCTCGGAATCCAAGCCGTCAATCCCGGTGCCTGGGCGGGTGGCCTGTGGAGCGCGTCGACGGCGGGAACCATGATCGACTCCATCAATCCGTCGACGGGCAACCGCCTGGCGCAGGTGTGCGGCGCCACCGCCGAGGACTATGCACGGGTGCTCGATGCAGCCACCGCTGCGGCGAAGATCTGGCGCCAGGTGCCCGCGCCCAAGCGCGGCGAGGCGGTGCGCCTGCTCGGCGAGGAATTGCGGCTGCACAAGGACGCACTGGGCAGCCTGGTCTCCCTGGAGAACGGCAAGATCAAGGCCGAGGGCGACGGCGAAGTGCAGGAGATGATCGACATCGCCGATTTCGCCGTCGGTCAGTCGCGCATGCTGTACGGCCAGACCATGCATTCCGAACGCGTGCAGCACCGCATGTACGAGCAATGGCATCCGCTCGGCGTGGTCGGCGTGATTTCGGCGTTCAATTTTCCCGTGGCGGTATGGGCATGGAATGCCGCGCTCGCCGCCGTCGCCGGCAACGCGACGGTCTGGAAGCCGTCGCCGAAGACCGCGCTCTGCGCGCTGGCGGTACAGCACATCTGCAACCGGGTCATGGCACGCCACGCCCTGCCGCCGATCTTCCAGCTCTTCATCGATGCCGGCACGGACCTTGCGATGCGCTTCGTCGAAGACCGCCGGGTGGCGCTGGTCTCCTTCACGGGGTCGACCCATGTCGGTCGTCGCATCGGCGTCAAGGTCGCCGAACGGCTGGGCAAGAGCCTGCTCGAATTGGGCGGCAACAATGCCGTCATCGTCGATGAGACCGCCGCCCTGGAGCTGGCGGTGCCCGCGATCGCCTTCGGCGCCATCGGCACGGCCGGCCAGCGCTGCACCACGACTCGACGTGTGCTGGTGCACCGCTCGCGCGCCGCCGAACTCGAACGACGCCTGGTCCGCGCCTACGGCCAGGTGCGCATCGGCGACCCGCTCGATCCGAACACGCTCATGGGACCGCTCATCGACCCGCAGGCCGTGTCGCGCTACCTCGCCGCCATCGAGGCGGCCCTCGCCCAAGGCGGCGTTTTACTGTGCGGAGGCCGGGCACTCGAGCGGCCCGGCAACTTCGTGGAGCCCGCCGTGATGCGCGCGCGCGCGGACATGCCCATCGTCGCCGCCGAGACGTTCGCCCCGCTCCTCTATGTGATCGGCTACGACTCGCTGGACGAGGCCGTGGCGCTGCAGAATTCGGTGCCGTACGGATTGTCTTCCGCGGTGTTCACCGACCGGCTCCAGGTGGCCGAACGGTTCCTCTCCGCCGACGGCAGCGACTGCGGCATCGCCAACGTCAATCTCGGCACGTCGGGTGCGGAAATCGGCGGCGCCTTCGGCGGCGAGAAGGATACCGGTGGCGGCCGCGAGTCCGGCTCCGACTCGTGGAAGGCCTACATGCGCCGCCAGACCACGACCATCAACTGGAGTTCCCGCCTGCCGCTGGCACAGGGCATCCGCTTCGACCTGCACGACTAGGCCGCGACTAGGCCGCGTTCAGCGGTTGGCCCACCGTTCGATCTGCGCGGCGCGTGCCGCGAGACGCGCCGACGACACCGGGCCCAGCGTCTTTAGTTCCTGCGCATAGAGCGAGACGCGGTACTCCTCGATCCACAGCCGCAAGTCATCGAGTTCGGGCACCCAGCGCAGCTCCGCGCCCACCAACGCCTCGAGCTGGACGGCGCGGGCGTTCCAGTCCTTGAGTTCACGCAGCAGCGTCGGCGGCTCGGCGCCGCGCGCGAGCAGTCGCTGCCAGCGGCGCTCCTCCGCTTTGAGGTACCGCGGCAGCTGCCGCATACCGTCGGCGGAGAGGGCGCTCAGGGAGTCGGCGCCCAGCAACTGCAGCAGATGCCCGCGCGACTCCTCGACCTGGTCGGCCTGCCGCTGAACCCGGATGTCGTCGAGCAGCCGGCGCACACCACGCGCATCGCCGAGCACGCTGGCGAGTGCCGTCTTGAGCTCCTCCAGGCACGGGAACAGGCGCGCCCGCCCCTGCTCCACCGCCGCCTCGAACGCGCCGCGCTCCCGCGGCGCCTCGCCGTCCTCGAAGCAGGCACGGCGAAACACCCGCTCGAGCATCACGTCGACCAGGGCATCGCCGCGCAGGTACGGGCTCGCGATCAGCAGCAGCGGGCTGTCCCCGGCAACCGTCTTCGCGAGGTCACGCGCCTGGCGGTCGAGCATGATCCGCGCCAGCGTCGCACTCGCCCTGCGCCAGCGGCGGGCCGCCTCGGCGGCACTCCATTCGAAGCGCACCGCGAGGCCGTCTGCGCAGTGCGTGAGCGTGGGATACACCGTGACCACGCCCTCCTCGACGGCGAGCTGCATGCTCGCCGGGAGCACCGCAGACTCGAAGCGGCGCCAGGACGTCGGAAACGAACTGCGCGCCTGCTCGTCGAGCGCGGCACGCGCCCGCGCGGCGAGCTCGCGGCGCAACGCAGGCAACGCGTCGCTCTGTGCGAGCTCGCGTCCCCGCTCGACGACGGCGACGCGTGGCAGCAGATGCCCCGGCAGTGCGCCGGCATCGAAGCGCAGCAGCGGCTCGGGAATGCCACAGGACTCACGCAGCCAGGCGGACAGTTGCGCAATATCCGCCGTGGGACGGCCCATGGCCTCGAGAAAGCGTGCGGCGGTGGCGCCGACGGGTATCAAACTGCGGCGGGCCTCCTTGGGCAACGACCGCAGCAGCGCCTCGATGCGCGGGGCACCCAGGCCGGGCACCGCCGCGTCCACCGCCGACTGGGTGAGGGAAGGCAGCGCCAGCAACGGAATCTGCAGCGTGGCACCGTCGCGGCGCTCGCCGGGCGCGAACAGATAGTCCACCGGGGCGGCGACGGCACCGAGGCGCACCACCGGCGGAAACTGCTGCAGCTGCGCGGGGTCGGGCACACGCGCGAAAATATCATCCGGCCGCAGCGTGAGTTCGGCGCGCTTTTCCTGGGTCAGATGCCGGGTAAAATACTCGAGCGTGGCCGCGCTCGACACCTGGCGCGGCAACGCCTTGTCGTAGAAGTCCGTGAACTCCTCCGCCGTGCGCAGCAGGTCGCGCGTGCGCAGACGCTCCTCGATCTGGGCGGCCTCACGGATGGCGGCATCGTTGGCGAGCAGCCATCCCGGCCGGCGCTGCAGACGGCCATGGGACAAAGCTTCGCGCGCGAAGATCAAGCGCGACAGCTCGGGCTCGATGGGGCCGTAGTTCACCCGTCTGCCGGCACTCAGTATCAATCCCAGGAAGCTCACCCGCTCGCGCGCCACCACCTCCTCGCGCTCCTCGCTCCAGTCGGGTTCCAGATATTCCCGCTTGAGCAGATGCTGCGCGGCCGCTTCGATCCACATGGGCTCGATCTCGGCCAGTCGTCGCCCGAACACCCGGGAGGTCTCGACGATGTTGGCCGCCATCACCCAGCGCGGCCGGCGGCGCCTGAGCGGCGAGCCGGGAAAGAGATGAAAATGCACGCCGCGCGTGCCCAGATACGTGCCGTCCTCGCCGCGCGTGCCCACCATGGTGCAGAAGCCCGCGAGCAGCGCGCGATGTATGCCGGTGTAACTGGCCGGCCGCGCCTGCTCCACGATGCCGAGCTCGGCGGCGCGATCGCTCACCTGCCGGTAGACGTCCTCCCATTCGGACAGCCGCAGCAGCGACAGTCCGCGCTCCTGACACCAGCGGCGTACCTCGCGGCGCGAGCCCTCGCGGGCCTTGCGGTACAGGCGCCAGAGCTTGACCAGCGCCGAGAATTCCGATTTCGTGTCCTCGAACGACGCGGCCGCCTCGTTGGCGCCGTCCTGGCTCGCGATGCGGGCGTCCGCAACGCTCAAACCGGCCACGATGGCCAGCAGTTCACCTTCCGCATGGAAACGCTTGCTTTCCAGGAGGGCGCGCGCGAGGCGCGGATCGAGCGGCAGGCGTGCCATGGCGCGCCCGGTGCGGGTGACGCGCCTGTCCGCGTCCAGCGCTTCCAGTTCCTGGAGCAGGCGATAACCATCGCCGAGCGCACGCGAGTCCGGCGCATCGATGAATGGAAACTGCTCCGCCTCGCCCAGCCCATCCGCCGCCAGGCGCAGCAGCAGCGCGGCGAGATTGGTGCGCAGGATCTCCGGCTCCGTGAACGCCGGCCGCTCTGCGTAGTCGTTCTCGGTGTAGAGCCTCAGGCACAGACCCGGCCCGAGCCGCCCGCAGCGGCCCTTGCGCTGGTCCGCGCTCGCCCGCGACACCGGCTCGATGGGCAGACGTTGCAGGCGATTGCGCGGACTGTAGCGGCTGATGCGCGCCAGACCGGAATCGATCACGGCGCGGATTCCCGGCACGGTGATGGAGGTTTCCGCGACGTTGGTGGCAAGCACGATGCGCCGCCGGCGGCCGCGTTGAAATATCTTGCTCTGTTGATCCCAGGACAGGCGCGAGTACAGGGCGAGCACCTCGACGTCGGCGCCAAGTTCGCGCTCCAGCCAGTCGCCCACGTCGCGGATCTCACGCTCGCCCGGCAGGAACACGAGCACGTCGCCGGCGGGCACCCCGGGCGTCGTGACGATGTCCTGGAACGCGGCGAGCACCGCCGCGGGCAGATCGGGGTCATCGCCTCCATCGGCGGCGTAGCGGATCTCGATGGGGAAACTACGCCCGCTCACGGTGACGATGGGCGCGTCGTCGAAGAACCGTGCCACCCGCTCGATGTCCAGCGTCGCCGACGTCACGATGAGCTTTAAGTCCGGACGACGCGGCAGCAGACGCTTGAGCACGCCGAGCAACAGATCGATGTTGAGGGTGCGCTCGTGCGCCTCGTCGACGATCACCGTGTCGTAGCGGCGCAGCAGCGGGTCGGAACCGAGTTCCGCGAGCAGCAAGCCGTCGGTCATCAGCACCAGCCGGGTGGCCGCAGACACCTGGTCCGCGAAGCGCACGCGAAAACCCACCGTCCCGCCCACCGGCTGCGACAGCTCGTCGGCGACCCGCGCCGCCAGCGCACGCGCGGCGAGCCGGCGTGGCTGCGTGTGCGCGATCAAACCCTCGATGCCACGCCCGAGTTCCAGGCAGATCTGCGGCAGCTGGGTGCTCTTGCCCGAACCGGTCTCACCGGCAACGATGAGGACCTGGTGGCGGCGCAGCGCCTCGGCGATGTCCTCGCGCCGGGCGGAGATGGGCAGCTCCGCATCGTGCTTGAAGACGAGCGCGACGGCACGGCGCGCCGCCGTCAACGCGGCGGGCGACTGCGGTTCCGCCGCGCGTCCGCGCACGCCTTGTTCCGCGCGTCCGTGCCCGGCACGCCGCGGCTCACTCAAGGCGTTTCACCGCCTGCCAGAGGCGCTCCTGCGCCGCGAGCGACAGTGCCGCGAAAACCTCGTCACGCGCCGCGGCCAGCGCCTCCATGGCGCGAAAGCGCCGTTCGAACTTGAGGTTGGCCGCCCGCAGCGCCGCCTCCGCGTCGACGTCGAGCTTGCGTGCGAGGTTGGTCGCTGCGAACAAGAGGTCGCCGACCTCCTCGAACACCGCGGCGGCGGCCGTCCCTCGCGGACCGCCGCCTGCCGCGCCAACACCGCCGGCGCCGACCGCCGCAGTCGCGCCCGCGGCGTCGCCCGCGGCGGCGCGCACTTCGGCCAGTTCCTCGGCCACCTTGTCCGCACACTGCCCGGCGTGCTCGAAATCGAAGCCCACCCGCGCGGCACGCTTGCTGAGCTTGTACGCGCGCAACAGCGCCGGCAGTGCATGGGGCACGCCCTCCAGCGCGCTGGCCTCGGTGCCCGGCGTGCCCGCCGCATTGCGTTCGCGGGCCTTGATGTCCTCCCATGCCACGCCGTGTTCGCCGGCCGCCGGCCGCTCGGCGCGGTCGCCGAACACGTGGGGATGGCGGCGTACCAGCTTGTCCGCGATGGCTCCCGCCACGGCCTCGAAGTCGAAGGCGTCCGCCTCGCGGGCCAGTTGCGCGAGGAACACCACCTGGAACAGGAGGTCGCCCAATTCGTCCTTGAGATGCCGCATATCGCCGCGCTCGATGGCATCGGCCACCTCGTAGGCCTCTTCGAGGGTGTGCGGCAGGATGGACTCGAAGGTCTGGGAGCGGTCCCAGTCACACCCGTCCGGACCACGCAGACGCTCCATGATTCCCAGCAACTCGAGCAGCCTGCTCACGGTCCCGCCACGTCGTCGGCCGCGCCTGCGCGGGCTTTGAGCAGGCGGCGCAGGGTCATCAGCATGCCCGCGGTGGCGCCCCAGATGTTGCGCTCGCCATAGGGAATGTCGTACACCTTCATCATCACGCCCGCCATCTCGCGCATGCGCGATTGGTGGTTGGCGCCGTCCAGGATGAATTCCAGCGGCACCTCGAACACATCGTGCACCTCGGCGGCGGCGATGCGCAGCTCATAGCCCGGGGTGACGAAGCCGACCACGGGCGTGACGCGAAAGCCGGTGCCGACCCAGTGATCGGGAAGATAGCCGGCGAACTCGACGAAGCTCTCGGGCAGGCCGATCTCCTCGTGTGCCTCGCGCAGCGCCGCGTGCCAGCCGTCCACGTCCGAGGGCTCGATGCGGCCGCCGGGAAAACTGATCTGGCCGGCATGGTCCTTGAGGGTCGCGGCGCGTTGCGTCAGCAGTACCGTGAGTCCTTCGGCACGCTCCACCAGGGGTACCAGCACGGCCGCCGGCACGCGGCGGGCGGGCAGCGCGGCGCGGACTTTCACCATCACATCGGCCGGCGCGCCCGCGAGCCACAACATGTCTTCGTCCGGTGCGGAGGCCGTGCGGTTCAACGACCCGCGGATGTGAGACTTGCTGTAGAGCGCTTCTGTCATCCTGCGGACGACCCTGCCAAAAGGCAATTACGGTAAGATTCGCGAGTCTACCATCGAAGTGATTGCCGCCGATGAACACCTCCGCCCTGGACGCACTCTCTCCGCTCGACGGTCGGTACGCCGGCAGGCTCGGTGCGCTGCGCGCCCTGTTCAGCGAGGCCGGGCTGAT
>CAZZYJ010000086.1:0-12321 GCA_964658215.1 uncultured Steroidobacteraceae bacterium | reverse complement strand
ACAAATATCACCTTGTTTCCAGTGCCATTGAAGGCGACCTAGCAGGTGCTGCCAGGAGCTTCAATATATATTCATAGTGTGGTTGCTAGACAGGCTTGCATGCAGCACATATGGTGTGCCGACCACAAGCTCTGGATGTTTTTCGCGGTAAAATGCGGCAAGTTCACCCGCATAAGATCCGCCCATCACTACCCACTTACCCGTTAAGCCCAATTTTGCTGAAATAAACTTTTGAAACGCAGCCAGATCTTCGATCGCTTGTTCCGGGTGCAGCAGAACACCCTGGAGCAACTGGTCGTGCTCATACCCGGTCTGTATCTGTTCAGCCGCTACTTCAACCCGCTCTGGGCCGCGGGTCTCGGGGTGGTGTATCTCATCGGACGGCAGGTCTTCGCCGCCGCCTACGCGCGTGACCCGGCGAAGCGCGGGCCCGGATTCGGGCTCACATTCCTGCCGACGGTGATCCTGGTGGTGGGCGGCATGCTGGGCGCCGTGCGGGAGCTGGTGCATCCATGATGCGGCGACGGCCGGGGCCGTTCAGCGGCCGGCCTTGCGCAGCTCGTAGTTGACGGTGACGCCGATCTGGCGTGGATCGCCCCTGTCCAAAAACGACTGGGTGGAGAAGTTCGGCGGGATCAGGCCGAAGTGAAATCCTTCCTGGGCGTAGTTGGCGTCGAAGAGATTGTGGATCCACAGGCTCGTGGTCCACGCACCGCGCCGCAGACCCACGCGCACGTTCTCGAGGTTGTAGGCGCTCGAGGTCTGCGCGTCGCTGGCGGAGTAGTAAAAGCCGTCGAGCGCGGACGCATCGAGCCGCGCGAACCAGCCGGTGGGATGATGATATTCGACGGCCGCCGACAATTTGTAACCCGGTGCGAAAGGCTGCGCGCGGCCGTCCAGACCGAGACCCGCGAACTGGCCGCTCAAGCCCAGATAGCGCGTGCGCAGCAACGAGGTGGTACCGGAGATCTCCCAGCGTTCGTCGAGCCGGTACGCCGCCTCGGCTTCCAGGCCGTAGTTCTCGCCGTGGCTCGCGTTCTGCGTGTAGAACACGTAAGCCAGCGGATTGTTCTGCTGAAGTTGTTCGGAAAGATACACCTGCATGTTCTGACGTCGCATGTAGAACACGTCGCTCTGCAGCTGCAGCGGACTGCCGGACCGTGCGAACTTGAAGCCGGTTTCCACACTCCACAGTGATTCCGGTCCGAACGTGCGTTGTTCGGCGAGGATCTGCGAGCCGATGTTGAAGCCGCCGCCCTTGTAGCCGCGCGCCAGCGTCGCATACACATGTTCGCCGTCGCCCGTGAGCCGGGTCCACGACAGGTTGCCGCCCACCATGTCATTGGTCTGTGTCGGAAAGGGCGTTTGCACGTCGGCGCTGTCGGCGTAACGAGCCTGGCGCCGTTCCACGCGCAGACCGCCGGACAGCGTGCTGCGCGCTCCGAGCGGAGCGTCCAGCCCTCCGTACAGGGCCACGTTGGTGGCGCTGTAACTGCTGATCAGCGCGGTGCTCCCGGCACCGTAGTCTTGATCGTTGAACTGATAGACGAGATCGTCGGACTCGGTCAACCGCAGCGCGTACACGCCGACCAGCCAGTCGACCCGTCCGAACAGCGCATGCGCAGGGTCGCCGACCAGACGCAGGTCTTCCGCGAGCGTACGGCGACGTCGGTCGTCGCTCTGGAAATAATCGTAGGGCACGTAGCCATACTGCCCCCACAGGACGTCGTTGCCCCAATCGCCGTCGAAGGAATAGGTGATCTTGGAGCTGGCGGCGGACGACACGCTGCGCAATTCACCGAGACCGAGTTGCGCCGTCACCCGCAGGGAGGCGCCGTTCGACAACTGCGCATCACGACCGGGCTGGTTCGAATACGTGGTGCGGCTGTTGTAGATCGACCAGGCGTCGTAGCCATCGTCGATGTTCACGTGCATCAAGGTCAGATCCGCGTGCAACCGGTCCGTGATGTCCCAGTGCAGCTTGCCGCGCAGCGTGCCTTCGTCGAAACCGTTGGTGGAATTTTGATTGAGGTAGGCGTCGCGGCGGAAACCGTCGCTGCGATATTCCTGCGCGGCGAAGCGCCAGCCTGCGGTGCCTCCGGCCATGCCGTCGCCCACGGCGAGACTTGCGGCCCGCGTGTCGTAGGTTGCCCCGGTCACCTCGCCGTTCACCTCGAAGTCCGTGCCCGGATCGTTGGTGCGCACGCTGATCAAGCCCGCGAGGGCATTGGCGCCGTAGGCGGTGCCCTGCGGTCCGCGCAATACCTCGACCTGCCGGGTGTCGAACAACGTGGCCGGCATGCCCACCCCGGAGAAGTCGATGTCGTCGATGAGAAAGCCCACCGACGGATTCGGCGCGCCCTGATACTGCTCCACCTCGCCGACGCCGCGTAGTTGGAAATAGCGCGGCCGGGCCGTGCCCGCGGCCCAGTTGAGATTGGGGATGAGGCCGAGCACGTCTTCGAGATGCTGCACGCCCGCACCCTGCAGCGTGTCGTGGCCGATGACGGTCACGCTCTGCGCAGCCTGAGCGACGTTGGTCGAACGCAGTCCGGCAGTCACCACGATCTCGTCGAGCGAGTCGTCCGCCGCGCAGACCGGCTGCATGAATGAAACACAGGCCACGAGAAGCCCGCACGAGCGCCATAAAGGGTACATACACCTGCTCCCTACGCCGGTACTAACCGGATCAGGTTCAACGGGTTCGTCGGCTTCGACGTCTCAGGCCTTCACGGCCACCCCAAGGTTAAGGCGCGACTATCGGCCAACCGTGCAGGAATTGCAATGCCCGCGGCGAGGTACGAACGGGGAGGCTATGCGGAGCGGCGCGGGCGGTGCCGGGTAGCGACGCGTCGGCGCATCGGGCGAAGCGGCGCGGCGGGCCGGGTCGCAAAGCGGTGCGTCAGCGCACCGGGGCATCAAGCGCGCCGGGCGCGGGCGCGCGCCGACGCCTCAGCGCATCGACACTTGTACCCGCGCGGCGGCGGTGGCTTCCATCCAGCTCTTGACGCGCTTGGCGTCGGCGACGCGGGTGAGCTTGCCGGCGGAGTCGAGCAGCACGATCACCACCTTGCGCCCTTCGATCACGGCCTCCATCACCAGGCACTTGCCGGCCTCCGTGATGTAGCCGGTCTTCTGCACGATGATGTTCCAGGCGGGGTTCTTTACCAGGTTGTCGGTGTTATGGAATTCGACGAGGTGCCGCCGTATGCGCACCGTATAGCTCTCGTCGGTGGAGAATTCGCGGATCCTGGCATTCTGCGAGGCGGCCAGCACGAGCTTGGACAAATCTTCGGGGCTCGCGACGTCGTCGCTCGACAGGCCGGTGGGGTCGACGAAATGAGCGGTGACCATGCCGAGCACCCGCGCCTTCGCGTTCATCGCCTTGACGATGGCGGGCAGCCCGCCGGGATAGTTGACGCCCAGTGCGTGCGCCGCGCGATTCTCCGAGGACATCAACGCGAGATGCATGAGATCGCCGCGGGTCAGCACCGTGCCCACGCTCAAACGCGAGCCGCCGCCGCGCGGCAGATTGGTTTCGGCGCTGGTGATTTCCAGCGGTTGGTCGAGGGGTTGTTTCGCGTCGAGCACCACCAGCGACGTCATCAGCTTGGTGATGGAAGCGATGGGTGCCGGGATGCCGGAGTTGCGCGAGTACAGCACCGAGGCGTCGCTCTGATCGATGATCAACACCGAATTGGATTTCAATTTCGGAATCGTGGCAGCCACGCCGGCCGTTGCCGAAAACGCGAACACGGTCAGCAGCTGTCCGACCAGCAACGGTCCCGCCAGCGCCGCCCAGGGCGTCTGTCTGCCGCGATTTATTGAGCCCATGATTTCCCGGGTGAACAGTTTAGGAGTGGTCGAACATACGGCGCGCCGGCGGAAAAATACGTGACGCGACACTAACTTTGCCATCTTTCGTCAGAAAGTCCACTAAGTTCGTGTAATCGAACGCTGACACGGGCTGCGCGGCCTAGCGGACCCCTGCGGTCATGGAGCCCTTGCCGCGTGCGGCGAGAGCCTTGAGCTGGTCGAGAGCGCGTTTGACGACCGGGTCGCGCTCTGCGGGGGAGCCGGCCGAGGTGCCCGGCGCCGACGCCTTGCCCTCCGCCTCGATTTCGATGTCGGGCGCGATGCCGTGGTGATTGATGGACGCGCCAGAGGGCGTGTAATACAGCGACGTGGTGAGCTTGAGGGCGCGCAGGCCGTCGGTCAACGGCATGACCGTCTGCACGGAGCCCTTGCCGAAGGTGGTGCGGCCCATCAACGTGGCGCGCTGGTGATCTTTGAGGGCGCCGGCGACGATCTCTGCCGCCGAAGCGGAACCGCCGTTGACCAGGACGACGAGCGGTGCGCCGTGCAGTTCGTCGCCGGGCTTGGCCTGCATGGCGAATTGTGACTCCGGCGTGCGGCCTTTCGCGCTGACGATGAGGCCGCCGTCGAGAAAGACGTCGGCCACGGCCACTGCGGCCTCCAGCACGCCGCCCGGATTGTTGCGCAAATCGAGCACCAAACCGCCCAGCTCGCCCTGATTGCGTTTGCGCAGATCCTTGAGGGCGGCGGACAGATCCGCGCCGGTGGTCTCGCTGAACTGCGAAATGCGCACGTAGCCGAAGTCCGCTTCCGGCAGTTCGGCCCGCACGCTGCGCAATTCCACGCGCGATCTTTTCAGGGTGAACTTCAGCAGCTCCGGGGTGCCCGGGCGCAGGATGCCGACGTTCACCGACGTGCCGTCCCTGCCGCGCATGTGGCCGATGGTGGCGTTGAGCGCGTTGACGTTCACCGCCACGTCATCGATGCTGGCGATGATGTCGCCGGTGCGGATTCCCGCGAGTGCGGCGGGCGAACCCTCGAACGGCGACACCACCACGACTCGGTCGTCGACGATGGACACCTCGATCCCCACGCCCGAATACTCACCCGAGCTGCTGATCTTGATCTCGTCGTACTCGTCGCCGTCGAGATAGGCGGAATACGGGTCGAGCGAGGCGACCATGCCGCGTATAGCCGCCTGCAGCAGTTGATGGTCGTCGACGGGATTCACATAATCACGTTCGACCCGCGCGAGGATCTCGGCGAGCATGCGTGCATCCGTCCAGGGCACGTTCGCATCGGCAGACGCCGCCCTGTCGGCGAGCACGCCGCGCGCGAGCCCGATCGACAGGCCAAGGGCGAGGCCGAGGCCGACCAGGAGGGCAGAGCGCGTTTTAGAGGCCATGTTCCAAAGCAGCATACGTCATGGGGCTGCCTTCAACCAGGTCCGGGCATCCACCGTCCTGCGTCCGTCCCGGATCTCGAAATAGAGCTGCGGCGGCGGCCCGGCCGCATCGCTCAGAGCGGCGATGACGTCGCCCGGCGCCACCCACTCACCCACCGATTTGTAGAGCACCTCGGCGTGGCCGTACAAGGTCATGTAGTTGCCGCTGTGGCCGATGATGAGCAGCAGGCCGAGCCCCTGCAACCAGTCGGCGTACACCACACGGCCGTAGTAGGGCGCACGGACCTTGGCGCCGCGTGCGGCTTCGATCTGCAGGCCGGAAAAACTGCGCGGCTCCGCGCCATGGGCGCCGATGTGACCCGCCACCGGCCATGCCAGTTTGCCGCGCAAGGTCTCGAAGCTCTGCTGCGTATCGACGGGAAACTCCTGCAGCACCTGTGAGAGATCCGCGACCAGCGCCTCGACCGCCTGCTCTTCGCGCTTCAGGCGCGCGAGTTCGTCGTCACCGCTGCGAACCTGCTCGAGCACCGCGCGCAACGCCGCGGAGTGCCCGGCGCGCGCCTGCTGCAGCTGACCCAGGGCCTCGCTCGCGGCGTGCTCCAGGGACTCGAGCGCGGCCGTGGTGCGCTCGATCTCGGCCGCCAGCGCCCGGTCGCGTTCCACCTGCGCACGGATGCCCGCGATCTTGCCGCCGCGCTCACGCACGAAGTAGGCGTAGTAGCTCAGCATCCGGCCGACGGCCGACGGATCGCTCTGATTCAGCAGCAGCTTGAGCTGCTCCCGGGGGCCGAGCAGGTAGGCGTTGCGGACTTCGTCGCCGAGCGCGCGGCGCTGTGCCGTCAACGCCTTGTCGATGCTGGACTGTTCGTCGCGCAGGGCTGCCCGACGGCGGCTCGTCGCCGCGTGCGCGGCGCGCAGACCCTCGAGGCGCAGGCGGCCGGCCGTGATGCCCAGGTCCGCCTCGCGCAGGCGGGCATTCAGCGCGTCGCGCGCCGCGAGCTGCGTGCCGAGCCGCGCCGTGAGTGCGGCGATGCGGTCCCGCAACGCCGTCAGGCGCGCCTTTGCCTGCACGGAGTCGGCACTGTCGGGACTCTGCGCCAGCACGCCGCCGCAAAACATCAGCAGCATGCAAGCCTGCAGCGTCAGGTTCCTGAGAGGTCTTTTCATGCAGGCAGCCAGCGGGCGGGAACGCCAAGCATACCGCGCACCGGCGCTGTTATACTCGGCGGCCTCCAACGTTCGAGGTCTTTCGCATGCAGCGATTGTTCGACTATATTGCGCATCATCCGTATCTGACCGGCGCCGCCGTGTTCGCCGCCGTGGTGGTCGCCGTCTACGAGGTACGGGAGCGGCTGCAGGCCTTTGCCGCGCTCTCGGCCATGCAGGCGGTGCGGCTCATGAACCAGGGCGCACTCGTCATCGATCTGCGCGACCGGTCGGAGTTCGACATCGGCCACATCGGCGACGCGCGCAACGTGCCGGCGGCAGATCTCGAAGCGCAGGCCGATTCGCTGAAAAAATGGCGCGAGAAGAACGTGATCACCTACGATGCCACGGGCAGCAGCGGTGCCGGCGCCGCGCGTACGCTCACCAAGCTGGGCTTCACCAAGGTGTTCAATCTCGAAGGGGGACTGAACGCCTGGGTCAAGGACAATCTGCCGCTGACGAAGACCCCGTCGGGCGGCAAGGCGGCGCTGAAATGACCCAGGCGGCGGTCACGCTGTACGTTACCGGCTGGTGTCCGTATTGCCAGCGGGCCAAGGGACTGCTGGCGCAGAAGGGCGTTTCGTTCACGGAGATCAACATCGACGATGATGCCAAATTCCGCCAGGAAATGATTTCGCGCAGCGGTCGGCGCTCGGTTCCACAAATTTTTATCGGCGACACGCACGTCGGCGGCTGCGACGATCTGTTCGCGCTCGACGGCAGCGGCGAGCTGGATCGACTGATGCAGGGGGTTCGATGAACGAGGTCAGAACAGAACCGGTGGAAACCACCGTCGGCGGCGTGCAGATCAGCCTGCAGAGCGTCTACTTGAAAGATTGTTCCTATGAATCGCCGAACGGTCCGCGGCTGCCCAACAACCAGGGCTGGGAGCCGAAGTTCCAGCTCAACATGAACACCTCCGCCGAGGAACTCGCCGCCGATGTGCGCGAGGTGCTGCTCACGATCACCCTGGAAGCGAAGCAGGGCGAGGCGACCTTGTATCTGGTCGAAGTGAAACAGGCTGGGGTGTTCTCGATCGCGGGGGCGTCGACCGAGGATTTGAAGCGGCTGATCGGTAGTTTTTGCCCGAGCGTGCTGTTCCCGTACGCACGCGAAGTCATCTCGGACCTGATCGTGAAGGGGGGCTTTCCCAACTTCCTGCTGCCGCTGGTGAACTTCGACGCGCTGTTCGCGCAGGCGTCGGAAGCTCCGCAGTCCAGCCTGGTCAACTAGGAAGAACCGGTTGAGCCCGCAGGAGCCCGTCGCGGTCATCGGCGCCGGCTCCTGGGGCACGGCGCTCGCCGTGCAACTCGCGCGCGCGGGCCATCGCGTCCGCCTCTGGGGACGCGACCTCGCGCAACTCGACGCGATGCGCCACGCGCGCTGCAACGAGCGCTACCTGCCGAACGCGGCATTTCCCGCCACGCTCGAGATCGCACTCGACCTGGATGCCGCGCTGGACGGCGTCCGGGACTCCCTGGTCGCGGTGCCTTCGCACGCCTTCCGTTCGAGCCTGGAACGGATCGCACCGCATCTGCATGCCGGGTCGCGCCTCGCCTGGGCCACCAAGGGTTTCGAGATCGCGAGCGGGTTGCTGCCGCATCAGGTTGCCGGCGAGGTGTTGGGGGACACGCCGGGCGCGGTGTTGTCGGGCCCCACCTTTGCCCGCGAGGTGGGCGCCGGCCTGCCGACGGCGATGACGGTGGCGTCGCGCAACGAGCCGTTCGCGAAGGCACTGGCCGTCAAGCTGTCGGGGCCGACGTTTCGCGCCTATCTGCAGACTGACATCGTGGGTGTCGAGGTGGGCGGCGCCGTCAAGAACGTCATCGCGATCGGCAGCGGCATGGCGGACGGCATGGGCTTCGGCGCCAACACCCGCGTCGCCCTGATAACGCGTGGGCTCGCGGAGATGATGCGCCTGGGGGTGCGATTGGGCGCGGTGCGCGAGACGTTCATGGGCCTCGCCGGTCTGGGCGATCTCGTCCTCACCTGTACGGACGATCAATCCCGCAACCGCAGACTGGGCCTCGGCCTCGGCCGCGGCCAGTCGTTGCAGCAGGCGCAGGCCGGCATACATCAGGTGGTTGAGGGCGTGCTCGCATCGCGGGCGGTGTGCGCGGTGGCGCAGGGGCTCGGCGTGGAGATGCCGATCTGCCGGGAGATTTTTCGGATCATGCACGAGGACAAACCGGTGCGCGCCGCGGTGGACGCCTTGATGGGACGCGAACTGCGCTTCGAGACGGAGTGAGGTGGGCAATGGACGTCGCGCCGGCTCCTCAGCCGTGGCCTGCGAAGTCCAACCGTCGCCAGACCTCGAACGCGACGATGGCGACGGCATTCGACAGGTTGATGCTGCGGTTGCCGGGCGCCATGGGAATGAACAGCGAACCGGCATTCATCCTTTCCTGCACCGGTGCCGGCAGACCGCGTGTTTCCGGACCGAACACGAATGCATCGCCGGCCCGGTATTCGACGTCGCTGTAACGGCGGCCGCCACCGGTCTCCACCGCGAACACCCGGGCACCCGCGAGCGCCTGCAGACAGTCCTCGAGGTGGGCGTGGACGCGCACCCGGGCGAGCCGGTGATAGTCGAGGCCGGCGCGTCGCAGTTGTTTGTCGTCCAGGCTGAATCCCAGCGGCTCGATCAGATGCAGGGTCGCGCCGACGTTGGCGCACAAACGAATCGCGTTGCCCGTATTCGGCGGAATCTCGGGCTCGTACAGCACCACGTGGAACATGCGCTAGGCGCCGAGCAGGACCCGCTGGGTGGGGTAGGCGAATTCGATTCCCTGGCGCGCGAACTCGTCGATGATGCGGAACAAGACGGATTGCTGCAGATCCATCAGCGGATTGAGCTTCGGTTGCTGAACGAAATAGGACAACTCGAAATGCAGCGACGAATCGCCGAGGGTCTTCAGATGGCAGCGGTCGAAGCGGGTGTTGGCCTGCTCACGCACGATGTCCTCGAGCAGCTTGGGGATGCCGCGCAGCGTGCCGCCCGGGGTGGTGTAGGTCACGCGTATGGTCATGAGCGTGCGCTGTTCGGGCATCCGCCCGTAGTTGCGCACACGGCTCTTGAGGATGTCGGCGTTGGACAGGATGATCTGTTCGCCGGTCTCGCTGCGCAACCGCGTGGTCTTGATGCCGATGCGTTCCACCGAGCCGGTGAACGTGTCGATGTTGAGGCTGTCGCCCACCACGAAGGGCTTGTCGAGGGCGATGGACAGCGATGCGAACAGGTCGCCGAGGATGTTCTGCAGGGCGAGCGCCACCGCGACGCCACCGACCCCCAAACCCGCCAGCAGCGCGGTGATGTTCACGCCGAGGTTGTCGAGGGCCACCAGAATCAGCAGCGACCAGATCAACATCCGGGCGACGAAGTTGATGATGTCCAGGGACCCCGCGAACACGCGGTCGGGGCCGCGTTCCATCTCCTTGAGTTCCAGATAGAAACGCACCGCGCGCATGGCCCACGACCCCACCTGCAGCAGCACCAGGATCAGGACGGCGTTGGAGAGGACGTGCTGCACGCGCGTGGGGAAGGTCAGGCTCTCCTGGGCGGCGTCCAACGCGAGCGCCAGGATGAAGAACTGCCGGGTCCGGCAGACCAGATAGAAGAAGAGCCGCACGGGCAGCGAATATCGCGCCGCAGAGTACCGTTCGGCGCGCGCCGCCAGGAGCCGCCGCGTCAGGGTCAGGCTCAGCCATGCCGCGCAGCCCACGCCGGTGGCGAGCAGCCACTCGCCCACCGTGTTGCCGTAGAAAACACCGGCAGAGGCGCCGAGCGCTCGCGCTAAAAGATCGGACATGATCGGGCCGAGTATAAACCCCCGGGAGCCGGCCTGAGTGTTCGCGCTCCCGGCCCCGGCTTAGGCGGCGTCCTCCATGCCCAGTTCCTTCATCTTTCGCGTGAGCGTGTTGCGTCCCCATCCCAGGAGCTTGGCGGCATCCTGCTTCAGGCCGTCCGCCTTGCGCAGCGCGACGCGGATCAGAATCCGTTCTACCTCCGGCACCGCCTGATCCAGCAGCCGCTGGGTGCCTGCCTCGAGTTCCTGTTCGGCCCAGAAGGACAACTTGGCCGTCCAGTCGTGACTGGTGGCGTGGCCCACCGGCACACCACCCAGATCCGGCGGAATGTCCTCGACGCGGATTTCACGTCCGGGTGCCGTGACGGTCAGCCGGCGGCAGGCGTTCACCAGCTGGCGCACGTTGCCGGGCCAGTCGAAGGTCACCAGCGCCGTTTCCGCCGACGACATCAGCAGCTTCGGTTCCACGCCGAGCTCCTGGCCGGCAACGCTCAAATAGTGTTTCAGCAACTCCGGGATGTCCTCGCGGCGCTCGCGCAGCGGCGGGATCTCGATGCGGATGACGTTCAGCCGGTGCAGCAGGTCTTCGCGGAAATGACCCGATTTCACGCGCGTCTCGAGGTCCTGGTGGGTGGCCGCGATGACGCGTACGTCCACCTTGACGGGGGTCTGACCGCCGACCCGGTAGAACTCACCCTCCGCGAGCACGCGCAGCAGCCGTGTCTGCAGGGCGGGGGACATGTCGCCGATCTCGTCCAGAAACAAGGTGCCGCCGTCCGCCTGCTCGAAACGGCCGCGACGCAAAGCATCGGCGCCGGTGAAAGCGCCCTTTTCGTGGCCGAAGAGTTCCGATTCGAGCAGATCGGCCGTGAAAGCGGCGGTGTTGAGCGCCACGAAGGCCCTGCTCGCGCGTGGGCTGTGCCGATGCAGGGCATGGGCCACCAGTTCCTTGCCGGTGCCGGACTCGCCGGTGATGAGCACCGTCATGCTGGACCGGGATAGACGACCGACGGCGCGAAACACCTGCTGCATGGCGGCGGCCTGGCCCAGCAGTTCCGGGATGCTGCGGCGGGCCACCTCGACGTCCGTGGACACCGTGGCCTGCTGCGCGGCGCGCCGGACGAGATCCACCGCCTTGTCGATGTCGAAGGGTTTCGGCAGATACTCGAATGCGCCGCCCTGATACGCGGCGACCGCCGCGTCCAGATCCGAATGGGCCGTCATGACGATCACCGGCAGGCCGGGCCGGGACACCTGGATCTCCTTAAGGAGCTCCAGGCCGCTGCGGCCCGGCATGCGGATGTCGGTCATCAATACGTCGGGAGCGTCGTTGCGCAGTGCGGTGAGTGCGTTGTCCGCCTGATCGAAACATTTTGCGACCATGCCGCTGCCCTTGAGCGCTTTTTCGAGCACCCAGCGGATCGAGGCATCGTCGTCCACCAACCACACTTGCAGAGGCTTTGCAGTCATACGGAGTCCATGGGCAAGGAAATCACGAATATGGTCCGGCCCGGCGCGCTGTCGAATTCGATCAGACCGCCGTGGCGGCTGACGAGATCCTGGGCGATTCCCAGTCCCAGGCCGGTGCCGTCGGAGCGACCCGACACGAGCGGATAAAAAATGGTGTCACGGATCTCGGGAAGAACGCCGGGTCCGTTGTCCTCGAATTGAATGGAGGCGACCAGCCGGTGACGGCGTGCGCCGACGCTGACGTTGGTGGCGGCGCGCGTGCGCAGCACCAGGCGCGGCGACTCGAGCTCGCCGGCGGACAGCGCCTGGATGGCGTTGCGGCCGAGATTCAACATGGCCTGGATGATGTGGTTGGGATCCACCGTGAGGGCGGGCAGGCTGGGGTCGTAATCCCGGTCGACCATGACGCCTTCCGGCGCCTCGCTGCGCAGCAGGTGGTACACCCGTTCCAGCAGCTCGTGCACGTTGACCAGCTGCTTCGCCGGTGGCCGCCCCGGCCCGAGCATGGAGTCGAGCAGATTCGTGAGCCGGTCTGCCTCGCTGATGATGACCCGCGTGTACTCGCGCAGCGCCGGATCGAGCAATTCGCGCTCCAACAACTGAGCCGCACCACGCAAC
>CAZZYJ010000085.1:0-12352 GCA_964658215.1 uncultured Steroidobacteraceae bacterium | reverse complement strand
TCAAGGACCTCTTCGACGAGGCCGGCATCGTCACGACGGCGGGCTCGGCTCTGCCCGAACTGGCAGCGAGCCTTCCGGCGGCGAGCTACCCCGAGAAGCAGGCGTTGATCAAACGCATGGTCGAAACGCACGACCCGCGTGTACGTGGGGTGCTCGAGGCGCTGCTGGACGGCACGCTGTACGCACGGACCGCGGACGGCGGATTGTTCACGACCGTGCAACGACCCGCCGGGTTGCAGTTGACCGATCCTTTCACCGGCAGGGATGCCGGTGTCGGCCAGCCCGACGACTTGACGAAGATCGGGGTCAACAATCAACTGCGCAAGACCCTGCGGGTGGCCCTCGCGCAATTCGATCTTGCGGGCGCCGACGAGGGCGGGCGGCTGCATGACGTGGAGGAAATACTGCGGGCACTGGATGCCGACAGTCTGGCGGTGTTGCGGTCGCGTCTCGCGGTGGAGCCGAGCGCGGCCGTCAAGCGCGAGATTCGCGCGGGCCTCGCGCTCGCCGACCTCGATTCCGCCGAGGTCGGGGTCCGGCTGGCCGCGGTGAAGACGCTCGCTGCCAGTCTCAACGTCGACGTGTACAACCGACTGTCCGCCATGGCGCAGCCCGGCGGCGAAGGCGGGACGAGCGAACCGGATGCACGAGTGCGTGCCGCGGCGCAGGCGGCTCTAAAGACCATCGATCGTCAACGCGGCTGGTATTCCGTGGTGCAGACGCTCTTGTACGGCCTGAGCCAGGGGTCGGTCTTGGTGCTCGCGGCCATCGGCCTCGCCATCACCTTCGGCGTGATGGGCGTGATCAACATGGCCCACGGCGAGCTCATGATGCTGGGTGCCTACACCACTTATGTGGTGCAGTTGCTGATGCCGCAGCACATCGGGGCGTCGATACTGGTCGCGATCCCGGTGGCGTTCCTGGTGTCGGGTCTCGCCGGCATCGCGATCGAACGCACCATCGTGCGCCACCTGTACGGTCGTCCGCTCGAAACCTTGCTGGCCACCTTCGGGGTGAGCCTGATCCTGCAGCAAGCGGTGCGCGACATTTTCTCCGCCAACAACCGGCCCGTCGAGACGCCGCAGTGGCTGGCGGGCTCGTGGCAGATCAACGAAGTGCTGGCGATCACGTACAACCGCCTCTACATCCTCGGCTTCACGTTCGCGTTGTTCCTGCTCCTGCTCGCGATACTGAAGCGCACCCGTCTGGGCCTCGAGGTCCGGGCCGTGTCGCAGAACCGTGCCATGGCGAAGGCCATGGGCATCCGCACCGAATGGGTCGATGCGATGACCTTCGGACTCGGCTCGGGGATTGCGGGAATAGCCGGTGTGGCGCTCAGTCAACTGACCAACGTCGGTCCGAACCTGGGCCAGAGCTACATCGTCGACTCCTTCATGGTGGTGGTGTTCGGCGGAGTGGGCAATCTGTGGGGCACCCAGCTCGGCGGCAACGCGCTCGGCGTGGTCAACAAGCTGTTGGAACCCTATGCCGGCGCCGTGCTCGCGAAGATCTGCGTGCTGGTTTTCCTGATCCTGTTCATACAACGCAGGCCGCGCGGGATGTTCCCGCAAAAAGGCCGTGCGGCCGATGGGTGACCGACCATGCAAGACTCTTTCCTTCGCACCGCCGGTCTGATCGGCGCCCTGCGGTCCGATCGCGGCGGGCAGATTTTCCTGCTCGTGCTGCTGCTCGTGATCGTGGGGGTGCCGGCGCTCAACCTGCTGACGTCCGGCAGTTCGCCGCTGCACCTGTCGGGCTACACGGTGACCCTGCTCGGCAAGTACATGACCTACGCCATGCTGGCGATGGCGGTCGACCTGGTGTGGGGCTATTGCGGCATCCTGAGCCTGGGTCACGGCGCGTTCTTCGCGCTGGGCGGGTATGCCATCGGCATGTATCTGATGCGTCAGATCGGCACCCGCGGGGTCTACGGCGATCCGGTGCTGCCCGACTTCATGGTGTTCTTGAGCTGGAAGGAGCTGCCCTGGTTCTGGCACGGCTTCGACTCGTTTCCGTTCGCCCTGGCGATGGTATTCCTCGCCCCCGGCGTGCTCGGCCTGGTGTTCGGCTTCCTGGCATTTCGCTCGCGGGTTTCCGGCGTCTATCTGTCCATCATCACCCAGGCGCTGACCTATGCGCTGATGCTCGCCTTCTTCCGCAACGACATGGGCTTCGGCGGCAACAACGGCTTCACCGACTTCAAGGATCTGCTGGGCTTCAGCCTGCACGCACCCGCCACCCGCATGGTGCTGTTCGTCGTCACGGCGCTGTGTCTGGGAGGGACGTATCTGCTGTGCCGATACATCATCGCCTCGCGTGCCGGGCGGGTGATCGAGGCAGTCCGTGATTCTGAGAGCCGCGCCCGGTTCCTCGGCTACCGCGTCGAATCCTACAAGCTGTGGATGTTCGTGCTGTCGGCGCTGCTGGCGGGGCTCGCCGGCGCGCTGTACGTGCCGCAGATCGGCATCATCAACCCCGGCGAGTTCTCGCCCACCAACTCCATCGAGATCGTGATCTGGATCGCGATAGGCGGCCGCGGCACCCTGTACGGCGCCGTGGTCGGCGCCTTCCTCGTCAACTATGCGAAGACCTATTTCACAGCGGCGCTGCCGAGCATGTGGTTGTACGCGCTCGGCGCTTTGTTCGTGTTGGTGACCTTGTTCCTGCCCACCGGGGTGGTCGGCCTGCTCGGGGAACGCCGTCGGCGCCGCGGCGTCGCCGCGGTCGTGACCGGGCGATGATGGCCGCACCCGCCGCACCCGCGCGCAGCGGCGCTCCGCCCCGGGCGGGCCTCGCCGCCGCCCACGGCACCGCGTTGTACCTGGAGGACATCACCGTCAGCTTCGACGGCTTTCGGGCGCTCAATGCGCTCACCCTGTACGTCGACGTCGGCGAACTGCGCTGCATCATCGGGCCGAACGGCGCGGGGAAGACCACGATGATGGACGTGATCACGGGCAAGACCCGTCCCGATTCCGGCTCTGCATGGTTCGGTCAGACCACCGACCTGCTGAAACTCACGGAACCGGAAATCGCCCGCGCGGGCATCGGCCGAAAGTTTCAAAAGCCGACCGTGTTCGAACGACATTCGGTGTTCGAGAATCTGGAACTCGCGATGGCGGGCAACAAATCGGTGTGGTACGCGCTGTTCGCGCGCAGCACGCCCGCACAACGGGACCGCATCGACGAGGTGATGGGGCGGATCGGTCTGCGCGAGCAACGCACCGCGCCCGCGGGCACCTTGTCGCATGGACAGAAACAGTGGCTGGAAATCGGCATGCTGCTCATGCAGGATCCGCAGGTGTTGCTGGTCGACGAGCCCGTCGCCGGCATGACGCCGCAGGAGATCGAACGCACCGCAGAGTTGCTGGTCTCGCTCGCCGGCAGGCATTCGGTGGTCGTGGTGGAGCACGACATGGCCTTCGTGCGCTCGATCGCGCGCAAAGTCACCGTGCTGCACGAGGGTAGCGTGCTCGCCGAGGGCAGCCTCGACGAGGTGCAGGGTCATCCCAAAGTGATCGAAGTCTATCTCGGGGTCTGAAGATGCTGGAAATCAAAGGGATGAATCAGTTCTACGGCGGCAGTCACACGCTGTGGGACATCGACATGAGCATCCCCGAGGGATCCTGCACCTGCCTCATGGGCCGCAACGGCATGGGCAAGACCACGCTGCTCAAGTGCATCATGGGGCTGGTGGGCGCCAGGTCCGGCCAGATCCTCTACGGGGGCCAAGATCTCAGGCCGCTGCCGGCCGAAGAACGCGCGCACCGCCGCATCGGCTACGTGCCCCAGGGACGCGAGATATTTTCACAGCTGACGGTCGAGGAGAACCTGCGCATCGGGCTCGCCGTCCGCCGGCCGAAATTGCGGCACGTCCCGCCCCATCTCTACGACATGTTTCCGGTCCTCAAGAAGATGTTGCATCGACGCGGTGGCGATTTGTCCGGCGGCCAGCAGCAGCAGCTCGCGATTGCGCGGGCGCTGGTCTTGGATCCCACGCTGCTGATCCTCGACGAACCCACCGAGGGGATACAACCCAACATCGTGCATGACATCGGCGACGTCATTCAGCGTCTCAACCGCGAGAGCAACCTCACGGTGCTGTTGGTGGAGCAGAAGCTGCCGTTCGCGCGCCGGGTCGCCACCGACCTGAGGATGCTCGACAAGGGCCGGCTGGTCATGTCGGGCAAGATCGCCGCGCTCACGGACGAGCTGGTCCGTGCGCATCTGACGGTGTGAGTCCGTTCAACGCCCGGCGGTGCGCGCATGCGCCTGAGTGCCGCGCGTGAATACCCGGTCCTCCGCGAGCACCACGTCCGTCTCGAGGTCGGGCTGCCGCGCGAGCGCCGCGTACAGGGGTGCGAAGTCCGTATCGAGCGTCCGGCGCAGCAGATCTTCGTAGCTGTCGATGACGAAGTAGGTCTGCTGGAAATCGTCTATGCGGTAGCGGGTGCGCATGACGCGCTGCAGATCGAAGCCGAGCCGGTTCGGCGAGGGATCTTCCAGGGCGAAGCGGGCCTCGGCATGTGACGAGACGATGCCCGAACCGTACAGCTTGAGGCCCTGCTCGCTGTGCACCAGGCCGAACTCCACGGTGTACCAATACAGTCGGGCCAGCCTGTGGATGGAACCGTATTGCAGGGCCCGCACGCCGCCCGCGCCGTAGGCCTGCATGTAGTCGGCGAACACGGGGTGGGCGAGCAGGGGCACGTGACCGAACACGTCGTGAAACACGTCCGGTTCCTGCAGATAATCGATCTGTTGCGGCGTGCGGATGAAGCGGCCGGCGATGAAGCGGCGGTGCGCCAGGTGTTCGAAGAAAGTCGCGTCCGGCACCAGCCCGGGCACCGCCTGCACGGTCCATCCGGTGATCCGCCGCAGGCGTTCGGAGAGCGCTTCGAAATTGGGGATGCCCGGCTCGGCCAGCTCGAGAATCTCGAGCCCCGCCATGAATTCCGGCGTCACCCGCGACGGCAGCTGCGCCACCTGCCTCGCGAACAACCGATCCCACACGGCATGGTCCGCCGCCGTGTACTCCTCCCAGCGCTGTGGAATGGTCCAGTCCGCAGCCGCGCCCAACGGTGGCCTGCGCTCGGTGGTGTCCGCAGTGGTCATGGCCTCCATCTTGAGCCACCCGCCGCCTATTTCCAACCGCGGGAACGTGGCGGCCGACGCGCCTACAAACGGAGTCGCCATTCGCTTAAAGGCGCGCGCGACCGCGCTTGTTACGCTGAGTTTTTCCACAGAGAGTGCACATGGACAACGGCAACAAGACGGTTTCGCGGCGGCAGGCGGTGGGGTTGGTCGGCATGGGGGTCGCCACGGCGGCGGCGGGCGGCGCCCTGGCGCAGTCGGCGGGAAGTCCCGCGGGCACCGGAGTATCGACGAAGGACGATCCTCGCTCCAAATATCCCAAACCGCCCTTTCAGGAACAGACGCAACCGTGGCCCGGGCTCGCCGGCAAGATGATGCCGAAACCTGATCACGGCGAAACGAGCTACCGCGGCTCGGGACGGCTGGCGGGTCGCAAGGCCCTGATCACGGGCGGTGATTCCGGCATGGGTCGCGCGGCGGCCATTGCCTATGCCCGGGAGGGCGCGGACGTCGCGATCAACTACCTGCCGGCCGAGGAGTCGGACGCACGCGAGGTCATCCAGCTCATCAAGGACGCCGGCCGAAACGGCGTGGCCATTCCCGGCGATCTACGCGACCGGGCGTTCTGTCAGAGACTGGTCGCGGAGGCCGTGCAGAAGCTCGGCGGACTCGACATCGTGGTGTCGAATGCCGGACGCCAGCAGTCGAAGGCTTCGATCATGGACATCAGCGACGAGGATTTCGACGCGACGATCAAGACGAACATCTACGCGCCGTTCTACATCATCAAGGCGGCGCTGCCACACCTGGGCGAGGGGTCGTGCATCATCGGCACCACCTCGGAACAGGCGTACGATCCGTCGCCCGACCTGTACGACTATGCGCAGACCAAGGCGGCCACGATGAACTACGTCAAGTCCCTTGCCAAACAACTCGGCCCGAAGGGCATCCGCGTCAACGGCGTCGCGCCCGGCCCGATCTGGACGCCGCTGCAGATCAGTGGCGGTGCCTCGGTGCTCAAGTACTCGCATTTCGGCAACACCACGGCGCTCGGCCGCCCGGGCCAGCCGGCCGAACTCGCCTCGATCTACGTGCAGCTCGCGGCCAGCGACGCGAGTTTCACCACGGGCAACATCTATGGAGCAGGAGGCGGGCAGGGCCAGCCGTAGGCCGCCCCGCCCGGGGAAAATCGCGGCGGCCGGGCGGCGCAGGCGGCCGCCGCGGCCTTCTAGAACCGGTAGTTGAGCTTTACCCCGTAGGTGCGCGGCGGCGCATAAGCCGAGACGTGGTTGCCATAGGAGATGGTGGTGCCATTGGTGCGGACGGCTTCGTTGCTCAAGTTGTCGCCCCACAGCGAGACGTCCGTGGTAGCGTCGGGCGAGGTCCACCTCACGGCGGCATTCACCATCGTGAACGCCGGTTGCCGCACGACGTTGTCCACCTCCGTATACCAGCCGGAATTGCGGTCGACGGCGGCATTGACGTCGACCACGCCCACGGCGATGGGCAGGCTGTAATTGCCGCCCAGGCTCTCGGTGAATTTCGGGGCGATGGGCAGCTCATGACCGGTGGCGCTGCCGAGCACCACGGGCACACCGCCCGCCGCGGTGGACAGCGGCGCATCGGTGGGGAAGCTCGCGAATTTCGAGTGCAGCATTTCGATGCCGGCATTGACCTTGAAATGCGTCGTCACGGCCGCGCTCAGATCCGCATCCAGGCCGTAGATCTTGGCCTTGGCGCCGTTCAGGATGCCGATCGCACCGCCCGGCTCGATGTACTGGGTTTGAATGTTCTTGTAGTCGTAGTAGAACCCCGCCGCGTTGACGCTCAGACGGCGATTCAGCAGCTCCGTCTTGGTGCCGAGCTCGAAGGCATCCAGGGTTTCCGGCTTGAACGGCGCATCCGTGACCGACCCTGCGTTGAAGCCGCCGCTCTTGTAGCCGCGGTTGTACGACAGATAGCTCATGACGGCATCGGTGAAGTGATGATCCAACGACACGCGCCAGGTGGGTTTGTTCGAGGAAATCTTGTTGCCTGCGGGCGTGGAAACCACCGCCACCGGCGTGGTGGTGAAGATATCGACGGTCTGCGTGCCGTCGAGCGAGCGGTTTTCCTGCGTATCGCGGATGCCCAAGGTGAGGTTGGTCTGCGGTAGGATTTCCTTGGTCGCCTGTCCGTACAGGGCATAGGATTTCGTGCGTTCCACGGTCTGCGTCGAGATGAGGTTGACGGGAAATTGCGGGTTGCCCGTGGGGCCGCCGGTCAGCAACAGATCGAGGGGCGCGTAGGAGCCGCGGGAGTTGAAGTAGAAAAAGCCGGTGGTCCACTGGATCGCCGACGAGCGGGGGGACTGGAGCTGGAATTCCTGGCTGATCTGCCGGTCGTGTTGTTCCTGCGCGAACGCCTGGAACGGGGCGGCGGTGGCGTCCAGATCGAACGTGTTGTGGTAGTCCAGCGTACGATAGGCGGAGATGCTCGAGAACCGTAAAGTCCCGAAGTCTTGATCGACCTTGACCGCGGCACCCTTCGAGGTGACGACAGTGTACGGCTGATTATCCGCCGCGATGTCCCAAGGGGAGCCGCCGTAGGCGGGCCCGGTGCCGGCGCCCGGCGTGGTGCCCCGATCGAGCCGGATGTCGTTGGTCGAGCCGGCGCTGTCGGCGTAATCCAGCGTCAATGCGACCCGGGTGCCCTCGGCGGGCTTCCACAAGAACTTCGAGCGCGCGGCTATTTCGTGATCGATCTTGTTCGCCTCCGCGCCGGTGGCGAGATTGCGGCCGTAGCCCTCACCCTGGTGCGTGGCCTGCAGCGCGAAATCGGCGGCGAGCGTGTCGGTGAGCCCGCCGGTCACATAGACCGAGCCGGTTTCGGTGCGGTAACTGCCGTATCCGGCGCTGACGTCACCGTGAAATTCCTGGGTGGGATCCTTGGTGGTGATCTGCACCAGCCCGGCCACGGCGTTGCGGCCGAACAAGGTGCCCTGCGGTCCCTTGAGCACCGCGACCTGCTCGATGTTGTTGAACGAGAACAGCGAGGACTCGGACGAGGCGTAGTAGACGCCGTCGACGTAGACGGCGGTCTCCGGTTCGATGCCGGGTCCAAAGGCCGAGGAGCCCACGCCGCGCAGCCGGGGTGTGGCATTGCCCTGGGTATTGGAAAAGGTCAGCCCCGGTACCACCAGCGCGAGATCTTCCAGATCGGTGATGCCGTTTGCCGCAAGTTGCGTCGCGGAAACGGCCGTTACCGCGATCGGCACGTCCTGGAGATTTTCAGTGCGGCGCTGGGCGGTGACGGTGATCGCCTCCAGGGCCGGCTCGCCGGAATCCGCCGCCGCAGGCGGTGCGTCTGCCGCGTGCGCGGCCGGAGCGATCGTAGATGCGCCTGCGACCAACGCGCACAGCGTTATGTACCGTAATGCCATATGTCCCCCCATCTGCCCAGCCCATCTGCCACGACCGAACGTCGACGCCGGTCTACCTATCGTAAAAATCGATTTAGTGAGGATTAATTATGATCGATCGATTTAAATTGACCAGTCTTTTTTTGATCGATCGTGAATGAGTTTGCCTCCACGTCCGCGATCTGGACGGGAGGGCTTGGCACGGGGCAATGGGAGGGGGGCCGGAAGGCTATTCGCGTTTGGCCGCGCCGGCGAACAGCTCCGGGAGCGAGACATGTAAATTCTCGGCGAGGGCGTGCAGCACCCTGAGGCTCGGATTGTAGAGGCCGCGCTCGAGACGTCCGACGACGTTCGGATGAACGCCCGCCTGCAGCGCCAATGCCTCCTGACTCAGACGTCGCTGTTTACGCCGCTCGCGAACTTCCTCCCCCAGACTCCTCAGGACCTTTGATTGGCGCACGCATAAGAGTCAGCCGGCGCACACGATACTGTCTAGACATTATAGTGTTGGAATTCCTTTTCGGTCAATGACTTGTCAAAGTTTCCGGTTGTAAAGCGGTAGATCCGCTGAGAGGGGGTCGATTTGAAATTTACCGGCGGGGGCGGTAAACATCATAGTGTTTACCACCATCTCAGGGACGCCCCCCCCGGCAGGAGGAAGCCATGCTCGTATTGACTCGTCGGCCCGCTCAGACGTTGAAGATCGGCAGCAACATCACCATCACCATCATCGAAATCCGCGGCAGTCAGGTCCGGATCGGCATCACGGCCCCACGCGACATCGAGATCTCCCGGGAGGAATGCACCGAGGAGGCAAAGGCTACCTATCGGCGTCCCGACGTGGGCCGCTGACGACCCTTCGCGCGGTCATACCGTCGTGGCAAATCGCTTCTGCACACTATCGTGGGTGGACACCATAGTGGGTAAGTTTCAATTTGTCCGCGATGGTAAAAAAGAGCCTCAGCGAGCAATTTCCGGCGATCATGCGCTCGATTCGCTTGGGCTTAGGCCTCTCCCAGGAGCAGCTCGCCGACAAGGCCGATCTGCACCGAAACCACATCGGCATGATAGAGCGGGGCGAACGCTCGCCCACGTTGCGCGCCCTGGAAGGGATCGCAATCGGTCTTGGCATCAAGCTGTCGGAATTGATGGCGCGCGCCGAAAAGAGAATATAGCCCCAACGACGCGCGCGAGCGCCTCGCTCATCTTTAGGTTGAATGCCGTAGCGAATACACACTATAGTGTGTGAAATTCGCAATGGACGTCAGCGCAGGAGGCTTGGACACATGCTCTTTTCGACCCAGCAACGCGATGCAGGGATCCGCCGCGAAACGTTCGCGGAAGGGGCGAGGGCGGCATTCGCAAGTACGAATGAGGGCAGCTAAGGACAACCTTCGCCGTCGAAGCGGGGAGGTTCCGTCATGAAGTCACGCCCCGCGCATTTCGATCGACTGCTGGGATTTCTAAGACGCCGAGGCCGGTCGCGCGAGGACGCCGAGGATCTCATTCAAGAGGGAATGCTGCGCATGCATCTGTACCGGCAGGACGTGCCGGTGGCCAACGAGGAAGCCTTTCTACGTCATGCCGTGCTCAATCTCTCCATCGACCAGCACCGCCGCGACGGGTGGGGGATGCGCCAGCGCGTGGCGCTCGACGACGTCCGGGAAAGCGCGTCGCTCGTCGACCCGGTAGCCACACCCGAGCAAACCTTGGACGCCCAGCAAAGGCTCGCTAATATCGGCAGGGTCTTGGACGCCGTCGGCCGGCGCACCCGCGAGGTCTATTTCGCCCACCGGGCCGGCTACAGCTACATGGAGATTGCGCATCACATGGGAATTTCGCAAAGCACGATCAAACGACACGTCGCCCGCGCACTGCTCGCCCTCATGAATCATGGCGAATTGGAAGCCGATGGAAACGGGAACGGCGCGGCCGAATAAATCCGCGTCGGCGCGGGTCCGGATGCGTGCCGCCGTCTGGGTGACGGCATTGCACGGTCCGCACCGCACTGCGAAGCTCGAGGAGCAAGTACGCCGCTGGATCGCCGAGGACCCCCGCCACGCCGCGGCGTTCGAGTCCGCCACGCGTGCGTGGGACCTTAGCGGGGGACTGCCGGCGCCGTTCATGAGCCGCCCACCGCGCTACGCCGTCCTCCGGTTCGCCATCACGGGCGTGCTGGCGGCCTCGCTGGCGTGCGCCGCCGTCCTGGGGGTGCTCCATGGCTTGGGTGAAAGCATTCTCAGCACCGGACAGGCTCAGCAGAAGACACAGGTCTTGAGCGACGGCACCGTGGTGGTGCTGAACGCGAACAGCCGCTTGGTGTTGGACTTCGATCGGGATACCCGCCGCGTCACCCTCGCGGAAGGCGAGGCCGTCTTCGACGTCGCCAAGCATCAATCCAGACCTTTCGTCGTCGTGGTGGGAAACCGCAAAGTCGTCGCCCTGGGGACCTCGTTCCTGGTACGCCGCGAGCAGCACGCAGGTGGCGAGTTCGCGGTGACGTTGCTCGAGGGCCGCGTCGCGGTCGAACCGATCGCCTGGCCCGACGTCCTGCCGGCCACTTTCGTCGACGGTCTGCAACTACTGAATCCGGGGCAACGCCTCCGTTTCGAAGGCAGCGGTGAGGGGAGGGTGGACTCTCCCCCGATCGACACGCTGACTGCCTGGCGTTACCACAGGCTCATCTTCAAAAACAGTTCCCTGAGCGAAGCCGCGGCCGGTTTCAACGGCTTCAACACGAAGAAGATCACCCTGCGCGGAGCGGCGGCCGAACGGATACGGGTCGGCGGCGTCTTCGCCATCGACGACCCCGCGAGCTTCGTGCGTGCCGTGGCGAACACCTACGACCTGCAGGTCGTCGATCTCGGCACCGAGTTCATCGTCAGCAAACGTACCAACGAGGATGCCCGCTGAAAATATTTGAACCCGGATGATCCCTGGCGCCTTGCGTTTTACGTCTTAGTTATCGAACGGCTTTCAATCGTTCGACACGACCGCCTCCGGTGACGTACACGCAAGAACCAAACAGGGACACCATGCATCACCCGCCTCGACGATTTTTCGCCGCCTTCGCCGTCCTGCTTGTCTGCGCCGCCGCCCCGGTGAGTTTCGCCGATACGAACACCAAGACCCGTTTCGACCTCCACGCCGAATCGCTGGACCAGGCGCTGCGCGATCTCGCGCTGCAGGCCGATTGCAACATCTCCTACGATCCCACGCTGGTCGCCGGGGTGATGGCGCCCGCCGTGAAGGGCGAGTTCCTGCCGAGCGACGCGTTGTCCCGGATTCTCAAGAGCACCCGGTTGAAGTCGATCAAGGTGGATGGCCATACGCTGCAGATCCTCGCGGCTGACGCTTCGCAGTCGAAGCAGATCGTCGCGCCTGCGCTCCCGGTTGCTGGCGGGGAGGCGTCGGGGGAGGCGGGCGGTACCGTGGCGGCGGAAAGTCGCACCGCGCAGGATGCCGCCGCCCGCAAGAAGGATTTGGAAGAAATAGTCGTGACGGGTACGCATCTTCGAGGCGAGCACTCGGCGTCGCCGATGATCGAGATCGGTCAGGAGGAGATCGAGCGATCCGGGTACACCTCAATTGCGGACGTGGTGCGCAGCCTGCCGCAGAATTTCGGGGGAGGCACCAACCCGTCGACCATCGTCAACAATTCTCAGATCAACAACGCGTACGGCGACAATCCCACCGGCGCGTCGGAACCGAATCTGCGAGGCCTGGGTCCCGGTTCTACGCTGACTTTGATAGATGGCCATCGCATGGCCTCCGGCTTGCCGGGCGGCGGCGCGGACATCTCGTCGATACCCCTGGACGCCGTGGAGCGCGTGGAGGTGCTCACCGACAGCGCTTCCT
>CAZZYJ010000084.1:0-12475 GCA_964658215.1 uncultured Steroidobacteraceae bacterium | reverse complement strand
CAAGCGGCCGCGAGGCCGCTCTGCAGGGCACCGTTCACGGTGCCCCACTGACCCGTCGTCGTGACGTGTTCGCCGGCGAAGTAGAGCGTATCGTCCACCGGGTGCGTCATCGCGGCCGACACCTCGAGCGCGCCCGCCGGCGCGTAACTGTAGGCACCCCGGGCAAAGGCATCGTGCTGCCAGTCGTGGTAATGGCAGCCGCGCAACCGGCTCTGTAGATATTCGAGCGGCACGCCGAACACGGCCGCCAGACTGCGCAGACAGCGATCCTGCAAGGCATCGGGCCGTCCGCGCGTGTCGTTGAGCAGGGCCTGCGCGGCGGTTCCCCCGGCCCAGGCGACGAGCACGGGCGCGGGATCCGGCGAAGCGGTCCAATAGATCGCCGGCGCCGCCTGGTCGCTGAACAGGAAGCTCAGCTGTCCGAGCTCGGCGGCGACGTCGACGTGCCGCGCGAGCAGCCCGGGTTCGGCCCAGAACCGACACTCGAACACCATGACCACCCGGACCACCGCACCCATGCACAGCCTCCCCGCGAGGGCCAGCAGGGCAGAGGGCGGCGGAAGGAAAGCCACGGAGCCGTGCTGCAGGACGCCGAGCGGCAGCGTGATCACGCTGCGCGCACCGTGCAGCACGAAGACGCCTCCGGCGGCGTCGGTGCCGTGCAGCGCAACGGCGCCGCGCTGCCATTGCACCGAGCCGACCCCATGCTGCAAGAATAGGTCGACGCCGGCTGCCCGGGCGCGGTCGGCCAGGAAGCGAGGCAGTGCGTCGTAGCCACGGTCGACATGGAACAAACGATCCGCCGCGATGGCGTCTTCCGCCGCCTGTTGTGCGACGAGCGCGGCCACGCCGATGCGACGATGATCGGCCGCATTGAAACCCTCCACGTAACGCACCGCGGCCGTGCCGCGCCCGGGGTCGACGCCGGCGTGCGCGAGGTACTGCGCGAAGGTTTCGTCGGTTCCCGGCGGCTGAGCCTCGAGCCATTGGCCGAGGTCTTCCAGCACCCGGGCGGCGCCGCCGTCCGCTGCCACGGCCTGCAGGCGGCCGTCCGCGTGACGCAGTTGCGCGCCGTCGAGTTCATACGTCGACAACTGCGCCTCGCGAATAACCGACCACGTCTCGGGCGGCAGCCCGTGAATGAATTCAGCGCCCAATTCGACGAGTATCGGCGGGGACGCAGGCTGCGCCGCAGCGACGCGGCGCGTCTCGATGCGGCCGCCGATGCGCGCCCGCGCCTCGACCACGGCGACGGTGAGCCCGGCTTCGCTCAAGGCGCGGGCCGCGGCCAGCCCTGCGACGCCGGCGCCGAGTACCAAGACGTCGTACGCGTCCCGTGCCATCGATGCGGCGGCTACGCAGGCCGCGTGATGTCGGCCAGCAGGTTTTCCAACACGGCGGTGTCCATCGGCTTGGTGAGATGGTGGTCGAAGCCGGCCTCCCGGGCCATGCGCTTGTTGTCCTCCTGGCCCCAGCCGGTGATGGCGATCAACGTCATGGACTTGCCCCAGGCTTCGCGCCGTACATGAGCGGCCACCTCGTAGCCGTTCATGCCGGGCATGCCGATGTCGAGCAACGCGGCGTCGGGCTTCCTGTCCGAGGCGACGCTCAGCGCATCGACGCCGGTGTGCGCCAGGAATACCTCGTGGCCGGACAGCTCGAGCAGCATGCCGAGACTCTCCGCGCTGTCGCGATTGTCGTCGGCCACCAGCACGCGCAGCGGGCGCGCCGCAACGGGCGGCGCGTCGCTCACGGCGCAGGAGGCGTCCGCTGTCTGCGGTTCCGCGACGGCGTCAGGCAGGACGATCCGGAATTCGCTGCCCCGTTCCAGGCCGTCGCTGCTCGCGTCGACGCGGCCACCGTGCAGCTCGACCAGCCCCTTCACCAGGGCAAGACCGATCCCCAGGCCACCGTCGGCATGCCCCTTGTCGGGCGCCACCTGGGAGAACATTTCGAACACCTTGGTCAACATATCCTGGGCGAGTCCGATCCCGTCGTCGCGCACGAGGATGACGACGGCACGCTCCTCGGCCCGGCATTCGAGGTGGATGTGACCTTCCGGATCCGTGTACTTCGCCGCATTGGTCAAGAGGTTGGAGATGACCTGGGTCAAGCGTAGCGGATCGGCCTCGATGCGCATACCGGCCGCGGGCCAGTCGACGTGCAACACGTGGCGTTTGGCGTCGATCATGGGCCGCGCCGTTTCGACGGCCGCCTCAACGAGGCCGCGCAGGCCGACGGTCTCTTTCTTCAGGGTCAGCATGCCGCGCGTGATGCGGGAGACATCGAGCAGGTCGTCGAGCAGCGAGGCCATGTGGCGCACCTGGCGTGAAATGATCATGCGGCTGCGCGCCAGTTCTTCGTTGGTGAGGGCCGGGGACTCGAGCAGGCGGGCGGCGTTTCGAATCGGCGCGAGGGGGTTGCGCAGTTCGTGCGACAGAGTCGCCAGGAACACGTCCTTGCGACGGTCCGCCTCGCGCAGCGCCGCCTCGTTGTCGAGCAGGGCGCGTTGCGCGGCCCGCGACGTGGTCGCGTCCCGGAACACCAGCACGACCCCCACCAGCGCCCCGTCCACCGAGTATATCGGCGCCCCCGAATCCTCGATGGGCCGTTCGCCGCCATGACGGTCCAGGAGCAGGGTGTGGTTGGCGAGGCCCACCACGGTTCGATCCCGCAGCACGCGCGCCACCGGACTTTCCACCGTGGCGCGCGTCTGTTCGTTGATGATGCGGAACACCTCGCCGAGCAGCAGGCCCTGCGCCTCGGTGTTGTTCCAGCCGGTGAGCTGCTCGGCCACCGGATTCATGAACCGCACGCGGCCCTGCGCGTCGGTGGAGATGACGGCATCGCCGATGCTGCGCAGGGTGGTGGACAGGTCGTTCTGCACGCGTTGCAGCCGCGCGCTGTGGCGCATGCTCACGTACGCCACCAGCATCAACAAGGCGACGGCGAGCGCGGTGGTCGCGCCGATGGCGAAGGCGACCGTCTTGCGGGCCTGATCGCCCTGGTCGCTGTGGGTGCGCAGCAGCCGGTTCTCGGCGTCCTGCATGCGCGTGATCAAGGCACGGCAGCGGTCGAGTATGCGCAGTGTGTCGCCATGCGCGACCATGAGCCGCCCGCCCTCGGTGTCGCCGCCGCGCGCCATGTCGATCAGCATACGGGCCTGTTGCTGGCGCTGCTGGGCGGCGTCGGTCAGCTGCGCGGCCAGCGAGGGAAGACCCGCATCTTTAGCCACCAGGTGGTTGAGCGTCGCCAGTTCTCCCGGCAGTCGGGCGGCCGCGGCTTCGGCATCCTGGAAGGATTTGGGGTCGTGGGTGGTTTCGAAGCGCCGGCCTCCGGTGCCCAGGTCGAGCAGCAGCTGCTCCACGTGGGCGAGCTGGTAGCGAACTTGCTGTGCGTGGGCCACCCAGTCGTTGCCGGCGTTCAGGGTCGCGAGGCTGCGCGAGGCGAAGACGCCGAGGACGATCACCAGCGCCGCCGACAGGGACACCAACAAGATGATGCGATTGAAGAAGAAGCGCGTCGAGGTGCCGAAAATGGGCAGGCCGGCGCCGGGCAGGAATTTATTCATCGAGTGGGCCGAGGCCGCGAACTTCCATGGGGACGGGGAGCCGCATAATACCGCGGAACGTCAGCGCATGCCTACGGCGCGTCGGGCGGGCGGAGCATGGGCGCGTCCCCGGCCAGCCGCTACCGTCTGATCAGGTGAACCTGAAGGAGATTCGTCATGCCCGAGAGCTACACACCCCCGCTCAAGAGTCACACGCCACCGCCGGCAGTCGAGCCCAAGGCGGTGCAGGAAAGCCAGGAGCCCGTGGTATCGAAGCCCGGCGGATTCCCCAACGATCCGCCCGACCCGACCAACCCCAACGAGGCGATCGAGCGCCACCGCCAGAAGCTGCGGCCGCAGACTTGAAGCAACCCGTGGTCGGCACCGGGGGCGGCGCCGCGTCCGCCGTGTCCCCGGCCGGCGTCCCACCGCGGTGGCGACGGCGTGAACTGATCGACATCGGTGCCAAGGCGGTGGTGGCATGGTTCGATCACAACGCGGCCAGCCTCGGCGCTGCGTTGGCGTTCTATACCCTGTTCTCCGTGGCTCCCATCCTCATCATCGCCGTGGCCATCGCGGGCTACGTGTTCGGTGCGGACTTCGCACAGACGCAGGTGATCTCGCAGTTGCAGAGCCTGATCGGCGACGCCGGCGCCAAGACGGTCGGCGACCTGATGGCCAGCGCGCACTACAGCGATAAGAAAGGCCTGGCGGCGGCGGTGGGGGTGGTGACGCTCATCATCGGTGCCACCAGCGTGTTCGGCGAGCTGCAAACCGCCCTCGAGCGCATCTGGCAGACACCCAAACCGGCCCGCGAAGTGGGCTGGTGGCGTTTCCTACGCGGGCGCGTGCTGTCGGTGGGCATGGTGCTGGGGGTGGGCTTTTTACTGCTGGTGTCGCTGGTGGTGAGCGCAGGGCTCGCGGCATTCAGCGACTGGCTGGGGCGGTTCCTGCCGCAGCTGCGCATCATTCTGCCCGTGCTCGACGTCACCTTGAGCCTCGGCATGAGTGCGTTGTTGTTCGCCATGATCTACAAACTGGTGCCGCGCGAGCGGATACCCTGGAACGACGTGTGGACCGGGGCCGGGGTCACCGCCTTCCTGTTCACCATCGGCAAGTCTCTCATCGGCATCTATCTCGGCAAGAGTTCCTTCAACTCGGCCTACGGCGCGGCGGGCTCGATGATCGTCCTGCTGCTGTGGATATATTACTCGGCGCAGATCTTTTTGCTGGGTGCGGAATTCACGCGCGTGTTCTCCTACGAGCATGGCTCCAGGCGAAGCCGGGCGGGGGTCACCGAACCCGTGCGACGAGCGCCGCTATCCGCCTGACCAGCTCTTCGGTCCGGAAGGGTTTGACGCAGGCCTGCCACGTCGGCCGGTCGGCGGGGATGGCCGTCTCCCCGTAACCGGACAGCAGCAGGAAGGGAATCCGGCGGGCGTGCAGTCGTTCCGCGACCGGGTAAACTTGGGTGCCGGCGACGTTGACGTCGAGCAGGGCGACGTCGATGGGATGATTCGCGGCGGCGTCCAAAGCGTCTCCCACCCGGCTGAACGGCCCGACGATGGAACAGCCCTGTTCGGCGAGCACGTCCTCGATCAGCATCGAAATGAGCATTTCGTCCTCGACCACGAGCACGCGCAGGCCGGCCAGGGATGCCTCGCTCACGGCCGAACCTCCGCGGCACCGTGGAACGGGGCGCGCAGCCGGGCGCGCACCCCGGCGGGCGCGAAGGTCACCTCGACTTCGGCGCCCATGTCCTGGCTCAAGCCGCGCTCGATCAAAGTCATTCCGAATCCCCGCCGCGCGGGGGGCTCCACCGGAGGCCCGTCCGCTTCGGTCCACAGCAGCACCAGATGGGACGCGGGGGGTTCTTGTTCCAGGTGCCAGATGATGCTGACCCGGCCGGCCGGCACCGACCAGGCGCCATATTTGACCGCGTTGGTGGCAAGCTCGTAGAGGGCCATGCCGAGCGCGAGCGCGCTGCGCGGCTCGAGCATCAAGTCGGGGCCGTCCAGACGCAGTCCACCCTCCCGCTCGGCGTGACCGTCGCGCTCCGTGGCGACGAAGGCGCGTAATTGCTCGAGCACCAGCTCACGCAGCGGCACCGTCTGCCAGCTCTGATTGGCGAGCACCGCGTACGCGCCGGCGAGCGCATGGACCCGCCCGAGGTAGTTCACTGAAAATTCTTCGAGCGAATGGGCGCGCCGCAGGGTTTGCGTGGCCATGGATATGACCACCGTGAGCATGTTCTTGACCCGGTGGTTCAGTTCATCGACCAACAGCCGCTGATGTTGTTCGGCCTGCACGATGCTCGTCACGTCGACGAAGGTCACGACGGTGCCGTCCACTTCGCTGTCCGGCGTCCGGTAAGGCAGCATGCGCATCAGATAATGCACCGCACCATCCGCGCAGGCCAGGCGTCGCTCGAAAGGTTGCGCGGTGTTCATGACGTGCTGGACGTCCTCGCGCAGCCCGTCGTAGTTCAGCCGGCTGACGATGTCCGACAGGGGCCGGCCCACGTCGCTCGGAATGAGATTGTAGATGCTCGCCACGGCGGGCGTGAAGCTGCGCACCACCAGGAAGGCATCCAGGAAGATGGTCGCCACCTGGGTGCTGACGAACAGATTCTGCAGGTCGGTGTTGCGGTCGTTCAACTCTTCCAGCTTGGCCGACAATTGCGCGTTGACCGTCTGCAGCTCTTCGTTGATGGACTGGATTTCCTCCTTGGAGGTTTCCAGCTCCTCGTTGGTGGATTGGAATTCCTCGTTGATGGAGCGTAGTTCCTCGTTGGCGCTGGTCAGTTCCTCCAGCGCCGTGCCGTGCTCCTCGGTGAGCAGACGCAGCTGGTCGTGCGCTTCGCGCAGTTCGCGCTCCAGCTGCCGGTTCGGGTCAGGGTGGGTGCCTTCGCCGTCGGCGGGCTCGCGCGGCGCGTCCTCGTTTTGTGCGTGCTCGACGAACAGCACCAGGAACAGCGGCGCCGCGCCGCCGTCCGCCAGCGGCTCCACCGTCAACGTCACGCGCTGCAGCGGCTGCGGCGAGTCCGCCACGAACCGCGCGGCGCGCTCCACCAGGCGGCCGGACGTCGCGGCCTGCCGCAGCACGTCGCGCAGCGGCACGTGCAGGCCCTGCCGGCACATGCTGAACACGTTCTGCTGGGGAGAGCCCGGCGCCGCCTCGAGGAATCGTCCCGTCCGCGACGAGAACTGCGCGATGTCGCCATCGGCCGTGACGACGACGAAGGCCGGGGCGAAGCGCTCGAGCACCCGCGCGCTCGCGCGATTGAAGAGGCGTCCCGCGCCGCGCCCCATGACGTTCTCGAAGGGCGGTCCGGTCTTTGTCGTATCCTGGCCCAGGGCAACGCTCCGCTTGGCAGTTTGACGCAACGGCGGTGTGGGCGTGTCGCGTCGTTCGAAGATCCTGTGTTTGCGGTCCATGGTCGCAAATAACGTCTCGTGTTGTGCGACTGATTCGGAACTTCCGAGCAGCAGCATCCCGCGCGGGGCGAGGGCGTAATGCAGGGCGGGCATCACCACCCCCTGCAGATCGTTGTCGAGATAGATGAGCAGATTGCGGCAGGAGACGAGATCCATCCTCGAGAAGGGCGGGTCCCGGGTGAGGCTGTGTACGGAGAACAGGCACATCTCGCGCACCGACTTGCCGATGGTGTAGCTGCCGGAACGTCCGGCCACGAAATAACGCTGCAGTCTTTCGGGCGCCACCTCGTCCAGCAGCGCCGAGGGATAGCGGCCCATGCGGGCGGTGGCGACGGCCGACTCGTCGATGTCGGTGGCGAAGATCTGCACGAGCGGTCTCGCCCGGCCCAGGCCGTCCAACTGCTCACAGAACAGGATGGCCAGGGAATAGGCCTCCTCGCCCGTGGCGCATCCCGGCACCCATACGCGAATGGTGGAATCCGCGGTCCGGCCTTCGAGCAGCCGGGGGATCACCAGCGTCTTCAGGCACTCGAACGTCGCGGGGTCGCGAAAAAAGCTGGTCACGCCGATCAGCAGGTCGCGGAACAACATGCCGACCTCGGCCGCGTCCCCATCGAGCTGCTCGGCGTAGGTTTCCAGCGACCCGCAGTTGCGCACCTGAGCGCGCCGCTGCACGCGCCGCAGGAACGTGCTCTGTTTGTAGCCGCTGAAGTCGTGTCCGACCTGGCGTTGCAGCGTCTGGCAGATCTGCATGCGGGTGGTCTCGAGGTCCGCCGGCGAGGTTTCGAGCGCGGCCGCCTGCGTCCCCTGCAACGGCAGTGCGTTGTGGATGAGGCCCGGCAACTGGTCGGCGGTGGCGACGATGTCGACCACCCCCGCGGCGATGGCGCTGGCCGCCATCCCGCCGTGCTGAGCCTTGCCGCCGTCCATCTGCTGCGCGAGGGTGAGGCCGCCCCGGCTCTTGATCGCCTTGAGCCCAAGGGCACCGTCGCTGCCCGTGCCCGACAACACCACGCCCACCGCGTCGTCGCCCATCTCGTTGGCCAACGAATCAAAAAAGACGTCGATGGGCAGCATCTCGCGCGCTGCGCCTTTTTCGGGTCGGTGCGAGAACAGACGTCCACCACGCAGTTGCACGGCCACTCCGGGCTGCGGTACGTACACGTGCCCGGGCAGGATTTCGCAGCCGTCCGCGGCGTCGATCACCGGCATGGAGGTCCAGCGTTTCAGAATGTCCGCGAGCATGCTCGGCCGGTCGGCGGGAAGATGCAGGATGACGACGAACGCCATGTCCGGTCGTGCCGGCATGTGCTGGAAAAACAGATGAAATGCGTCGATTCCGCCCGCGGAGGCACCGATGCCGACGATGGGCGTGAGCCTGGATGGGACGTCCGGGCTCATCCGCCGTGGCCGTTCGAGCAGGGCCTCCCGCGTCGCACGCCTTGCGGCAACGGGCCCATGAATGATGCGGCTGTTTTATTGCGTATCATGACCCTGAATATACCAAGGAACGCCATGCCACTGCCCATAGAAGATTACGCCCTGATCGGCGACTGTCACACCGCCGCGCTGGTCGGCAACGATGGATCGATGGACTGGCTGTGCTTTCCGCGTTTCGATTCTGGAGCGTGCTTCGCCGCATTGCTGGGCACGCCCGAGCACGGCCGCTGGCTCATCGCGCCGCTCGCCCCGGTGCGTCGCATCACGCGCCGCTACCGCGACGGCACGCTGATATTGGAAACCGACCTGGAAACCGACGAGGGCGCGGTCCGCCTCATCGACTACATGCCCCTCTCGGACGAGCGCTGGGACGTGGTGCGCATCGTCGAGGGGCTGCGCGGCAGGGTGCGCATGCGCATGGAGCTCGTCGCGCGCTTCGACTATGGCTCCATCGTACCGTGGGTACGGCGCGAGGATGACATGCTCACCATGACCGCAGGTCCCGACACCCTGGAACTGAGCGCGACGGTGGCGGTGGCGGGGGAGAACATGAAGACCGTCGCCGAGTTTTCGCTGGGGGCGCAGCAACGCCACTCCTTCGTGCTGAACTACCGGCCCTCGGAGCTGAAGGCCCGGGAGCCGGTCGACGCGGAGCACGCACTCGCCGACACCGAAACGCGCTGGCGCGCATGGTCGGGCCGCTGCAAGTACCAGGGCCGGTGGGCGGCTGCCGTGCTGCGCTCGCTCATCACCCTGAAGGCGCTCATCTTTCAGCCCACCGGCGGCATCGTCGCCGCGCCCACCACGTCGTTGCCCGAGCAATTCGGCGGGGTGCGCAATTGGGACTACCGTTACTGCTGGTTGCGCGATGCCACCTTCACCCTGAACGCGCTGCTGTTGGCGGGCTACGTTCACGAGGCGGTGGCGTGGCGCGAATGGCTGCTGCGCGCCGTCGCGGGTTCGCCGCAGGACCTGCAGATCATGTACGGCGTCAGCGGCGTGCGACGCCTGGCGGAATACGAGATTTCCTGGTTGCCCGGTTACCAGGGCGCGGCGCCCGTGCGCATCGGCAACGCGGCGTCGACGCAGTTCCAGCTCGACATCTACGGCGAGCTCATGGACACCTTGCACGTGGCCCGCCTGAGCGGCCTGGATCCGGAACCGGCCGCCTGGAATTTCCAGGTGGCCGTGCTCGCCTTCCTGGAAACCCACTGGGCCGATCCGGACGATGGCATCTGGGAGGTGCGCGGACCGCGGCGCCATTTCACCCATTCCAAGGTGATGGCCTGGGTGGCCTTCGACCGCTGCATCAAGGATGCCGAGCGCGACGGTCTCGACGCGCCGCTCGAACGCTGGCGTGAGATCCGCGGCGCCATTCACGCCGAGGTCTGCGCCAGGGGCTTCGATGCGGGCAGGAACACGTTCATGCAGGCCTACGAGTCACCGCATCTCGACGCGAGCCTGCTGCTGATCCCCCAGGTCGGGTTCCTGCCTCCCGACGATCCGCGCGTGCTCGGCACCGTCGGGGCCATCGAGCGCGAACTGCTCGTCGATGGACTGGCGCTGCGCTATTCGACCGAATCCGGCGTGGACGCGCTGCCCGCCGGGGAGGGTGCCTTCCTGCCGTGTTCCTTCTGGCTGGCCGACGCCTACGTGCTGTGCGGACGACGCGCGGAGGGCGAAGCACTGTTCGAGCGGCTGCTCGGCCTGTGCAACGACGTCGGCCTGCTCGCCGAGGAATACTCGGTGCGGGCGGGACGCATGCTGGGAAATTTTCCGCAGGCCTTGACGCACATGGCGCTCGTTAACACGGCCCGGTTGTTGTCCATGTCCACGCACGCGGTCGCGAGCGCCACCGACCAGGGCGAGCGTCCGGCCGCCGGTCGACTGACCTAGGACGGTTCGCGCTTCATCGCCCAGCCCCACAGTCGCTCGCTCGGCAGCGGCAGCACCATGAACCAGTGTTCCAGCACGCCGAGCACGAGCAGGCTGGTCAGGGTGGCGTAGGCGGTGAGGTCGAATGCGCCGGCCGCCGCCCGATAGCGCCGCAGCAGCAGCATCGCGGCCATGGTGGACACGGCCACCGAGAACGGAAACAAGACGTTCACGGCGCGTCTGCGGAAGAAGGCTTTCAAGTACCCGAGGTGGGGCGGCAGGAACTGCTCGCCCAGGTTGCGCACGCCGAGGAAGAGATTCAGTTTTGCGCTGAGGCGCATGCCCCACAAGATCGCGTAGGTCCACAGCGCGACGCGGTTGGGATGGTGCCGGGTGGCGGCGAAGAGCACGAGGGCGCCCGCGAGCGTCGCCAGTTCGTTGTACAGAATGGCCTGGATGGCGTGCCCGAAATGCGGCCACCCCGCGCAGCGGCCGGCGCAGGCGTGTTTGCGGGGCCCGGTGATGAAGCCCATGAGAAACGACATCTCGAGCCATCCCCAGACGAGGATGGCACAGGTGAACGCCGTGTAGGCTCCCGCGGCGGTGAGGTCGTCCGCACTCGACCGCACGAGGACGGCCACCGGTGCCAGCAGCGCCGTGGCCGCCGCCATGCTCCAGCGGAAGCTCGCCGGACGCAGGCCGTCCAGGAACAAGATGAGGCCGGTGGTGAACCACCACACCAGCACCGCATAGCCCGCCGCGATCATGGTTACCAGGCCGGGGCCATGCACACGCGCGCGGGCAGGTCGTGGCGCAGCACGGGCAAGGTGTAGAGCCGCGCGAACGTGAACGCTGCGGCGCAGGCCAGTCCCGCGCGGCGCAGGGCACCTATCGCACCGCCACGCACCTTGGCGGCCTTGACGGCGAGTGCGATGCGGCGCAGGCGCTCGAGCCCTGCGCGAAACTGCGGATTCTCGATGTCGAGCGAGAGCGGAAACACCTGTTTGGAGATCTCGGTGGTGATGCGGAAGACGTCGAAATCGTACGTGCCGGGGTCCATGTCGAAGGCTTCGTGCATGAGCGGGCGGTCGTGATCGCGGACGTACATGGTGGCGAACACCGCCAGCAGGAAAAAGCGGATCCAGAGTTTGTTGTGGCCGCGCAGCAGGTGCGGATTCGCACGCATGATCAGCGCGAACGCCTCGCCGTGGCGGAATTCGTCGTTGCACCACCGTTCGAACCAGCGAAAGATCGGATGGAAACGTTTTTCGGGATGTTTTTCCAGGTGCCGGTAGATGGTGATGTACCGTGCATAGCCGATTTTCTCGGAGAGGTACGTGGCGTAGTAGATGAACTTCGGTCGAAAGTGCGTGTACTTCTTGTCACGACGCAGGAAACCCAGGTCCACCCCCACGCCGAAATCCTTCAGCGCCTGGTTGATGAAGCCGGCGTGGCGGGCTTCGTCGCGTGCCATGAAGCCCATCAGCTCCTTCATGTCGGGGTTGGCGACACGGCGCTTGATCTCGCTATACAGGACGCAGCCGGAAAACTCCGCCGTCACCGAGCTGATCAGGAAATCCAGGAATTCCTGGTGAAGGTCCGCGGGCAGCGTGCGGACTTCGGCGTCGAACTGTGCGTTGCGCTGAAAATGATCGCCGTTGATGTCGCTCCTGAACTCCGCCATCATCCGCTCCCACTCGCCGCGCACGGGCGCCACGTCCAGTTTCTCCAGCGCCGCGTAGTCGGTTTTATAGAACCGCGGGCTGAGCAGGGTGTTGGCCTCGGCCTTGCGAGTGGCCGCGCCGCCCGAATCGATTGCCGTCATCTCGTCGATCATGTCTTGTCTCCGGATCGGGCGCTCGCGAGCAGAATGTCCGCGAAGGCGCCGGCATTGGTGGGACCGAACACTTCCAGGTCGATGTGCCGGCCGGTGGCGGTGTCGTCGAGGGACAGGCGTCCGTCGCTCCACCGCGTCAAGGTGAACGGCGGTACCGGACCCACCGCACGGGCGCGCCGCTCGCGCACCAGTCCGCGCAGCACGCCGCGCACGAAGCCGTTGGTGCCCGGCTGGAGCACGTCGACGAGCCGGTCCGAGTCGTTCGCATACACCAGCACGGCACCGTCCGCCCGATCCTTGAACTGCAGTGCGCTGCGTTGAACCACGGCACTCGGG
>CAZZYJ010000083.1:0-12554 GCA_964658215.1 uncultured Steroidobacteraceae bacterium | reverse complement strand
CAACTTTCAGTTCTACTCCGACGGTCTGAACGCTCACTCGCTCGAACGGCTCGCCCTGGAGTCGGGCCTGCGGCGGGCGCTGAAGCTGCAGGAGTTCCGTCTCCATTACCAGGCACGACGCGACCTGCGCAGCGGCCGCGTCACGGGAATCGAGGCGCTGGTGCGCTGGGAACATCCCGAACTGGGTTCGTTGCCGCCGTCGCAGTTCGTTCACGTCGCCGACGAAACCGGGCTGATCGTTCCGCTCGGCAAATGGGTGTTGAAGACGGTCTGCCAGCAAAGCGTGGCATGGCAGGAGCAGGGGCTGCCCCGCGTCGCGATCGCCGTCAACCTGACGGTGCGCCAGTTCGCCGACGAGCAACTCGTCCATGACGTACGGGCCGTCCTCGAGGCGACGGGCATGGACCCGCACCTGCTCGAGCTCGAACTGCCCGAAAGCGTGCTCATTCACCGCGTGGACTCGACGCTGCGCATCCTCACGGAATTGAAGAAGCTGGGCGTGCGCATCGCCGTCGGAAATTTTGGCACCGCCTTCTCCGCGCTGGCGCTGCTGCAGCAGTTTCCGCTCGACACCATCAAGATCGACCGCTCGTTGATAAGCTCCATCGCGGCGGCGACGACGGGTCCCGGTCTTGCGGATGCCATCATCGCCATGGGCAAGAGCCTGAGCGTGACGGTGGTGGCCGAGGGCGTGGAAACCAACGATCAGGCCGAGTTCCTGCGCCTGCATGCCTGCGACGAGGTGCAGGGCTTTTATTTCAAGCGACCGTTGCCGGCTGCGGAGTTCACGCAGCTGTTGCTGGCGCAGGCGACGGTCATCACCTACATGGGGAAACGTCTCGGCCTCACGTCTGCCTGAGACATGATTCCCGGGACCCCTCTAGAACAACACCCGCACGGTGTCGTCCAACAACTTCTCGTCGATGTAGCCGATGGCCTGGGGGTTCTGCGCGAGGTGCTTCTTGACCTCCGCGTCGTCGCGCAGCGCCCGCGGCGGCTGACCGCGCCCGGTGAAGATGATCTTGGACCAGTAGGCCTTGATCTGCGCGGGCGACTTGCCGGCGATCTTCGCGTAGAACCGGTCGAACGCCGCCGACCCTTCAGCCTGGTCGACGGGTACCAGCACGGAGCCGTTGGGCAGCCGGCTCATCCTGCCGAGAAAGAGGTCCGCGACCTGTTCCTTGCTCAACGCAAGGACCGGGCTCCTGGACGAGACCACCGCCACCACGTCGGCGCGCGGCTCGGCCGACGCCATGAGCGCCGCGGTACTGAACGCGATCAACGCGGCGCGGTGGAAGAATGTCATGCCGAAGGCACTCAAAACACGAAGTCCACGGTGATGCTGATCAAATCATAGGTGCGGCCGGGTTGAAAGCTGGCCTGCATGTTGCGCAGCGTCCCCGGCGAACCGGCATTCAGGTTGGTCCGGTCATATTGGGCCTTGAGCGCCACGTCCTTCATGAAGTCCCAGCGCACGCCGCCGGACAGCGTGTGCTGACCTCCGCTGATGGATTTCAAACCGTCGAGCAGCTGTGTGGCCGGCACGGCAAGGTAGGCGGGCAGTTCCGCGACCGTGAAGCCCGGATCGGAAAAGCTGCGCTGCACGCTCTGTGCACCGTAGGTGGCATAGGGCGTGACATTGCCGAGCCGGTAGCCGCCCGTGACGTACCATCCCGTGCGCTTGTTGAGGACGGAATTGCTGGTGGTTCGCACCCATTCGCCCATCACGAACCATCTGCCCGGGTCGTAGCTGCCGCCCGCGCCGAAGAAGGCGGTATGTTGCTTGGTGATGTCGAACCGATCCGCGATGCTCTCGCCCACGGCCCCGGACTGCCGCAGGGCGTCGAACAAACCGCCGATCTGGTCCACGCTCACGGTGGTTCGGCTGTAATTGACGCGCAGGGTGGTGAAGCCCCGTTCGAAGGTGTCCGCGAAGGTCATCTGACCGCGGGACCTGGCGGTCTGCGAGCCCAGGCTCGCGCCGGTGGGCACCTTGGCGTCCGACCGGCCGAAGGTCATCTGCACCGTGTCGACGGCGGTGCCGAAATGGATGCGGTAGCTCAAGTCGACGCCATCGTTGCTGGTGACCGGTGACAGGGAGTACACCTCGAGCGGCGGCCGCACCCACGGATTGGCGTAGCCGACCTTGCGCGAGTCGTTGACCATGAAGCTGGGCAGCGCGGTGCGACCCACCCGGGCGCTCAGATCCGGGGTGAGCTCGTATTTGAGGTTGGCCCATTCCACGTGCGGCTGGTAGCTGCCGTCGTAATTCTGCTGTGCGATCACCTGCACCACGGCCGAAAGCTGCGGGAGGAGGTGCGCGGTCACCTGCGCGCCGAGCAGGCTGTCGACGTCCTTGCTCCAGTTGCGCGTGGCGCCCGCGCCGGTGGGTTGATAGACGCTGGCGGTGAAATCCGCGCGGTGCTCGTTCGAATGCACCGCGCCCAGGGTGCCGAAGCCGTCGAAGGAAAAGAGAGGGGTCGCGGCATCCTCGGCCACGGCGGTGGCCGGGCCCGCGAGGACGGCCAACAGCCAGATCATCATTTGTTTTTGGAACATGCTCGACGCCGGCCAGGGGGAAACCGTCCCCTTGTAGTGCAATGCGCCAATCGCGACTGTGAACCATCGTCCAATTCGGGACATAAGGCGGGGGATTTGGAAACCGCGCCGCCGAACAGCCCGGTAACGTTAGTTAACGTCGGGAAAAACAGTAAATGACCTGCATCGGCGCCGACGCTTGCCTAGTATCGCGTGCCTTGCTCGGCGGCGAAGCGAGGCGGACGAGCAAACGAGGAAAGCGAATGAGCAAGGGGCGGGTGGGGCGAGGGTCGGTGTTCGGGAGCCGGGCGCTGCTGTGCGGAGCGGGCCTCGGTCTGGCGCTGTCGGCGGTCGCCCAGGAAGGTGCGATGGAACTGCAGCCGATCACGGTCACCGCCGAGCGGCTGAGCCTGCTGGGGTCGGCGACCACCGCGAGCCAGGGCGTGATCGTCAACGACGAGATCGCCCTGACCCCGGCCTACCGGGTGGGGCAGCTGCTCGAGACGGTGCCGGGTCTGCAGGTCACCAGCCACAGCGGCGAGGGCAAGGCGAACCAGTACCTCATGCGTGGCTACAACCTGGATCACGGCACCGATCTTGCGGTTTTCGTCGACGGCATGCCGGTCAACGAGCCCACCCACGCCCATGGCGAGGGCTACACGGACCTCAACTTCATGATTCCGGAGCTCGCCACCAACATCAAGTACACCAAGGGCCCCTACTATGCGGACGAGGGAGATTTCGCGTCCGTCGGCTCCATCCACATCGGTTATCTCGACCGTATCGACGATCAGCTCAAGGTGACGGGCGGGACGCTCGGCTACCAACGGGTGTTCACCGCGGGCTCCACCGATCTGGGCGACGGCTCGTTGTTGGGCGCGCTCGAGGTGCAGCATTACGACGGACCCTGGGTCAATGCCGACGATCAGCGCAAGGTCAACGCGGTGATCCGCTACCACTCGGGCGACCTCACGGACGGCTTTTCGGTGACCGGGATGTACTACCACGGACTGTGGAATTCCACCACGGATCAGCCCGCACGTGCCCTCGCCGACGGGTCCATCGGCCGTTTCGGCTCGCTCGACCCCAGCGACGGCGGCGAGGCACAGCGTGCCAACCTCACGGCGCAGGCGGACCGCAGCCTCGGCGGCGGCCACCTGCACGCGAACGCCTATGTCTTCACCAACCGGCTGACCCTGTGGAACGATTTCACGCATTTCCTGAACGATCCCGTCAATGGCGATCAGGAAGCACAGCACGAAGAGCGCATCGCATTGGGCGGCGAACTCAACTTTGAACACGACGCGTCGTTCTTCGGCGTGGAGAACAGCGTGCTGGCCGGCACCACGGTACGCAACGACTACAACGACGTGTCGCGCTATCCGACCCGTGATCGCACAGCCATTCCGGCGGCCGACGATCCGCTCGGTTTCAGCGAGGCCGACAAGGTCCGGCTGTCGGCTCTCGCGGGGTACGTACAGGCCAGCACGCATTGGAATTCGTGGTTCCGCTCGGTGTTCGGGCTGCGCTTCGACCGGATCCACGGCGTCGATAAGGGGACCAATGCGGGCAGTGCGGCCGCGCAGCTCTGGGAGCCCAAGGGCAGCCTGATCGTAAGGCCCGTCGAGGGCACGGAATTCTACCTGAGCGGCGGCCGCGGTTTTCACAGCAACGACCTGCGTGGCGTCACCTCGGCGCAGGCCGGCGGGCAGGGCGCAACCTTGATCGCCCGACAGACCGGCTACGAGGTCGGCATCCGCCAGCAATTCACTGCTTCGTTCACGGCCACGCTCGCGCTCTACACGCTGCACGCGGAATCGGAAACCACCTATGATCCTGATGCGGGGGTGGACAGCGCCGGTCCCGGCAGCCGGCGGCGCGGCTTCGAACTCAACATGACGTATCAGGCCCTGCGCTGGCTGGAGTTCTATGCCAGCTATTCGTTGAACCACGCACGGTTCACCACCCCCTACGACGACGGCACCGGGCACGTGGGCTATTTCCTGCCCAACGCACCCACCGCTACTGGTTCGTTCAACGTCTACGTGAAGAACCTGGGCGACTGGAGCGGCGGTCTCGGCTATCGATATCTGAGCGGGTTCCCGCTCTCCTCGGACGATGCGGTCAAGGGTCGCGGCTACGGCGAATGGAACGCCGATGCAAGCTACCTCATCGGGCACGGCTGGAGCGCCGGTCTCGGCATCTATAATCTGCTCAACAAGCACGCGGATGCCGCGGAGTTCTGGTACGTGGACCGCGTGAAGGGCGAGGCGGCCTCCGGAGTCGCGGACGTGCACACCCATCCGCTCGAGCCTCTTTCCGCGCGGCTGACGCTCACGAAGGCGTTTTGAACCGGGTTCGCCCACCACCGCGCGCTGCCGGCCTGTGCGCGGGCGTGGTTTCGTGCGCGGGCGTCCTGGCCTCGTGCGTGGGCACCGCAGCGACGGCGCACGGCATCGCCGGCAGGGACGCCGCTTTCGTGACGGCGAGCCGCGGTGCCCAGCTCATTCCCTTCCTGTACCTCGGCGCCAAGCACATGGTGACGGGCTACGATCATCTCTTGTTCATCGTGGGCGTGATCTTCTTTCTATATCGGCTCAAGGACGTCGCGTTGTATGTCACGGCATTCAGCGTCGGGCACAGCATCACGTTGCTCACGGGAATGCTGTTCGATCTGCAGGTCGACACCCATCTCGTCGATGCGGCGATCGGCGTGTCCATCGTTTACAAGGCCTTCGACAATCTCGACGGCTTTCGAACCGTGTTCGGGGTCGAACCCAACATGGTTGCGTGCCTATTCGGCTTCGGCCTGATCCATGGTCTCGGTCTCGCGAGCAAACTGCAGACCCTGCATCCCGCCCGGGAGGGTTTGCTCGCGAACATGCTGTCATTCAACGTCGGCGTCGAAGCCGGCCAGTTCGCGGCGTTATCCCTGATTCTTGCGGTGATGGTGTGGTGGCGCGGCCGGCCGAACTTCCCCGGCCAGGCCGTGGCGGCCAACGCAGTGCTGATGACGGCCGGGGTGGGGCTGATGGAGTGGCAGCTGGTGGCGTTTCATCTGGGAGGAGTGTGATGCGAGAAGCGGTGGTGCCTCGATTGTCGGCGAGAACGTTGTTGGGCGTGGCGCTGGGCTGCGCGTCGTTGGCCACGGCGGTCGTGCTGTGCGCCGTCTTGCCGGCGGAGTCTGGCAGGGATCCCACCGGCTTCGGGCGATGGTCCGGTCTCAGCCGGCTCGCGGCTCCCGCGCGCCGTGCCGTGCCGCCGCCGGCCGCCGTAGGCGCAATGGAGAGCGTCTCGGCTCGATTCGAGGGTCGAGCCCTGCGCAGCGACACCCTCGACATCCCCCTGGCCTCGTCCGACCTGAATCCGGCCGCTGCCGAGCTCGAGTACAAAGTGGCGATGAAAGCCGGCGCCGCGCTGGTCTACAGCTGGACCGTGGAGGGCCTGCCCGGCGCGGACGAATTCTATTACGATTTTCACAGTGAAACGGACGGCGGACCCGACCCGCGGGTGGAGGAATATCGGCAGGCGACCGGGTCTGCCTCCGGCGGTTCGCTCGTCGCGCCGTTCGACGGCATCCATGGCTGGTACTTCCAGAATCAATCGAGCCGTCCCGTCAGGGTGCATTTGCAGATCAGCGGGTTCTACCAGCTCATCCCGCCGGGGCAGCCGGGTAATCTAGGCGGCGCGGTGCCGCGCGTCACGGCGCCAACGCCTTTCCCTTCGTCTCCGGAAGCAGGAATGCCGCCACCGCCATGATGGCGTACGCCACGGCCCCGAACACGCCGATGGCCAACCCCAGGCCCATGCGCCCGGACAGGTAGCCGACGAGCGCGGGAAAGCACGCGCCGAGCGCACGGCCGATGTTGTAGGAGAAGCCCTGGCCGACACCGCGCACCCGGGTGGGGAACTGCTCGGTGTAAAAGGCCCCCATGCCGCTGAACACGCCGGCGCCGAAGAATCCCAGGGGGAAGCCCAGCACCCATGCAGCGGTGTTGCCGAAGGGAACGGCCGTGTACGTGAACACCAGCACGGCCGCGCAGACGGCAAAGAGCAGGAACGTCAGGCGCCGTCCTATCCGATCGGAGAGGTAACCACCGCAGACGTAGCCGAAAAAGGAGCCGACGATGAGCACCGCGAGATAGCCGGAGGAGTCGAGCACCGACAGGTGACGTTCGGCGCGCAGATACGTGGGCAGCCAGGTCGTGAGGGCGTTGTAGCCGCCTTGCGCGCCCGTCCCGACCAGGCCGCCCAGCACGGTGATCTTGAGAAGCGGCGGCTCGAAGATTTCACGAAAGGCGCTGGGCTCGCGCCCGGTCAAGGATTGCCGATGGCGTAGGTACACCGCCGGCTCCTCGAGGAAGCGCCGCAGGAAGAACACGCCCAGCGCCGGCGTGACGCCCACGAAGAACATCACGCGCCAGGCACTCGCGGGCGGCAGCAGCGAAAAGAGCACGGCATACAACACGGCGGCAGCGCCCCAGCCCACCGCCCAGCCGGCCTGCATGAAGCCCAGTGCCTTGCCACGGTGTGCGGGTCGCATGGTCTCGCCGAGCAGCACGGCGCCCGCCGCCCACTCGCCGCCGAAGCCCAGCCCCATGAGCGCCCGTGCGGCGAAGAGCTGGTGGACGTTTTGGGCGAGACCGGAGAACAGGGTGAAGACGGCGAACCAGAGAATGGCGAGTTGCAGCGTGCGGACACGACCGAAGCGGTCGGCGAGCCAGCCGCCCAGCCAGCCGCCGACGGCCGAGGAGAGCAGGGCAGCGGTGCCGATGAGCCCCGCCTCGCCGCGCGTCAAGTGCCACAGGCCGATGAGCGTGGGGATCACGAAGCTGTAGATCTGCACGTCCATGGCGTCGAGCGCCCAGCCGCCGAGTGCGGCGCCGAAGGCGCGTCGCTCCGCACGCGTGAGGCCGGCCCTGCCGACAGCCTCCGGCGGAAGAAGGGATTTGCCCTCATTCGTCCGGGTAATATGCATCAGACCCTCGAAATTCGGTAAACTTACCAAAATCGGCGATAAGTCGATACTTTCCGGGGGCACGGTGAAATTAGGAATTCTGGTGGCGGTGCTGGCCTATCTGGCCATCCTGGTCGTCGGCGTGGGCATGTGGCTCGCCAAGCGCGAGAAAAAACATCACGCCGTGGAGGGGGATTTCGCGCTCGGCGGCCGCAATCTGTCCACGCCGGTGGTGGCGGTGACCCTGGCGTTCTCCGTCCTCGGCACCGCTCACATTCTCGGTGTGTTCGAGTTGTCGTGGACCCTCGGCGCGTCGGCCGTATGGTTCTCGCTCGCACACGTGATCCTGCTGGTGGCGGTGTGTCTGTCCACGGGCCTGTGGGTGCGGCGGCTCGGCGTCTCGACGGTTCCGGAAATACTGGAACTCTTGTTCGGCGAGAAGACCCGCATCCTCGTCAGCTGCGTGATGGCGGGGGTGGTCGCAGGATTGCTCACCGTGGAAACGCAGGGGTTGGGCATCCTCATGTCCACCATGACGGGCTGGCCCTTGCACCAGGGCGCCGTCGCCGGGGGCGTCATCGGCATACTCTACGTCATCATGGCGGGCATGAAAGAGGTGGGCTACCTCAACGTCATCAACGCGGCGGTCAAATACGGTGGCCTGATACTGGCGACGATTTTTCTCGCGGCCAAACTGCCCGGTGGCAACTTCAGCAGCGTGCGTGATTTCTACGTCTCGGGCGGACATGCCGAGATGCTCAGCATCTACGGCACGCCCACCATCCTGATGACCTTCGCCCTCGGCACCGTGATCGCGGTGCTGTTCAGCCAGGGCATCAGCCAGATGGTGCTGCAGCCCGCCATGGGCGCACGCAACGAAGCCACCATCCGCAAGGCGCTGTGGATCGCGGCGCCGGTGAACGGCATGTTCGGCGTGTTCGCGGTGGTGATCGGCCTCACGGCCAAGTCGCTGCCGCAGTTCCAGGTGCTCGGCCCGAAGGTCGCGGCGACGACGATGCTGGTGACGCTGCTGCCGCCGTGGCTCGCGGCGATGTTGCTGGCCTCGTTCCTCACGGCCGTGCTGTCGACCTTCGCGATGGCATGTCTCGCGCCCGCCACGCTGTTCAGCGTGGACATCTACAAGGGCTTGTACCGGCCCGACGCGAGCGAGGCGCAGATCAAACGCGTGACGCGCATCGCCATCGTGGTGCTGGGCGGGGTGGCCATCGCGGTGGCCTCCGCGTTGCCGCCCATCCTCGCGTCCGTGAACTGGTTGTTCTCCTGGCTGGTGCCCGTGTTCTGGGTGGTGGTGTTCGGCTTGTTCTGGAAGCGTAACGCGGCGGTGGCCAGCGCCACCCTGCTGTGTGCCTGGGTGGTCAACTGTGCGTGGTCGTTCACCGGACTGTCCGCGGCGGTCGGTTTGCCGGGCATCCCGAACGCCTATGTGACTCTCGCCGTCACGCTGACGGTCGGCGTGCTGGGCAACCTGCTCGCCGGCGGCAAGGAGGCCTACTTCAAATCGGGTGAATATCGGCAGCGTCAGGCCGCCGGTGTCCTCGCCGCGGCCGGGGCACTCTGATGTTCTGGAGTATTTTCATCCAATCGACCGCCTTCATCGCGGCCGTCGTCGTGCTCGGCGGCATCGTGGGCTGGCTCACGGCCCTGCCGAAGCCCCGCCCTTAAACATCGCCACGGCAAAGGATCTCCATGCAGGAAGACACCACGACTTTGATCTGGATGGGCGGTGTGATGCTCATCATGTTGAGCTACGGCGCGATCGCCGTCGTGGGTTTCATGAGACGACGACGAAGAGCGTAATTCTGGAATCGTGACAATCAGATCGCGTCAGAAATCTTTTTTTACTAATATCTGGCAATTATGGCCAGTGCAGCGGCGGTAAGGTACCATGGCGGCGAATGCCGTGAAGTGGCCCCTGCGACATTCCTCTCCTATTTCCTTTACTCAAACGGGTTTACATCATCATGAAATTGGCATCTTTTTCGAACAAGGGCGTGGCCACCTGGGGTGTCGTGCAGGACGGTCAGATCGCCGACGTTGGCGCCACGCTGCGCGGCAAGTACCCCACGTTGCGTGACGTCATCGCCGCCGATGCGTTCTCGGCGGTGCAGAGCGCGGTCAAGGATGCGGAAAAGGTGAAGCTCGAGGCCGTCAAGTTTCTGCCCGTCATACCCGATCCGGCGAAGGTGCTGTGCGTCGGGCTCAACTACGAGACGCATCGCCGCGAGACCGGACGGCCCGTGTCCGAGCATCCGACCATTTTCATCCGCTACGCCGACAGTCTGGTGGGGCATGGCGAGAACATCGTGCGGCCGCACGTGTCCACGTCACTCGACTACGAGGGAGAGCTTGCCGTCATCATTGGCAAGGGGGGCCGCTACATCAAGCGTGAGGACGCGATGAAGCACGTTGCCGGCTACTCGTGCCACAACGATGCCACCATCCGCGACTGGCAGCGTCACACCTCCCAGTTCACCGCCGGCAAGACCTTTCCGGGGACCGGTCCGCTGGGGCCTTACCTCGTGACCGCGGATGAAATTTCGGACCTGGATGCGGTCACGCTGGAAACCCGCTTGAACGGCGTCACCGTCCAGTCGACCACCATCGGCCACATGATTTTCCCCGTCTCGCAACTCATCGAATATATCTCGGCGTTCACACCGCTGGCGCCGGGCGACGTCATCGCCACCGGTACCCCTGGCGGCGTGGGGGTCAAACGCGAACCGCCCCTGTTCATGAAGGCGGGCGACCGGGTCGAGGTCGAAATTAGCGGTGTCGGTTTGCTGAGCAATGGCATCGCCGACGAGAGCTGAGCACCCACCGCCCCACCTCGATGAGCGAGCCGGGCCCGCCGACCGGCGTGTGCCCATCTTGGTGGTGGGCGCAGGGCCGGCGGGCCTCACGCTCGCGAATTTGCTGGGCGTGCAGGGCGTAGAAGCCCTGCTCGTCGAGCGCAACGCCTCGACGGTCAACGAGCCGCGCGCCGTCTCGATCGACGATGAGTCGTTGCGTACCCTGCAGGCCATCGGCCTGAGCGACGAGGTGATGCGCACCGTCGTGCCGGGCTATGGCTCCGATTACCTGACGCCGGGCGGGCGTCGATTCCTCACCGTCGAACCCACCGGCCGGCCCTTCGGATTCGCGCGCCGAAACGCGTTCCGCCAGCCGCAGTTGGAGGCGCAGCTGCAGCGGGGCACCGCGCGGTTTGCCGGCATCGAAACCCTGCACGGCTGGACACTTGGCAACTTCACGCAGGACGAGGCCGGGGTCACCGCCCATCTGACCGACGGTCACGGCGCGGCGTGCACGGTGCGCTGTGACTATCTCATCGGCTGCGACGGCGCGGCGAGCGGCGTACGCAGACAGCTCGGCCTGCGGCTGGAGGGCAAGACTTTCGCCGAACGCTGGCTGATCGTCGATCTGGCGAACTCGCCCGCCGACCGGCGCAACACCGTCGTGTTCTGTGACAGCCGGCGCCCGTGCATCGCCTTGCCGGGACCCGAGCTCACGCGCCGCTTCGAGTTCAAACTGCACCCGCAGGAACGTGAGGAAGACATGCTGCGGCCGGCGACGGTCGAGCGGCTGTTGCGTGAGCACGGCGCCCATCCGGACAGTGTGCTGGTGCGCAAAGTGGTGTACACGTTCCACGCCCGGGTGGTGCCACGCTGGTCGGTGGGCCGGGTGTTCCTGGCGGGCGACGCCGCGCATCTCACCCCGCCGTTCGCCGGTCAGGGCATGAACAGCGGTCTTCGCGATTGCAGCAACCTGGCCTGGAAGCTCGCCCTGGTCACCGCGGGGCGTCTGCCGCCCGCGCTGCTCGCCACCTACGAACAGGAGCGCCTCGCTCATGTCTGGCAGATGATTCAACTGGCCCTGCGCATGAGGCGGATCATGAGCCCGCGGAGCCGGCTGCGTGGCTTTCTCGTGCAACGGGCGTTCCTCGCCGTCGGACTCTGGCCGGCGGCCAAGAGTTTCTTCGGCGAAATGAAATACAAGCCGAAGCCGAAGTTCGCGGTCGGATTCATGCAGGCCGACGGCCTCGACAGACGCGCGACGCTGGTGGGCCGCATGCTGGCGCAGCCACAGGTCGAGACCGCCGCCGGCCGGGTGCTGCTCGATGAATTGCTCGGCCACGGCTTCGCGCTGGTGGGGATCGAGGTGAGCGCCGCCGATGCATTGCGTACGTGCGCGCAGCCCGCGCTCGCGACTCTGGCGCCGGCGTGCGTGGTGCTGAATCCCACGCCCGGCAGCGCGCCCGCGTCGTGCACGGTCGCCCGTCTGGACGCCTATCCGCAGGAATTAGAGAAGTACCGCGGCCGCTTCGTGCTGGTTCGACCCGATCGCTACGTCGCCGCGTCGGGCGCGGCGGCGGGGCCGGACGCGATCGAGTCGGCCGTGGAGAAGATGATCACCCGTTTGACCACACGTGAGGAAGCGCGATGAACGAGCCCGCTGGCGACAATCCCTGGGAATGGCTGCAACCGCACGACGCGGCTCGATTCGGCGAAGTCATCCATGATCCGGCCGAACGTGCCCGCTGGTGCAGGGCCGTGCTGACCGGCGGACTGCCGCTGATATGGCGGCAGAAGGCCGCACCGGTGCGCGAGCTCATGTACCTCAAGATGGACCTGCGCGAGGGCGACAAGGTGCTCGTCATCGGGGAGAGCCTGGAGGGCTGCGGGTTCGTGGACGACATCCGCGAACGCATCGGCAGCTCGGGCGAGGTGCGCGCCATCGACATCATCGAGGAGGCCCGCGATTCGGTGGCGGCCAACCGCCGCGGCCGCAGCGGTCAGCTCGGCACCTGGGCCTATGGCTACACCGCCGATGCTCCTGCCGACCACTACGACTGCGTCGGCATCCTGCAGGCCGTGCAGCACTGCGACGACTGGCGGGAGGCGGCGGCGGAATTCGTGCGGGTGCTCAAGCCCGGCCGGATCGCCGCGGTGCATGTCAAAGACCGAGTGCTGTTCGGCAGTGTCACGGGCGAAGGCGTGCCGACCGTCGACCCGTTCCACGCCGATTGCATCTACCACTACCG
>CAZZYJ010000082.1:0-12590 GCA_964658215.1 uncultured Steroidobacteraceae bacterium | reverse complement strand
TGCCGGCCGTGGCGATCAAGACCGCCGCGGACGGCGCGCAGACCTACTCGCTGACCTTTCAGATCGTCATCTTGATGACGGTGCTGACGCTGCTGCCGGCGCTGCTGCTGGCGATGACGGCGTTCACGCGCATCATCATCGTCCTGTCCATCCTGCGCCAGGCGCTGGGCATGGCGACCACGCCCTCCAACCAGGTGCTCACCGGGCTCGCGCTGTTCATGACCTTCTTCGTGATGAGCTCGGCCATCGAGCAATCCTACGCCGCGGGGATCAAGCCCTATCTGGATGGGCAGCTGGCCGGCGAAGTCGCGCTCGAGCGGACGGTGGCGCCGCTCAAGAAATTCATGCTGGCACAGACTCGCGAGACCGACCTGCAGCTCTTCACCAAGCTCTCCGGCAGGACGCAGTTCGCGAGCGCCGAGGACGTGCCGCTGCTCGTCTTGATGCCGACCTTCATCACCAGCGAACTGAAGACCGCCTTCCAGATCGGCTTCATGGTGTTCATCCCCTTCCTCGTGATCGACCTCGTCGTCGCGAGCGTGCTCATGTCGATGGGCATGATGATGCTGTCGCCGGTGCTGGTGTCGCTGCCCTTCAAGATCATGCTGTTCGTGGTGGTCGACGGCTGGACGCTGCTGATGGGCACGCTCGCGGCGAGTTTTCACCGATGACGCCGGAGACCGTGATGGATCTCGCACACAGCACGCTGCTGGTGACCTCGATGATCGCGGCGCCGCTGCTGCTGATCGCGCTGGTCGCCGGCCTCGTCATCGGCATGCTGCAGGCGGCCACCCAGATCAGCGAATCGACCTTGAGCTTCATTCCCAAACTGCTGCTGCTGGTGCTCACCCTGTTCGCGGCGGGGCCTTGGATACTGCGGGTGTTGGTCGATTTCACACGCGATCTGTACACCAACATCCCCAACGTGATCGGTTGAAGGCCGTGCAACCCGTCGCCCTCAACGTCGCCGATGTCGCGGACCTGGTGAGTCGGCTGTGGTGGCCCTCCTTACGCATCAGCGGGTTCGTAGCGACCGCGCCGATCGCGAGCGAAAAGACCATTCCGAGCCGCGTGAAGATCATTCTGACCGTGGCGCTCGCGGTGCTGATGGCTCCCCTCGCGGCGGCGCCCGCGGGCCTCTCGATCTTCTCCGGCGCGGGCCTGGCGGCGGCCGTCCAGGAAGTGCTCATAGGCGTCGCCATCGGCCTGGTGGTGCAGCTGGCCTTCGAGGCCCTGACGTTCGCCGGCCAGACCGTGTCCATGACCATGGGGCTCGGCTTCGCGACGCTGGTCGATCCGCAGCGGGGCGCGAGCGTACCGGTGCTCGGCCAGCTGTTCATGATCATGGGCACGCTCACCTACCTGGCCCTGGACGGTCACCTGATGTTGCTCGGCGCGCTGGCGAACAGCTTTCAGACGCTGCCCATCGGCGTCAGTCACATCGACGGCGATTTCCTGCTGTCCGTCGCCACCTGGGGGGCGCGAATCTTCGAGACGGGACTGCTGGTGGCATTGCCGGCGGTGGTGGCCCTGGTCATCGTCAACATCGCGCTCGGCGTGGTCACGCGCGCCGCCCCACAGCTGAACCTGTTCGGCATCGGCTTCACCATCACCCTGCTGTGCGGTTTCTTCGTGCTCATGGTAGGTCTGGACGGCATCATGGCCGGCGTCACGCGTCTCATCGAGACGGCACTGACCGCGGTGACCGAACTCACGGGCCCGCCCGCGACGGCGGTGCGCTGATGGCCGAAGAAGGCGAAGGCGGTGAACGTACCGAAGAACCTTCCGCGCGCAGGCTGCAGCAGGCCCGCGAGCGCGGACAGGTGCCCCGTTCCCGCGAACTCGTCATTTTCGCCACCATGATCGGCGGCAGCGGCACGCTCATGGCCAGCGGCGGCACGCTGGCCGGGCGCATGGCACGGATGATGCGCCATGCGCTGTCGTTCGAGCCGGCCACGCTGGCCGATCCCGGCGCCATGATGGGATCGCTGCGTGAGGCGGGCACGGATGCGCTGCTCGCGCTGCTGCCCCTGTTCGGCACGCTGATCGGCCTTGTGCTGCTCGCCTCGGTCGCGCTCGGCGGCTGGAATTTCAGCCCCACCGCCATGTCACCCGACTTCTCGCGGATGAGTCCGCTGGCAGGGTTCAAGCGCCTGTTCGGGCTGCGCGGCGCCACCGAACTCGGCAAGGCTCTGCTCAAGTGCGTGGTGGTGGGCGGCGTGTGCGCCGCCATCGTGTCCTGGTTGTTCGACGACGTGCTGGCGCTCGGCCACATGGCGCCGCGCACCGCCATAGGCCGCGGTGCGAACCTGCTGGGCTGGTCCTTCGTCTGGATGTGCGCCTCGCTCGCGGTGATCGCCCTCGTCGACGTGCCGCTGCAGCTGCTGCAGTTCCACCGCGCGCTGCGCATGACGCGGCAGGAATTGCGCGACGAGGCCAAGGAGTCCGACGGCCGGCCGGAGACCAAGCAGCGCATCCGGCAGATGCAGCAGACGCTCGCGCGCCGTCGCATGATGCACAAGGTGCCGACTGCAGACGTGGTGCTCGTCAATCCGACGCACTTCGCCGTGGCGCTCAAGTACGACCCGAAGAAGATGCGCGCCCCGCGCGTCATCGCCAAGGGCTCGGACCTGGTCGCCGCCAACATCCGGCGTCTGGCCGAGGAGCATCGCGTGCCGGTGTTCGAGGCCGCCCGGCTCACGCGCGCGCTGTACCAGTCCACCGATCTGAACAAGGAGATCCCGGCCGGGCTGTACGTGGCCGTGGCGCAGGTGCTCTCCTACATATTCAGGGTGCGCACCTTGAATCCGACGCTCGCGGCGCGGATGGTGAAGCCCGATCCCGCGCTCGGCCCCGAGTACGCCGACGTATGAACGGACGCGCCGCCATGGCCACCTTCGGCGAGTTCGCGCGCAACGGGCTGGGGGTGCCCGTGCTGGTGATGGCGGTCATCGCCATGATGGTGCTGCCGCTGCCGGCGTTCCTGCTGGACGTGTTCTTCACCTTCAACATCACCCTGTCCCTGGTCATCCTGCTCGCCGTCATCTACGTGCGGCGCGCCCTGGAATTCGCGACCTTTCCCACCGTGCTGCTCGGGGCGACGTTGCTGCGCCTGGGCTTGAACGTCGCCTCGACGCGCATCGTGCTCATGAACGGCCACACGGGGGCGCACGCCGCCGGGCACGTCATCGCTGCGTTCGGGCAGTTCGTCGTCGGCGGCAATTACGCCGTGGGCATGGTGGTGTTCGTCGTGCTGGTGATCATCAATTTCGTGGTCATCACCAAGGGTGCGGGCCGCATCTCCGAGGTCAGCGCCCGCTTCACGTTGGACGCCATGCCGGGGCGGCAGATGGCGATCGACGCCGATCTGAACGCCGGCATCATCACGCAGGCCGAGGCCATCGTGCGCCGTCAGGAGGTGCGCGAGGAGGCCGACTTCTACGGCGCCATGGACGGCGCCAGCAAATTCGTGCGCGGCGACGCCGTCGCCGGCATCCTGATCGTGTTCATCAACCTGTTCGGCGGCACCATCATCGGCGCCGCGCAGCACGGGCTGTCGCTGGCGGACGCCGGCCGCACCTACGCGCTGCTCACCATCGGCGACGGCCTGGTGGCGCAGATTCCCGCGCTGCTGCTGTCCGTGGCGGTCGCCATCCTGGTCACCCGCGTCTCCAGGTCGCACGACATGAGCCAGCAGATCATGTCGCAGATGCTCGGCCAGCCGCGTGCGCTCGGCGTCACCGGCGGCATCCTCGCGCTGCTCGGTATCATTCCCGGCATGCCGAACTTCGTGTTCCTGGCCATGGCGGGCGGCTGCGCCGTCGGCGCCTACTTCCTCGGCAAGAGCCGCGCCGTGGCGAAGATCGCGGCCGCCGCGCCGCCGGTCGTGGTGCCGGCAACGCCGCTGGAGCAGCGCGAACTGTCGTGGGACGACGTCGAACCGGTGGATCTCATCGGTCTCGAAGTGGGCTACCGCCTGATCCCGCTGGTGGACCGCAATCAAGGCGGCGAATTGATGGGTCGCATCAAGGGCGTGCGCAAGAAGCTGTCCGAGGAGCTCGGCTTCCTGGTGCAGGCGGTGCACATCCGCGACAACCTGGAGCTCGGCCCCAACTCCTACCGCATCACCATCCTCGGCGCGCCAGTGGGCGAGTCCGAGGTGTTTCCCGACCGCGAGCTCGCCATCAACCCCGGCCAGGTCTCAGGCTCGCTGCCGGGGTCGGTCACCAAGGATCCCGCCTTCGGGCTCGATGCCGTATGGATCGACAAGGCGCGCCGCGAACAGGCGCAGAGTCAGGGTTACACGGTGGTGGATGCCGGCAGCGTCATCGCCACGCATCTGAGCCACCTGCTGCAGTCGCATGCCCACGAACTGCTGGGCCACGAAGAGGTGCAGCAGCTCCTGAACCGGCTGGCCAAGGCCGCCCCCAAGCTGGTCGAGGATCTGGTGCCGAAGCTGCTGCCGATGAGCGTGGTGGTCAAGGTGCTGCAATACCTGCTGCTCGAGCGCGTCCCCATCCGCAATCTGCGCACCGTGTGCGAGGCGCTGGCGGAGCTGGCGCCGAAGAACCAGGACCCGCTGGCGCTGGTGGCGGCCGTGCGCGTGGCGCTCGGCCGCAGCATCGTGCAGAACATCGGCGGCCTGCGCGAGGAGCTTCCCGTGATCACGCTCGATCCGGCGCTCGAACAGGTGTTGCAGGACTCGATGACGGGGGGCGGCGAAGGCGCACCGGGCTTCGAGCCGGGCCTGGCGGACCGCATCCAACAATCGCTCACCGACAGCACGCGCCGGCAGGAGGCCGCGGGCGAGCCGGCGGTGCTGCTGGTGGCGCCGAAGATCCGCCCCTGGGTGGCGCGGCTGATGCGCTATTCCACGCCGACGCTGGCCGTGCTGGCCTACAACGAAATTCCCGAGAACCGTCGCATCCGCGTGATCGCGTCGGTCGGCCGCTGATGATTTAGGTTAGGAGGTTGCATGAAGATCAAACGATACATGGCCGCGAGCATGCGGGTCGCCCTCGATCAGGTACGCATCGAACAAGGTCCGGACGCCGTGATTCTGTCGAGCCGGCGGGTCGAGGAAGGCATCGAAGTCATCGCCGCCGTCGATTACGACGAGGCGCTGTTCGTCGATGCCCGCCAGCCACGCGCGAGCGCCCCCGCGCACACCGCGCCGGCGGACGTCGTGCCGGTGACGCTCACCGACGAGGTCGACGCGCCGGACGTCGTACCGCGCCGTGCCGCCCCGCAGGCGGTGACACCGGGCCGCGTTGCCCCGCCCGCGACGCCCGCGGCGCGCCTGCGCCGTGCCGAGCGCGCCGTCTCGCCCGAGGGCGCGCCGCCGCCGGTGGACGAGGGCTACCTCGCCATGCAAGGCGAGCTCAAGGCGATGCGCAGCATGCTCGAGGGTGGACTCAAGCACATGTCCTGGAGCGACAAACGGGTGCGCGAGCCTTTGCAGTCGCGCGTGCTGGAGGAACTCACCGCGATGAATTTCGCCGCCGACGTCGCGCAACAGCTGGCCTCGCTCACCCCTGCGCATACCAGCCTCGACAACGCCGCCCACATCCCGCTTGCCATGCTGGTGCGCCATCTGCCGGTGGTCGATCAGCTGACCACCGTCAATCCCGGCATCATCGCGCTGGTCGGCCCCACCGGCGCCGGCAAGACCACCACGATCGCGAAACTCGCCGCGCGCTGGGCCATGCAGCACGGCAGCCAGGACCTCGCGCTGGTGAGCACCGACTCCTACCGCATCGGCGCGCGCGAACAGCTCGCCTCGTATGCGCGCATCATCGGCGCGCCCATGCATACCGCCAACAGCGGCAGGGAGCTCGCGCAGGTGCTCGGCAGATTGAAGTCCAAGCAGCTCGTGCTGATCGACACCGCCGGCATGGGACCGCGCGACGTACGGCTGAGCGAGCAGCTGTCCGCGCTGCAGCTCGGCGCGGCGCGGGCGCGGGTGCTGCTCGCGCTGCCCGCGCAGGGCGAGGCCAACGCCCTGGAAGACATCGTGCGCGCCTTCGAACGCGTGACCCCGCAGGCCTGCATCCTCACCAAGGTCGACGAGGCGTCGAGCCTCGGCGCGGTATTGTCGGTCACGCTGCGACACACGTTGAAGATCGCCTATCTGTGCACCGGTCAGCGGGTGCCGGAGGACCTGCATCCCGCCCATCAACAAAAGGTGTGGCTGGCACGGCGTGCGCTGACGCTGAAGCAGCAGGCGGTGCCGCGCGCGGACGAGGCTTACCTCGCGCGCAACTTCGGCGGAGCCGGCCTCCATGCGTGACACCCGACTCTCACGCACCCAGGCGCAGACGCTGGAAGAACTCAATGCGACCCGTCCGGTCAAGGTGATCGCCGTCACCGGCGGCAAGGGCGGCGTCGGCAAGACCACGGTGTCGGTGAATCTCGCTGCTTCCATCGCGGCGCAGGGCCGCGACGTCATGCTGGTCGATGCGGACCTCGGGATGGCGAACGTCGACGTGCTGCTCGGCCTGCATACGAAGTTCCACCTCGGCCACGTGGTGCGCGGCGAGTGTTCGCTGGAGGACGCCATCGTCACCGGGCCGCACGGGCTGCAGATCGTGCCGGCCGCCTCGGGCATCAAGCGCATGGCCAACCTGAGCGCCGCCGAGCAGGCCGGCATCATCCGTGCGTTCAGCGACCTGTACCACCGGGTCGAGGTCATGGTGGTCGACACGGCGGCGGGATTGCACGACAGCGTGTTGACGTTCAGCCAGGCGGCGCAGCACGTGCTGGTGGTGGTGTGCGATGAGCCGGCGTCCATCACCGATGCCTATGCATTGATCAAGGTGCTGAGCCGCGAGCACGGCGTGCAGCGGTTCCAGATCCTGGCCAATCAGACCCGCCGCTCGGGCGAGGGCCCGGACCTGTTCCAGAAAATCTCCCGGGTCTGTGACCGGTTTCTCAATGTGTCGCTCGAATTTGCCGGCTCCGTGCCCTACGACGATTACCTGAGACGTGCCGTGCAGCGGCAGACCGCGGTGGTGGATGCCTTTCCGGCATCGATATCGTCGGTGGCGCTCAAGAATCTGGCCACCAAGGCCGATAAGTGGTCCATGCCCCAAGGGGCACGCGGTCACCTGGAGTTCTTCGTCGAACGCATGGTGGGGGCCCGGATCGGTCCTTCTACGGTATTGCAATGAGAGCAAGCACACAGTACTCGAACACCCAGAAGCGGCCGTCCCGGCCGGCTGCGGACGGCGACGTCCCGGTCGACCAGATGCCGCAGCAGGAACTGGTCCTGAAGCACGCCGATCTGGTGAAGCGCATCGCGTATCACCTGGTCAGCCGGATGCCGCCCAACGTCGAGGTGGATGACCTGATCCAGTCCGGCATGATGGGTCTGCTCGATGCGGCCAAACATTATTCCGCGACCAAGGGCGCGAATTTCGAGACGTACGCGGGCATCAGGATCCGCGGCTCGATGCTCGACGAGGTACGCAAGTCCGACTGGACCCCCCGTTCGGTGCATCGCAACATGCGCGAGATGGCCGACGTGGTGCGCAAGATCGAGAACGCCAAGGGGCAGGACGCGAGCCCCACCGACATCGCCGAAGGGCTCGGGGTTTCCATGGAGGACTACCACAAGCGCGTGCAGGACGCGGCCAGCTGCCGCTTGTTCAGTTTCGATCAGATGAGCACGGGCGAGGACGAATCGAGCCCGGTCGACCATGCCCGCGACGAGGGCCCCGGCCCGTTCGATCACATCGAGACTGCCGGCTTTCGCGAAGCCATGGCGGGTGCCATCAAGGTACTCCCCGAACGCGAGAAACTGGTGCTGTCACTCTATTACGACGAGGAAATGAATTTGCGCGAGATCGGTGAAGTGCTCGAAGTGTCCGAGTCGCGCGTCTGCCAGATTCATGGCCAGGCGCTGGTGCGTCTGCGGGCGCGGCTCGCGGAGTGGCTGGCGCCGGATTGAATCATGGACATCCTCAGCATCATCGGCATCGTGTTCGCACTGATCGCCATCATCGGCGGCGCGATCCTGAAGGGCAGCAGCGCCGGCGCCCTGGTCGGCAGTGCCGCGTTCGTCATCGTCGTGGTCGGCACCTTCGCCGCGAGCCTCGTGCAAACCCCGCTGCCCACCTTTCTGCGGGCCTGGAAGATCGTCAAATGGGTGTTCATGCCGCCGGCGAACAACCCGGCCGCGATGATCGAGAAGATCGTCGAGTGGAGCAACATCGCCCGCAAGCAGGGACTGCTCGGCCTCGAATCGGCCGTCGAACAGGAACAGGACGCGTTCATGAAGAAGGGCCTGCAGTCGCTCGTCGACGGCGGTGAGCCCGAGGCCATCCGTTCCAGCATGGAGATCGAGCTCGACACCATGGAACACTTCGACAACCAGGCCGCCAAGGTCTTCGAAGCCATGGGCATCTACTCGCCGACGCTCGGCATCATCGGCGCGGTGATGGGACTCATGGCCGTCATGCAGAATCTGTCCGATCCCTCGAAGCTCGGCCACGGCATCGCCGCCGCCTTCATCGCCACCATCTACGGCATCGCGTTCGCCAACCTGTTGTTCCTGCCCATGGGCAACAAGTTGAAATCGGTGATACACGGGCAGACCCAGGTGAGGACCATGGTCATCGAGGGCATCATCGCCATCGCACAGGGCGAGAATCCGCGTAACATCGAAACGAAGCTGCAGGGCTACTTCCACCACTGAGCCATGGCCCGCAAGAAGAAACATGAAGAGCACGTGAACGCGGAAGCCTGGGCCATCCCCTACGGCGATCTGGTCACGCTGCTGTTCGCGCTGTTCACCGTGATGTATGCAGTATCGTCCGTGAACGAAGGCAAGTTCCGCGTGCTGTCCGACTCGATGGTCGCCGCATTCCACGGCTCGCCGAAGACCATGCAGCCCATCAACATCGGCACCAAGGCCGCCGGCAAGGGCGGCGACAAGCCGCTGGTCGGCGTCACGCCCACCGCCCTGATGAAGATCAGGAACACCCGGTCCACCCCCGGCGGCGATCTCACGCCGCGCGATCCCGCGGTCGCCAAGGGGTTCGAGCACGAGGATCTGCCGGGAGCGCTGATCCGCATGGAACGCCAGGTGCAGGACGCCATGCAGTCCCTGATCGATGCGAAAATGGTGTCGGTGCGGCGCGAGAACATGTGGCTCGAGATCGAGATCAACACCGACATCCTGTTTCCCAGCGGCGCGGGCGACTTCACGACCGCCGCCGAACCGGTGCTCGACAAGCTCGCCGAGGTGCTCAAGCCGTTCCCGAACCCCATCCGCGTCGAAGGCCACACCGACAACCGGCCCATCAAGACTGCGGCGTTTCCGTCCAACTGGGAGCTGTCCGCGTCGCGCGCCGCGAGTGTCGTGCACCAGTTCACCAAGGCCGGCATCGATCCGCTGCGCCTGGAGATCGTCGGTTTTGGTGAGTTCCATCCCCGCAGTCCCAACGACACCGTCGAGGGCCGCAACGCGAACCGCCGCGTCGCGATCCTGGTGCTCGAGGAGGTGTCGCCGGGTGGGGCGGTGACGGCGCGCGCCACCGACCATACGCCGCAGGATGCCGGCGGCGGCGTGCAGACGGCGGACTCGGGCAGTGCCGCGAACCGGCTGTTGTCCCGGGTGGATGCGGACGATCTGCACAACACGGTGCTGAGCAAGGCGCCGGCCAAGGCAGAGACCCCGGCGCATGAATGACCGGCTGCTCCTCGGCCTGGCCGGCGGCTTCGGCCTGCTCGCCCTGGCGGCGCTCGCGGCGGCCCTCCTGGCGCTGCGCGAAGGGCGAAGGTTGCGGGCGCGCTGCATCGCGTTCGAAGCGAGCCTCGCGGTGCTGCGCATCGAGATGGAGCAGCTGGCCTCGCTGAGCGTCCACACCGGCCGCCGCGTGCAACGCGTCGAGCATGATTATTCCGACGTGGTGGACCGGGTCGACGTCGTCGAGTCACGCAACGCCGCCGGCGCGCCCCCTGCTTCCGTGGATCGCGCCATCGAACTCGCGCGCCACGGCGCCGATGCAGACAAGCTCACCGAGCAATTCGGGCTCAGTCCCGGCGAGGCCGACCTGGTCGCCCGCCTGCACGGCGGCAAGAAGACGGCGTGAGCGCGGGGCGGTGCTTCAGCGTCGTCTTCGCGTTGTTGACCCTGTTCGCGGCTTCGATCCGTGCCCTTGCCGGTGACGAGGACAAATGCATGGAACTGAACTAGGCTCCGGATTCATGGGGCGTGATGTCGAGAGGGGAAGATTACGCCGCCCTTGTGCACCCCAAAGGCTTGTGAATGCGCGTCTTGGACGGTGGGTTATTTGCAAGCTTATTGGATGGCCGCCGCGGCCGAGCCAATAGCTCGCCGCCGCAATTGGGGCACTTGCCGCCGAGAACGCCGTCTGCGCAGATGCTACAGAACGTGCACTCAAACGAGCAGATCCGTGCTTCATTCGAATCCGGCGGAAGATCTTTGTCGCAACACTCGCAGCTGGGACGTAGTTCGAGCATCAGTGTCTCCGGACTATGAGGATCGCCCTGTCGACTCGAACTATACCCCAAGGGTGCGTCGGCAGACCTTAGCCGAATTGGATACTTCATTCAGCAATTCATTTAATCTCATGTCCCGATCGAGCGCGGCTTGTTTGAATACATGGACAAACCCGGGAAGCATCCGAAACTCCAGCGGTGCCCCGTTGGCGGAGGGCACGACGCCACCCTGGCACATGACGCTTTGTGTATTGGGCGATTCCGATTGGATTCTCTTCGTGGGGCTGCAGTGTTCTTCGAGGATTTCGCCTTTTTAGAAGCCTAACATCTCCATGAAGGGTCTTTAGTGCTGTTGCCCATCATCCACCATTCCAATGGTCGCGAACCATGTTTCCACCAACCTTGGCCATTGCGCAATGGGCAGCTTGCTTGTCCGCAATCCGAACGCGTGACCGCCTTGCGCGTACAAATGCATTTCTGTTGAGACGCCGGCTTTCTTAAGCGCGATGTAGTAGGCCAGAGACTGGTCCACGCCATCCACGTCATCGTTCTCGGCTTGCAGTAAGAAAGTGGGTGGTGAATCAGCGCGAACAGTAATGTCCGGACGAAGGCTCAAATCCGTCTCGTTGCGGGTGGCCTGGTCCTCGTCCTCGTGCAGCCACAGGTGGCCGGGATAGATCGCAATGGCGAAGTCGGGGCGGCAACTCAGCTTGTCGGCGGCATCCACCGGGGCGTACGTTCTTTCCCCAAAGTGAGTACTGACCGCAGCCGCTAAGTGCCCGCCCGCGGAAAAACCGATCACGCCGACTTTGTGTGAATCGACACCCCACCGCGCCGCGTGCTGCCGCACCAGCCCCAGCGTGCGCTGCGCATCCTGAAGCGCCGTTTGCACCTTCGGATAAACGCGTCGATTGTTTTCTTCGTCCCACCACGGACCCGAGCCCGGCACGCGGTACTTCAACAATACGCAGGTGATACCGCGTGACGTCAACCAGTCGCAGATCTCCGTGCCCTCCAAATCCATGGCTAGAAACCTGTAGCCCCCGCCGGGGAACACCACCATTGCCGCCCCGGTGTTTCGACCCTCGGCAGCATACACCGTCATAGTCGGACGGCTGATATCGTTAGCCCTAGGCCACCATTTGCGTCCTGGAGGCGGACCGACAGACTCCTGCTTCGGGTTGGGTATTGCATCGGGTACCGACCCGGGCCAGATCGCAACTTGCACGTGACCAGGCGAGGGTGACCAACCTTCTGCCTGCGAGGCTGCACCATCAAACCCAACTACAACACAGAGAACAAAGAACCATGCCTTCATTAAGGTCCCCGAGGTCTGCGTGCTTCACTATACCGCCGTGCACGCGGCAACACGCCGTTTCCGAGTCGTTTGTGGGAAAGTCATGACCCGGACCGATGGCTCAACGGTTAGCGCTTTTAGGTCCCGCTACTACTCCGCCAGCGCCGGCCTCTCGGGGTCCCAATGCCATCGTTGCTTTTATACTCAGTTTTTCAGACGTTCCTTAGACAACGCTGAAAACATTGGTGCAGCAGGCGGCGTGGGCCGGGGAGCGCCGCAAATCGGTTATCATTGCAACGGAGTTGAGCGGTGAGCCCGCTCAGGCGGAAACGTCCAAATATATGAAAATCGTTGCCTGCATTGTTTGCCTTTTGTCTTGCGCCGTTGCGGCGGCCGTCGCGGATGCGTCGACCGCGTACACGGCGGGGGCCGTGAATCTGCGCGCGGGCCCGAGCTCCGACTACCCGCTCGTCGCTGCCCTGCCGCCAAACACCTTGTTGAACGTGAATGGGTGCCTCGACGACTACAGTTGGTGCGACGTCGACTGGGAGGGCAATCGCGGCTGGGTGTACGCCAGCTACCTCTACGACGACTACGAGAACCGACGCGTGCCGCTGGTCGAATTCGGTCCCCGCCTGGGCGTCGGCATCATCGCTTTCAGTCTTGGCGATTATTGGGGTCGGTACTACGGAGGGCGGCGTTGGTATCGAGATCGCGATGACTGGATGCGCCGCCCGCCGCCTCCGCGTGGTCCTCCCGGCTACGGACCGCGGGGCGATGATTTTCGGGGCGGGCCGGAGCGCGGACCGCCACGGCCGTTTCCGGATGA
>CAZZYJ010000081.1:6513-12758 GCA_964658215.1 uncultured Steroidobacteraceae bacterium | reverse complement strand
TCATCCTGCGCGACGCCCGTGTCTACATGTCGCCCGACGACGCACCGTTCGACCACGCGTCCATCCTCATCCGTGACGGACGCATCGTCGAGGTGGGGGCCGCCATCCCCACGCCGTCCGGCGCCCGGGTCCTGCCCTGCAACCAGTGCATCGTCACCGCCGGCTTCTGGAACGCCCATGTCCACTTCACCGAGCCTCACTGGAGCGGAGCGGCCTACAAGTCGGCCGCCGCTCTCACGTCGCTCATGCAGGACATGCTCACCCGCCGCGGCTTCACCACCGTCGTCGACGTGGGGTCCAATCCCTTCGATACGGTGCCGCTCCGCCGCCGCGTCGAATCCGCAGAAGTCCTCGGACCCAAGATCTACACCGCCGGCGCCGCGCAGTACCCGCCCCGGGGCATCCCGTTCTACCTCCGCGAATCCATGCCGGGTTTCATGCTTCGTTTCATGCCGCAGCCTGACACGCCCGCGGAAGCCGCGCAGGCCGAAGAGACCAATCTGGCCCGCGGCGCCGATGTCCTCAAGCTCTTCACCGGCTCGTACGTCGAGCGCGATTCCGTCAAACCCATGCCGCTCGCCAACGCCGTTGCGGCCGTGCAGGTCGCCCATGCCCACGGTCAACTGGCCTTCGCGCACCCGTCCAGCCTGGCGGGCGTGCTCGTTGCCCGCGACGCGGGCGTCGACATCCTCGCCCACGCCGCCGACGACACCGACGGAGTCACCCCGCAGGTGCTGCAGTCCCTCGTCGACCACCACATGTCCATGGTCCCCACCCTCAAGATGTTCGCCACCACCGTCACCCGGAAATCGTCCTACCTCGACCCCATCTATGCCGAAGTCCACACGTTCCATTCCCTGGGCGGCGAGCTTCTTTTCGGCACCGACGTCGGCTACATGACCGACTACACCACCCGCGACGAGTTCGACGCCCTCGCCCGCTCAGGCCTCACCTGGCAGGACATGCTGCGCATGCTCACCACCGCGCCGGCCGCGCGTTTCCATGTCCAGGCCGACAAGGGCCGCGTGGCGGCGGGCCAGCTCGCCGACCTCGTCATACTCGGCTCCGATCCCGCGACCAGCGCCCTGAACTTCGCCGACGTCCGCCTGACCCTGCGCGGCGGGCGCATTCTCTATCAGGCTCCGCCATGACCGCGCAGGCTCCGCCATGACGGCCGACGACTTCCGCCGCATCGCCCTCGCGTTTCCCGGTGCGGAAGAGTCCTCCCACATGGGCGCGCCGGACTTCCGCGTCGGCAACCGCATCTTCGCCACCCTCGCCTCAGAAGCGCTCGGCTACGGCAACCTCATGCTCACCCCGGAGCTGCAAAGCGCCCTCATCGCCCAAGCGCCGCACCTCTTTCTGCCCGTGGCCGGCGGCTGGGGACGCATGGGCGCCACCCACATCCGCCTCGCCGACGCCGACGAGCTCTCGCTCACCGCGGCACTGCGTACCGCCTGGGAACATCGCCGCCAACTCAACGAAGAGGCAGCCGCGAAGAAATCCAGACGCCGCCGTACTTAACGCGGACTTTGGCGCAGCGCGGTCCGCCCGAGGGCGGCTCTCGGGGCAGCGCCTACACGCCCTCGTGCCCGCCGCCGATTGCGCGGCACACCGCACTGCCCCACCATACCGCGTGGAGCGTTTCATGAACAAAAAAACCTCGAACACGACAATCGCGTCCGCGCTCGCGGTGCTGATGCTGTGTTTCACCGGAGCCGAGTCCATCGCCACCGAACGATTGCCCTACACCGTCGAGATCGATGCGAAGCCCTTCCAGGTGCGCGACTATCCGGCCCGCCTGGAAGCCGTGGTGCAGGTCGCCGGCTCGCGCGATCAGGCCGTGAATACCGGGTTCCGTGTCCTCGCGAAGTACATCTTCGGCGGCAACCGTACCCACGCGAAGATCGCCATGACGGCGCCGGTATTGCAGACGCCGCAGCCGGCCCCGGCCTCGCGGAACCCGGCCGCCGCTCCCCGGCTGCCGCCTGCGGACGCGACCGTCACCGGAGGCGCTGCGGGCACCGGCTGGGAGGTCGCCTTCGTCATGCCCGCGGGCTACGCGCTCGAACGACTGCCCGCGCCCGACGACGCGCGCATCCGTTTCCGCGCCGTCACTGCGCAACGTCTGGCCGCCGTCACGTTCTCGGGTTTTTGGACCGACGCGAATTTCCTCACCCACGCCGCGGACCTCGAGCGCTTCCTCGCCGGGCGCCATCTGCATGCTCTCTCCGCCCCGGCCTACGCGTTCTACGATCCGCCTTGGACCCCGTGGTTCTGGCGCACCAACGAAGTCCACATCGTCGTCGACCCCGCCCCTGGAGCGCCATGAACGCCAAGCACCCGCTTGCTGCCCCGCCCCCCGGGGCACCCCGCGCCGGCCTGCAACTGCGCTCGCTCGCCACCGGTGGCGGTGAGTTGCGCCTGTCGCTGGTGAGCGTGCCCGTGCCGCAGCCACAACCGAACGAGGTGGTGGTACGTATCGAAGCCGCGCCCCTGAATCCGTCCGATCTCGGGCTGTTGCTGGGCGATGCCGACTGGAGCGCCGCCACGTGCGCGGGTTCGGGCGTCGACACGGTGCTGCACGCGCCGCTGCCGCCGAAGTCACAGGCGCTCGCCGGCCGGCTCGACGTGTCGATGCCGGTGGGCAACGAAGGCGCCGGCGTGGTGATCGGCGCAGGATCTGCGGAGGCTGCGCAGGCGTTGCTCGGTCGGACCGTGGCCGTGATGGGCGGCGCCACGTATGCCGAGTACTGCTGCGTGCCGGTGGAGCAGACGCTGCGCCTGCCCGACGGCATCACCGCCGCGGAAGGCGCCTCGTCCTTCATCAATCCGCTCACCGCGTTGGGGATGGTGGCGACCCTGCGCCGCGAAGGCCACACCGCCCTCGTGCACACGGCCGCAGCGTCGAACCTCGGTCAGATGCTGAACCGGCTGTGCCTGAAAGAAGGGATCGGCCTGGTCAACATCGTGCGCAGCGACGCCCAGGAGCGTCTGCTGCACGCCGCCGGCGCGACGCACGTGTGCCGCTCCGACGCCAGCACGTTCCTCTACGATCTGACCGCGGCGCTCGCCGACACCGGCGCCACCCTCGCCTTCGACGCCACCGGGGGCGGCCCGCTCGCCGGACAGATCCTGAGCGCAATGGAAGCCGCACTGAACCGCAATGCCACGGTGTACAGCCGCTACGGCTCGACCACCCACAAACAGGTGTATCTTTATGGCGGGCTGGATCCACGGCCGGTGCAGTTCCAGCGCAACTTCGGCATGGCGTGGGGCATCGGCGGCTGGCTGGTGATGCCGTTCTTGAAGACACTGAGCCCGGCGGAAGTCGCCGCGCTCAAGCAACGCGTGGCCGCCGAGCTCAAGACCGTGTTCGCCAGCGGCTACGCGCAGGAGATCTCGCTCCTCGAGGCGCTGCAGCCCGACATCGTCGCCGCCTACGCCGCCCACGCCACCGGTCGCAAGTACCTGATCAATCCGAGCAAAAACGTTAGGGATTGAAAACAAACTCTAACTTGGCATTCTACGCAATATGCGTAATCATGTACGTAACATGCGTAACAAAAAACCGCTGGATTCGTTATTTCCGAAGACCCGGCAGGGAATCCTGGCAGCGACCTTCGTCCAATCCCAAAAATCATGGTACGCCTCGGAAATCGCCCAACGTCTGGGCGTACCGTCGTCGAGCTTGCAACGTGAGCTGCGCGACCTTGCCGAAGCCGGGATTTTGAAGTGTCACCGGCAGGGAAGAATGGTCTACTACCAGGCGAATGCAGAGTCTCCTTTGTTTTCTGATCTGCGAAGCTTGCTGGTGAAGACGGCAGGTATTGCGGACATTATCGCCGATGCCCTGAACGCACTGCTTCCGAAGATCCGGCTCGCCTTTGTATACGGGTCGATAGCCAGCGGGGAGGAACGAAGCGATAGTGATATCGACTTGATGGTGATTGGCGAGATTACTCCTGTGGAACTCGCTCTTCCCTTGCGGCGTGCACGAGAATTGCTGGGCCGCGCAATCAATCCGACCCTTTACTCGCGGGGTGAATTCGGCAAAAAGCTTGCAGCGAACGATCACTTCTTAAGCCAAGTGTTGACCAAAGCCAGGCTCCTCGTGTTAGGTAGCGAGCATGAATTGGAAAGATCTCCTCGATGGCAAGACGGTGACGCCCCTGCCGCCGACAAAGGCGGAGCTGGATAATCTTCGCTCGCTCGTTGCGCGCAGCCTAAGTGACGTTGCATCCCTCGGGCTCTCGACCGACATGCAGTTTATAGTGGCCTACGACGCAGCCCGTACCCTGTCTCTGATGATCGTGCGCGCCGCCGGTTACCGTCCAAAAGCGGTCGGCGGGCACTACAACACCTTTCTGGCATTGGAAGCCGCCGATCCGGAATTTTCTACACTCTCCGCTTATTTTGATGGTTGCCGCATCAAACGTAACGCGTCTGAGTACGATTTTGCCGGCGCAGTGACCGAGACGGACGCAGAGGGATTGCTGGCCACGGTCCGGCAATTTGCGATTGACGCCGAGGCTTGGATCAGTACGAACCACCCAGGGTTGGATAAGTATTCGGGCAACCGCTAGCCCGGCGCAGCGCCCGCGCACACCGAGTCATCACCTCGCAACAAACATTCTCTATGCTCGGGGCACAACAAACGGGACCGCCGCGCCCTGCGCAGCCGCCCCTCACGGAGTTCCGCATGGCCCTCGACCGTCGCTCGTTCCTGCAGCTGCTCGGCAGCGGCGCGTTTGCCGCCGCGCTGCCCGAGAGCATCCAACGCGCGCTGGCCATCCCGGCCAACAACGCCACCGGCACGATCGCGGACGTCGAACACATCGTGTTCATGATGCAGGAGAACCGCTCCTTCGATCACTACTTCGGGACGCTGCGCGGCGTGCGCGGCTTCGGCGATCCGCGGGCGGTGAAACTGACGTCCGGACAATCGGTGTTCCATCAACCCGACGGCGCGGGGGCGACGGTGCTGCCGTTTCATCCGACGGCGGCGAACCTCGGTCTGCAGTTCCTGGAGGATCTGCCGCACGACTGGACCACCACGCATCTCGCGTGGAATCAGGGCCAGTACGATCGCTGGGTGACGGCGAAGACCTACCTCACCATGGCGCACCTGCAGCGCGCCGACATTCCCTACCATTACGCGCTGGCCGACGCCTTCACGGTGTGCGACGCCTATCATGCCTCGCTGTTAGGGCCCACCGACCCGAATCGCTACCACCTGTTCTCCGGCTGGGTGGGCAACGACGGCAAGGGCGGCGGGCCGGTGATCGACAACAGCGAGGCCGGCTACGGCTGGTCCACGTTTCCCGAAGCACTCGAAGCCGCCGGCGTGTCCTGGAAGGTGTATCAGGACATCGGCATCGGCTTGAACGCCGCCGGCGGCTGGGGGAACACCACCGACGCCTACATCGGCAACTACGGCGACAACGCGCTGCTGTACTTCAACCAGTACCGCAACGCGCAGCCCGGCAGCGCGCTGTACGAGAAGGCCGTGACCGGCACGCAGGCCGGCGTCAGCGGCAGCATTTTCGACCACTTCCGCAGCGACGTGCGCGCCGGCACCCTGCCGCAGGTGTCCTGGGTCGTCGCACCCGAGGCGTATTCCGAGCACCCCAACTGGCCTGCCAATTACGGCGCCTACTACGTCTCGCAGATCCTCGACGCCCTGACGGCAAACCCGGCGGTGTGGAGCAAGACCGTGTTCCTCATCATGTACGACGAGAACGACGGTTTCTTCGATCACATGGTGCCCCCCACCCCGCCGCAGTCCGCGGCGGACGGCGGGTCGAACGTGCCCACCACCGACGAGCTGTATGCCGGCTCCACGGGCAATCCGAGCGGCCCCTACGGACTCGGCGCGCGGGTGCCCCTGCTCGTGGTCTCGCCCTGGAGCAAGGGTGGCTGGGTGAATTCCGAGGTGTTCGACCACACGTCGCTGATCCGCTTCGTCGCCAGACGCTTCGGCACGGCCAAGGCACCGTTGCGTGATTCGAACATCACGGCCTGGCGCAGTGCCGTATCCGGCGATCTGACGTCCGCGTTCGACTTCGCCAGTCCGAACAGCGCCGAACCCACGCTGCCCGGCACGGCTGCTTATACACCCCCGGACGCAGAGCGCCACGTCAGCTACGTGCCGCTGCCGCCCGTGGTGCAGGCGTTGCCGGTGCAGGAACCGGGCACGCGTCCCGCGCGCGCGGTGCCGTACACCCTGAATGTCGACGCCGTCG
>CAZZYJ010000081.1:0-6503 GCA_964658215.1 uncultured Steroidobacteraceae bacterium | reverse complement strand
GTCGTCGATCTCGCCGCCGGCGAGGTCACGCTGCAGATGATCAACGGCGGCCGCAATGCCGCCGTGTTCCAGGTGCGCTCCGCGAGCGTGGCGCAGCCGCCGCGCACGTACACCGTCAAGTCGGCCACGCAGTTGAGCGGCACCTGGAGTTCGGCGCTGGCCGGGCTCGAGAGCTACGACTTGAGCGTCTATGGCCCGAACGGTTTTCACCGAGCCTACAAGGGCGGTCTGCTCGCCGCCGTCTCGGCGAACCTGCGCGGCACGCTGACCTACGATCTCGGCCGCGGCGGCGTCACGTTGAACCTGCTCAACGAAGGCACCGGCGTGTGCGAGGTCGTGGTCGCGGACCGGTATTCCGACGAAGCCTTCACCAAGAAGCTCAAACCCGGCGCCGGCTTCGGTCAGTTCTTCGCGCTGGCGCAATCACACGGCTGGTATGACTTGATCGTGACCGTCACCGAAGATGTATTGCTGCGCCAGCAATACGCGGGGCATCTCGAAACCGGCAGGCCGTCGCGCACCGACCCGGCCATCGCCGCCGACTGAGCGGCGCGGCGGCGCAGACGCTGCGGTTGCGACGCGCCCACAGCGCGCCCGCGTGCAGCGCGTCGTTCCGCTACGGCGCGCCGCGCTCGTTACAGGGGGGCACCGTGCCGTCGCGGCACAGCGCGGGCCCTTCGTCGCGCTTCGTCGCCGCCGGACTGTCGGCGTGCGGTTCGTTGCTGCCGACCACGCACCCTGCCATGCAAGCCGAGACGATCAGACAACACATCAATAGCTTCACGATTCACCTCCTGTCCTTGAATCCTGTGGGCGACCTTACACATCCGCCGTGACAAACTCTACTACGAGTGCGTCTTCGCGAGCGGCGCTGACAGCGGATCGGGCGAACTGCTGACTCGTAGGCCACGACACGCACGCTACAACCTCCCTCATGACTAAGCGCAGGACGATTGCATGAAGGACGACGCGGGCGCCGACGAACTACGGCGCAGTTTGCTCATGATGGGGGGCGCCTCGTTGGGCGGTGCGCTGCTCGCCACTGCCGCCGCCGGGGCTGCGTTGCCGGGACCGGGTCCGAAGCCGGTGGACGAAGGCACGGTCGCAGGCGCGCTGATCGACTTCCCGCCCATCGACGCGGACACCGAGCGTCCCGGCAGCCCGCCGCCGAATCCGCAGCCGCCCTCGGCGCGGGTGGGGTTCGCGGTGATGGGACTCGGGCGCCTCGCTCTCGAGAACATCCTGCCCGCCTTCGCGCAGTGCAAACACGCGCGGCCGGTCGCGCTGGTGAGCGGCGATGCACGCAAGATGGCGACGGTCGCCGCCCAGTACGGCATCGCGAAAGAGGCCTGCTACGGCTACGGCGACGTCGCGAAGATGCGTGGCAATGCCGGCATCGAGGTGGTCTACGTGGTGCTGCCGAATGCCCTGCACCGCGACGCCGTGGTACAGAGCGCGCGCGCCGGCAAGCACGTGCTGTGCGAGAAACCCATGGCCACCAATCCGCAGGAGGCGCGCGAGATGGTGGACGCCTGCCGCCAGGCCGGCCGCCGGCTCATGATCGCCTACCGCTGTCAATACGAAACCTACAACCGCGAACTCGTGCGCCGGGCACGCAGCGGTGACTTCGGTCAGATCCAGTTCATCGACGCGGTCAACACGCAGAACCAGGGCGACCCGTCGCAGTGGCGCCAGGTGCTGGCGCTCGCGGGCGGCGGCTCGCTGCCCGACGTCGGCCTGTACTGCCTCAACACCACGCGCGCGCTGCTCGGCGAGGAACCCATCGAACTGCGTGCCTCGATCCACAGCCCGCCGGACGACCCGCGTTTCAAGGAAGTCGAGTCCACGGTGAGCTTCACGCTGCGCTTCCCCTCCGGCGTGATCGCCAATTGCGTGTCGAGCTACAGCGCCCACGAACATCGCAACCTGCGCGTGATGGGCGCGTCCGGCAGCGCCGAACTGGTCAACGCCTTCGCCTACGCAGGGCAGCGGCTGCACGTTCGCCGTCGCGACGGCGGGGCCGAGTCGAATGCCGAGTTCTCGCTCGCGAACCGCAACCAGTTCAGCCTGGAGATCGACCACATGGCCCGCTGCGTGCGCCTTAACGTGCAGCCCCGTACTCCCGGCGAGGAGGGGCTGCAGGATCAGGTATTGATGGCCGCCCTGTACGAATCCGCGCGCACCGGCGCCGCGGTGAAGCTCGCGCCGGTCGCCGGTCTCGATCCCTTCCGCGGCCCCGCGCCGGACGAGGCCTGACCCATGAAGGCTCTCATCTTCGACATGGACGGCACGCTCATCGACTCCGCCTACGCCCATGCGCTCGCCTGGCACCGCGCCCTCGTCGAGTTCGGCATCGACGCACCGGTCTGGGAGACGCATCGCCGCATCGGCATGAGCGGCCGTCAGCTCGTCAAGGGCATCGCACGCCAGCGCGAACGCATCGTGAGCGATGCCCTCATCGACAAGCTCGAAGGTCGCCATGCCACCTTGTTTCGTGAAATAGCGCCGACGATTTCCCTGCTGCCGGGCGCCCGCGATCTGATCGCCCACCTGCAGGAGACCAAGATCCTGTACGGCATCGCCACCACCGGAAAACGCCAGGACATCGAGTCCTCGATGCGTTCGTTGGGCTTGAACGGTGCGGCGCCCGTGGTCGACGGCGGCGCGGTGGAACGCGTGAAACCCGAACCCGATCTGTTCAGCGAGTGCCAGCGCCGGCTCGGCGTCGAGCCCGCGCAATGCCTGGTGGTGGGCGACGCCGTCTGGGACATCCATGCGGCGCGCCGGGCCGGCATTCTCGCCGTCGGGCTGCTGTGCGGCGGCACCGGCGAGCAGGAACTCTACAATGCGGGCGCGATGCGTGTGTACGCCGATCCTGCCGCGCTGCATCGCGCCCTGGACGAACTCGGCTTCGAACGCTGACGGGTCGGCGGCGCCCTCACCCGGGCGCGTTCAGACCTGCAAAGTACAGCCACACCGCCGCGATCAGCAACGCGGTCTCGAGGCCGCCCGTGGCGAGCGTGAGCCCGCCCACCGGCCAATGCCTCGCCACGGTCACGACCCGGTACAGCACGATGGGTGCATACAGCGCGATGCCGATCAAAATGCCCAGCCGCCAATACACCGCGCTGCGGCCCAGCAACCAGAACATCACCGCGAGCCCGAGCTGCAACCCGCCGTAGATGACCAGATATTCCGAGCGGCCGCTGTTCGACAATCCGACATACCCCAGGTTCGTCGCCGTGCTCGACGCGGCGACCGTGCACCACGCGGCGAAGACCAGGTAGAGCGCGGCGTTCAAGTACAGATAAATTTGCATGCATCCTCCGGGTGAGCGTTCAAGACGAGCGTCGTCACGCCAGGCGCCGCGCAATGACGTCCCCCACCCGCAGCGCGTTGGCGATGAGGGTCAGGGTGGGATTCACCGCACCGATCGACGGAAAGAAGCTCGCATCCGTGACGTACAGATTGTCGATGCCATGCGCCTTGCAGTCGACGTCGAGCACGGAACGCGCCGGATCGGTGCCGAACACCAACGTTCCGGCCTGATGCGCCGTGCCGCCGATGGGGATGTTCTGCCCCAGGTACAGCGAGCGGTCGAAGAGCTGCGGGTGGACGTCGAGATGCGAACTCAGGTCGCGCAGTTTCTGCTTGAGGCGCGCGTGCGACTCGAGATTGGTCTCGGTGAGTTCGAGCTTCACCTGGTCGCCCTGGTAGGAAACCCGGTTGCCGTGCCGGGGCAGGTCTTCCGAGGTGAGCCAGAAATCGAGCGAATGTTTGGCGATCCACTCGAAGGGACGCTCTGGAAACCACTGCAGGAAGCCCGGCAGGCCGTCGCCGCGAATCTGCACGGCGTCGGACTTGCCCACCATCTGGATGTGACCCAGGGGATAGTCCCAGTCGTCGGCGCCGAAGTAGAAATCGTTCAGGCCCAGGGTCTTCTGGAATTTCGTCGGGTTCGGGGTGCGCGAGATCGCCAGCAGCACCGAATTGTTGTGCCGCATGTAGTTGCGGCCCACCAGCCCCGACGAGTTGGCGAGTCCGGCCGGGTGGTCGTCGTTGGCCGAGCGCAGCATCAACAACGCCGACGACAGCGCCCCGCACGCGACCACGACCAGGTCCGCCCGATACGTGGTGCGTTCCGCGCCCTGCACCACCTCGACGCCGCTGATGCGCCGTCCGCCCGAATCCGTCGTCAGGCGTTCGACATAGGCCTGCGTCCGCAGGGTGAGGTTCGCATGCTCGCGCAGCGCAGGGTCCACGCAGATCACCTGCGAATCCGCCTTGCCGTTGGTCAGGCAGGGATAGCCGTCGAACGCCTCGCAGCGGATGCAGGGCGAGTTGGGCAACGCCTTGCCGTCCCGCTCGTCGAGCAGCACGCCCACCGGCAGATGGAACGGATGGTGGCCCTGCCGCTCGAGACCGTCGAACAACTGCTGGATGCGCGGTTCGTGCGCGAGCGGCGGATAGGCATAGGGCTTCGGGGCCGGCGGCTCCGTCGGATCCTCGCCGCGCAGCCCATGCACGTGGTACAGCTCCTCGGCCTGCTGGTAATACGGCTCGAACTCGTCGTAGCGCACGGGCCAGCCGGGCGAGAGCCCGTCGGGATGGCGGATCTCGCCGAAATCCTGCTCCCGCAGGCGCAGCAGCACCGCGCCGTACACCTTGCTGTTGCCGCCCACGAAATAATGCAGACCGGGCTGGAACGTCCGGCCGTCGCCGCCCACCCAGGTCTCCTTCGCCTGGTACTTGGCGTCGATGAACACCGCCGCGCTGTTCCAGTTGTCCTGTTCCCGGGGCAGATAATCGCCGCGCTCCAGCAGCAGCACCTTCTTGCCGGTCTTCGCCAGCCGCCACGCCATGGTGCCGCCGCCGGGCCCCGAGCCGACGATGATGACGTCGTAGCGCGTGGCGGCCTCAGCCACCGGTCGCGAATCCGGGATAGAGCGTCATGCCGCCGTCGATGAAGAGCGTTGCGCCGGTGATGTAGTCCGCGGCGTCGGACGCGAGCCACGCCGCCGCACGCGCGATGTCGTCGGGCTCGCCGATGCGCTTGTACGGAATCAGCGTCATCAGATCCTGGTACGCCGCGGTGGTGCTCCACGCCTCGGTGTTGATCGGGGTGCGGATGGCACCGGGGGCCAGACTGTTGACGCGGATGCGATGCGGCGCGAGCTCCTGCGCGATGCTGCGCATCAACATCATGATGCCGCCCTTCGAGGCGGCATAGTTCGCGTGGCCCGCCCAGGGGATTTCCTGGTGCACGGAGCTCATGCAGAGGATCTTGCCGGCCGCCACCGACACCGTCTCGTCGACGCCGCGGCGCTTGAACTCGCGCGTGGCTTCGCGCGTGCACAGGAACTGGCCGGTGAGGTTGACGTTGATGACGGTGTTCCATTGGTCGAGCGTCATCGTGTCGTAGGGCGAGTCGCGCTGCAGCCCGGCGTTGCTCACCACCACGTGCAGCGTGCCGAAGTGCTGGACGGCCTGTGCGAACATCGCCACCACCTCGTCTTCCTTGCTGACGTCGGCCTTGACCACGAGTGCACGCCGGCCGAGCTTCTCGATCTCCTGTGCCACCTCGTCGGCGGCCTGTGGATCGGTGACGTAGTTGACGACCACGTCGGCCCCCGCGCGCGCGAGCCCGAGCGCCACCGCCCTGCCGATGCCGGAGTTCGCGCCCGTGACGAGTGCGGGCTGGCCCAGCAGCGTCACGGGATAGTCGGCCTTGGGCAGCGTGCGGGAATTCGGCGCGGGCGCGGCGGGGTCTTTCGAAGTGTCGGTCACGATGCGCTCCAGGAGGTCGAATATCGCTCAAGTGTCGCACGGCGATTCGCTGTAAGTGTTACATCCTGCGTGACGCTTGCCGGGCACTCTTCGTCGCCGCGAGCGCTTGCTGGTAAGGTACGCGGGGGCTGCCGGCAGCTCGCAGCTGGCGGCCGGCCGCCGTCCCCGTTGCCAGGGCCACGCGCGGCCCGTGCGTGCGCGCCATCCGCTTGCCGAAGGAGTGAATCTTGCTGAGCGTGTGTCTGCAACTGATCGTGCGCTGTCTGCTGGTGGCGCTGTTCCTGCCGTTCAGCGCGCTCGACAAGCTGCTGAATTTTCCGCAGGCCGTCGAGCAGGCCGCCCAGGCGGTGCCGCGCCGCGCCCTCGCTGCGGCACTCATCGTGGTGGGCTTCGGCGTCGAGGTCATCATGTCCACCGCCATTCTCACCGGCGTGGCCGACCGACTCGCCGCCTGCGTGCTCGCCGGGTACTGCCTCATCACCGCGGTGCTGTGGAAGCCGTTCTGGAAAGCGGCCGACTTCACGCTGCGCGGCAGCAGCCGTGGCCGCGATATCTTCTGGGATTTCCTGAAGAACCTGAGTGTGGCGGGCGGCTTTCTGCTGCTCGGGCTCGGCACGGACGTCGCCCACGTGAACGCCTTTTTGGCGCACCCGTTCGAGTCGTCGCGGCCCTATGCGCAGGGAGTGGCGGCGCTGCCGTGAAGCGGGCCCTCGCAC
>CAZZYJ010000080.1:0-12877 GCA_964658215.1 uncultured Steroidobacteraceae bacterium | reverse complement strand
GGCCCTCGCCCGGGTTCATGCGCATGTCGAGCGGTCCATCCTGCATGAAGCTGAAGCCGCGTTCGGCGTCGTCGAGCTGCGGCGAGGACACCCCCAGGTCGAACAGGATGCCGTCGAATTTGAGGCCCGGCCGGACCGCGTCGGCACAGGCGCCCAAGGCGGCGAAACGCGAGTGGAAAGTAATCACGCGGGCGTCCCCGGCGAAGCGGCGGCGTGCCTCGGCGATGGCACTGGAGTCGCGGTCGAGGCAGAGCAAACGACCGTCAGCGATGAGCTTGTCCAATATCGCCCCTGCATGTCCGCCCCGACCAAAAGTGGCGTCCAGATAGACGCCGCTCGCCTGTATGTTCAGCGCCGCCAGTACCTGCTTCAGGAGTACCGGTGTGTGGGCGCCCGCCGAGTCCTGCATCGCGCGGGTTAGAGCGCGAGCGAGGCAAGTTCGGGAGGCAGCTCGCCGGTGGGTTCGTCGCTCGCGACCCACTCGTCGCGGCGCTTGTTCCACCGCTCCTCGTCCCACAACTCGAATTTCGTTCCCTGCCCGATCAACATGGCGTCGCGTTTCAATTCGGCGAATTCCCGCAGATTGGGTGGCAGCAGGATCCGGCCATGGCCGTCGAGTTCCAGGTCCGTGGCATTACCCACCATGAGCCGCTGCAGTTCCCGCACGCGCGGGTTCATGGCCGGCAGAGTCATCAACTTGTCCTCGATCAGCTCCCAGTCGGGGCTGGGATAGATCAGGAGGCAGCGGTCCTTGTCGACGGTGACCACGAGCCTGCCGCCGCCGCGTTCCTGCAGCCGCTCCCGATGGCGGGTGGGCATCACCAACCGGCCTTTTTCATCGAGAGTAAGTTTGCTGGCGCCCCTGAACATGCATTAAATGGGTCCGCAAACCCATTTTCTCCCACTTTTTCCCACCCAGACCCACTATAGGGAGCGGCGCGCCACACTGTCAACGCCTTAAGTTAAAAATAACTTGGGGTAACAGTGACTTAGATCACATTTTGAGCATCGATGCGGTGCTGTCGGCACGAGTCCGAGGGTTATCAATCCCTTAGAAGTTTTTCCCCGATTCGCGTGCAAGATAGAAATGCAGCGATCGGCGCCGAACGACGGCGAACCTGCCGGGAACCGGCAGAAAAAAAGAAGGAGTCGGCCGTTAAGCCGGGTTCTGTCGTGGGCAGTCATTCCTCTGGGATGCGCGTCGCCGCGCACCTCTAGCGACCTACCCGGAAGCCGGTGTGTGGGCCACACACTTCAGCCCAAAGCGGCGTCTTGCTTCCCTATTTGGTCTTGCTTCAGGTGGGGTTTGCCGTGCCGTTGGTGTTGCCACCCGCGCGGTGCGCTCTTACCGCACCATTTCACCCTTACCGGCGCCGTTTGCACGGCACGTAGGCGGTATCTTTCTGTTGCACTTTCCGTAGGCTCGCGCCTCCCAGGCGTTACCTGGCACCGTGCCCTATGAAGCCCGGACTTTCCTCCATGTGCCCGTGCACACAGCGACTGCCTGGCCGACTCCGGGGTGCACCATACGCAGATACGGCGCCGAATGCGAGGCCGGCCGCGCGTCTCCGCCTCAAGCCTGCTGCTTCAAGTGCAAGGCCCGTTTGTAGGCTTCGTTGTCGCGCGCCCCCGTGAGCTGCGCCGCAAGATGCGCCGCCTGCTTCAAGGGCAGCTCCGCGAGCAACACCTCGAGCACCCGGTCCAGTTCCCCGCCATGGCCGTCCGCGCCCCCCGGCGCCGCCGCGGGCTCTGCACCCGCAACCAGCAGGACGATCTCCCCGCGCGCCACGTCCGCATCGCTGCGGCCGCGCGCCACCAGCTCGGCGAGCGTGCCGCGATACACGGTCTCGTGCAGCTTGGTGAGTTCACGGGCCAGCGCGGCCGGGCGCCCGGCGCCGAAGGCCGCCGCGCAATCCTCCAGCATCTCCACCACGCGATGCGGGGATTCGTAGAAGACCAGCGTGCGCGCCTCGCCGGCCAATGCTTCGAGGCGACCACGGCGTGCCGTGGCGCGCGCCGGCAGAAAGCCCTCGAAGCAGAAGCGGTCGGTGGGCAGCGCACCGATGGACAGCGCCGCCACCGCCGCGCACGGGCCCGGCACCGCCACGACTTCGATGCCCGCGGCGGCGGCCGCACGCACGAGGTCGAAACCCGGATCGCTGATGGCCGGCGTCCCCGCATCGCTCACCAGCGCGATCGAGTCGCCGGCCGCGAGCCTCGCGAGCAGTTCGGGGATGCGCTGCCGTTCGTTGTGATCGTGCAGGGACTTGAGCGGCGTGCGGATGCCGGCGGCGCTCAGCAGCGAGCCGGTGTGCCGCGTGTCCTCCGCCGCGACCAGCGCACAGGCCGCCAGGGTGTCCCGTGCGCGCGGGCTCAAGTCCGCCAGGTTGCCGATCGGTGTCGCGACCACGTAGAGCCGACCGCTGCCCGCATTTGTCACTATAATCCCGGCCTGTTAACGAGTTCGAGGGCACGAAGGGTATGGCGTTAAGTTCTCGACGTCCACGGTTCTTGGGGGCCGTGCTGGCGGCGTCCGCGCTGGTGGCCGCCTGCAGCCTGGTCAAGCCCGTGGAGACTCCGGAGGACAACCCGGAAAACGCGCAACGGCTGGCCGATGCGGGCCAGCACGCGCAGGCCGCGCACGCGTACGGCGAGCTGGCCGCAGCGAACTCCGTCGATCGCGACAACTACGAGCTGCTGAGCGCCGAACAATGGGTGGCCGCCGGCAACGTCGCGGAGGCGAAACGCGCCCTCGCCGCCGTCTCCGCTGCGGCACGCACGCAGCTGGCCACGTCGCGCGCTTTGGTGGGAGCGGAGGTCGCCCTCGCCGACAACGATCCCGCCGGCGCCCTCGCCGAGCTCGCCCGGATCCCGGTTCCCCCCCAGGCCGATCTTGCGCAGAACTACGCGGCCTTGCGCCGCCGGAGCGAGGCGCTCCTCGCCCATCCCGCCGCGGGCGGCGGCGCCGGACCCGCCGGCCCTGCCCCGGGCGGCCTCGCACCGGGTGGCCTGGCGGTGAACGGGCTGCCCGCCGCCACCGCATTGCCCACCCAGATCGCGCTGTTGCTGCCGCTGTCCGGCCGCGCGGAATCCGTGGGCGTCGCGGTGCGCGACGGCTTCGTCGCCGCCTACCTCGAACAGCCCGCCGCGACCCGCCCGCGACTCAAGATCTACGACACCGCCGGCACCGCCGTGGCCGGCGCGTACAAACAGGCCATCGACGACGGTGCCGGGTTCGTGGTGGGACCGCTGACCAAGGACGAGGTGGCCGCCGTCGCGCCCCTGGGCGCCGGCAGGACGCCCGTGCTCGCGCTGAACTTCAACGACGCCGTGGGCGACGTCGCCAATTTCTATCAATTCGCCCTGCTGCCCGAGGACGAGGCACGCATGGTGGCGAGGCGTCTGGCCGCCGAGGGCAAGCTGGCCGGCGTCTCCCTCGCGCCGAACAGCGAATGGGGGCGGCGCGTCGAGGGCGCCTTCGCCGACGAATTCACGCATCTCGGCGGCATGCTGCTCGACAGCGGACGCTACGAGACCTCTCAGAAAGACTTCGCCGTCGTCATCAAGCAGATCCTGCAGGTGCATGCCGTCAAGGGCGAGCCCGGCACCCATCGCCCCGACGCCGCCTTCGTGTTCGTGGCCGCCGGCGGCGCGAGCGCCCGGCTCATCGTACCGCAGCTCAAGTTCAACTACGCGGGCGACGTGCCGGTGTACTCCACCTCGGACAGCTTCGAGGCCGAATCGCGCGCCAACGCCGACCTCGACGGGCTGTTCTTTCCCGACATGCCCTGGATGGTGTCCACCGACGCCACCACCGGCCAGATCCGCGACGCCGTGCGCGGCGCCTGGCCGGCCCGCACGGCCCGGCTCGACCGGCTCTACGCCTTCGGTTTCGATGCCTACCGGCTGGTACCCGCCCTGCAGGCGAACACCCTGGGCGGCAGCAGCGAGCTGGCCGGTGTCACCGGCAAGCTGCATCTGGACGACCACAACCGGATTCGCCGCGACCTCGACTGGGCGCAGGTCAGAAATGGCGTCCCCGCCGCGCTGTAGCGCACCGCCCGTCGACCCCGCTCCCACTTCTCCGCTGGTGCACTGCGATTCTGCCCTGCCGGGCGTTCAAAACTCGTAATGTGCGACGGTCGTCACCTTGCGGCCCGGGAAAGGGAGCGTTGTCAGGGGAGCGAGGGACTGGCCCGGGGTGCACACTCCCCCGGGGTAAGGGTTTTAACGTTGGGACGACCTTGAATTCCACTGGATGCCTCGATGCGTCATTGGCTGGTTAACGCCAGAACCGTAGTGGTGTTCACGGTGGCGTACTTCATCGTCGACATGGCCTTGAACCGCTTTTTCAACGACGGCTGGAACATCGTCTGGCCGTTGAACGGCGTGAACATCGCCCTGCTGCTGATGCGGCCCCGCTCGCAGTGGATCTGGGTGCTGCTCGGCATCGAGCTCGGCACGGGCTTCGGCGAGCGGGTCGATGACAATCCGCTCGGCACGGTGGTGAACATGCGCCTGTGCTCGGCCCTGGAAGTGCTCATCAGCGCGAGCGTCCTGCCGGCGTTTACGGATCTGGACCGCTGGCTGCGCACGCCGCGCATCTTTCAACGCTTCTTCGCCGCCTTGCTCCTGGGCCCCGGCATCTCCGGTCTCATCGCGGCGGCCATCGCGCACGTCGGCCAGGGACAGGCCTACCTGTCGGCCTTCAACGACTGGGCGACCGCCGATGCGCTCGGCGTCGCCGCCACCATGCCGCTCGCCCTGTCCCTCCGCTCCCCCGAGATGCGCAACCTGTTCGCGCGCTCCGCGCTGCCGCGCACGCTCGGCATCCAGACGCTCGCCCTCTGCGGTGCCGTGCTGATCTTCACCGTCAGCCGGTATCCGCTGGTGTTCCTGCTGTATCCGCTGCTGCTGCTGGTGGATTCGCTGCTCGCCTTTGCCGGCTCGGCGATCGCCGTGCTCGGCGTGTGCCTGATCTCCGTGTATTGCACCATCCATTCGCTGGGGCCGTTCGGTCAGTGGCCCGACGATCTGGCCGTGCCGCGCAATCTCGCCCTGCAGATCTACTTCGGCTTCCACCTGGTCGCGCTGTTTCCCGCATCGATCATGTTCATGGAGCGCCGGCGGCTCGCCGCGGAGCTGCACATCACGAATGCCCGTCTGACCGTCCTGGCCTCGCTCGACGGGCTCACCGGCATCGCCAACCGACGCTCCTTCGACGAACGCTTCTCCCAGGAATGGAGCCGCGCCATCCGCCAGCGCAACTCCGTGGCGGTGGCGTTGATCGATCTCGACAACTTCAAGCAGTACAACGATTTGTACGGCCACGTCGCCGGCGACCGCTGCCTGTGCGCCGTCGCGCAGGCGCTCGCCGCGCAAATCCAGCGACCCGAGGACCTCGTGGCCCGGTACGGCGGCGAGGAATTCGCGCTGCTGCTGCCCGACACCTCCGCCGCGGGCGCCGCGAAGGTGGGCGAACGGATACGCGCCGCCATCTGTGAACTCGCGCTCGACCACCTCGGCAACAGCTGGAACCGCGTCACCGTGTCCATCGGCTACTGCTCCATGACACCGGTGGCGGGCGACGGGCAGGCGGGGTTGGTCCAACTCGCCGACGCCGCCCTCTACCAGGCCAAGAGCGCCGGACGCAACCGCGTCGAAACCATCGCCTCCATCGAAGGCCTGCAGGCGGCCAACGACCACGGCGCCACCTCGAAGAACCGTCTGCTGCGCATGCTCGGCCGCGACCGCTGACGACCCGGGCACTGCCCACGCCGCTGGGACGCGCTACCGCAGGCCCCGATAGTCGCGCAGGCCCGGTAGGCGCGCGTTTCCGCACCAACGCGCCATGAATTCGCGCAGACTGCGCCGCCCCTCGGCGTCAGGCTCGGGCGATGGCACCCATGTCCCACCCGCCGGCGAAGCCGCCGTGCCCGCCGCCCGCCGAGGCGTTGCTACGCCGGCGCGCCGAGGCGCTGCTGCGCAGGCAACGCGGCGCGGCCGCCGAGACACTGGCCGTGCACTTCCTGGAAGCGCGCGGTCTGACCGTGCTCGAGCGCAATGCTCGCTGCCGGTGCGGCGAGGTGGACCTCGTCTGCGCGGAGGGAGAGGTGATCGCGCTGGTCGAAGTCCGCCAGCGCGGACGCACGGCCTTCGGCGGTGCGGCCGCCTCGGTGACCTGGCGCAAACAGCGCAAGCTCATCCGCGCTGCACGCTATCTGTCCCTGACACGCGCCGCATGGCGCGGCCGCGCGCTGCGCTTCGACGTGGTGTCGGTGCAGGGGCGGCCGCCAGGGGCGTGTGAAATCGAATGGATTCGCGGCGCGTTCTGCGCTACTTGACGACCTGCAGCTTCGGCCGCTTCGAGGGCGTGGGCGGGGTGCTGCCGGCGGGCGGCGCGGGCGGCGCGTCCGTCGGATCGGGATCCGCATCCCCTTCGGGAAATATCATGCCCTGGCCTGTCTCCCGCGCATAGATGCCGAGAATGGCGCGCACCGGGACCATCACGCCGAAGCTCACGCCGCCGAAGCGGGCCTCGAAGCTCACGGCGTCGTTGCCCAGCTTGAGCATCTGCGTCGCAGAGAAACTCACGTTGAGCACGATCTTGCCGTCCTTGACGTACTGCCGGGGCACCGCCACTCCCTCACCGCCCGCATCGACCACGATGTGCGGCGTCTCGCCGCTGTCGGTGATCCATTCGTGCAGCGCACGCAGCAGATAGGGCCGGCGCGGCTTCAATGGCGTAAATCCCGCTCGGCCGGCGTCAGACACGAACGGAACGTCGAGCGCGAGAAGATGGCGTTCATGTACTTGACGATGGGCTGGGCCTGCACCGGCAGCTCGATCTTGTAGGAATGCAACCGCCACAGAATGGGGGCTATGGTGGCGTCGACCAGCGAGAACTCGTCGCTCAGGAAAAACGGCTTGGCTTTGAAGACCTCGGCGCTGGCGCAGATCGCCTCGGCGAGGACCTTGCGGCTGTGCTCGGCCGTCTTGCTGTGCGAACCGAGCTCGATGTCCTGCGCCAGCGCGTACCAATCCCGCTCCACGCGATACAGGGCGACGCGAAATTGCGCGCGGGTGACGGGATCGATGGGCATCAAGGGCGGATGCGGAAAGCGCTCGTCCAGATAGTCGATGATGACCCGTGAGTCGTAGAGCACGAGGTCGCGGTCCACGAGCGTCGGCACGCTGTTGTAGGGGTTCAAGTCGAGCAGATCCTCGGGCAGCTTCAGCAGGTCCACGTTGACCAGTTCGATGGAGATTCCCTTCTCGGCAAGGACGATGCGCGTACGGTGACTCCAGGGGTCAAGCGGCGCGGAAAACAAAGTCATCACCGAGCGACGTGCCACTACCGCGATCTCCTAGATCCATGGCCGGACTGGACGATCCGCTGCTGCGTCAGTGGACGTCCTTCCAGTATTCTTTCTTGAGCATCAAGGCGAACGCGAACCCGACCAGCAAGAAGAGGGTGATGAACACGCCCAGGGACTGACGGCGGGCCTTTGCGGGCTCCCCGGCGTAATCCAGGAAATTGGCGATGTCCCGTACGAATTGATCATACTCCTCCGGCTTCATCGTGCCGGGGGTCATCTGTTCCACCCCCACCAGCACCATTTTCGCGCTGCCGTGCTCGTCCGGTTCGTTCTTGAACACGGGCTTCTGCAGCCCCTGCAGACGGGACAGCACGTGGGGCATGGCCGTCGCCGGCAGGTACAAATTGTTCACGCCCCAGGGCCGCGCCTTGTCGACGTAGTAGCCCTTGAGGTACGAATAGATGTAATCGACGCTGCGCGCACGGGCCATCAACGACAGGTCCGGCGGCTGCTTGCCGAACCAGGTCTCGGCGTCCGCCGGCATCGACGTGCCGATGGTGTCGAAGGGCTTGGAATCCGGCGAGAACATCAGATTGGCCCTGAGGTCCTTTTCCGGAATGTGCAGATCCGTCGCCATGCGGTTGTAGCGCAGGTACTTCATCGAATGACAGCCGGAGCAATAGTTCATGAAGTTCCGCGCGCCACGCTGCAGAGACTCCAGGTTGTTGATGTCGGCCCCCGCGCGCTGCAGGCCCTCACCCTCCTCCGCCGTCGCGACGCCGCTGATCAACAAGGCGACCAGCACCCAACTCGAGCGTCTAACCATGTTCCGTAACCCTCTCCGGCAACGGCTTGACGCTGTCGATCTTCGTGTACCAGGGCATCAGCAGGAAAAAAGCGAAATACAGCGCCGTGCAGATCTTCGCCAGCAGCGGGTAGATGCCCGACGGCGGCTTCAAGCCGCACACGCCGAGCACCACGAAGGCCACCGAGAAGATGGCCAGCGCGCCTTTGTAGAGCGGGCCGCGGTAGCGGATGGAACGCACCGACGAGCGGTCCAGCCAGGGGACGAAGAACAGCACCACGATGGCGGCGCCCATCACCAGCACACCCCACACCTGCGTTCCGGCGAACGACGGCACCGCCCGCAACATGGCGTAGAAGGGTGTGAAATACCACACCGGGGCGATGTGCGGCGGCGTCTGCAGCGGGTTGGCCGGCTCGAAATTGGGCGACTCGAGGAACAACCCGCCGAACGTGGGCGCAAAGAAGATCACGGCGCAGAAGATCAGCAGGAAGCCGGTCACCCCGACCAGATCCTTCACCGTGTAGTACGGGTGGAAGGGAATCCCGTCGAGCGGATGACCGTTGGCGTCCTTGAACTTCTTGATGTCGATGCCGTCGGGATTGTTGGACCCCACCTCGTGCAGGGCGGTCAGATGCGCGAACACCAGGAACACCAGGGCCAGCGGCAGCGCCGCCACGTGCAGGGCGAAGAAGCGGTTCAAGGTCGCATCCGCGATGACGTAGTCGCCGCGTATCCATTCGACCAGCGCACCGCCGATCACCGGCAGACTGCCGAACAGCGACACGATCACCTGCGCGCCCCAGAAGCTCATGTTCCCCCAGGGCAGCACGTAGCCCATGAACGCTTCCGCCATCAACAGCAGGAAGATGATGCAGCCGAAGATCCACAACAATTCGCGCGGCTTGCGGTGCGAGCCGTACAGCAGCGCGCGGAACATGTGCAGGTAGACCACGATGAAGAACGCCGACGCCCCGGTGGAATGCATGTAGCGGATGAGCCAGCCCCACTCCACGTCACGCATGATGTATTCGACGGACGAGAACGCTTCGGCCGCCGACGGCTTGTAGTTCATCGTCAGGAAGATGCCCGTGATCAACTGGTTGACCAGCACCAGCAACGCCAGTGAGCCGAAGTAGTACCAGAAGTTGAAATTCTTCGGCGCGTAATATTGGGAGACTTGCTCCCGCCACATCTTGGTGAGCGGGAAACGCTGGTCGATCCAGCCGATCAAACCGCCCGCGTCGGCGGGGGAATCAGGTGCTACAGCCATCGCGGAACCTCTCGTTCGTCAATTAGGCGGCTTTCGGGGCGTCGTCGACGCCGATGGAGATCAATGCCTCGCCCGAAAACGTATAGGAAGGAACCGTGAGGTTCTTCGGCGCCGGCATGCCCTTGAAGACACGGCCCGAGATGTCGTACTTGGAGCCGTGGCACGGACAGTAGAACCCGCCGGGCCAGCCCTGGCCGAGGTCGGTGCCGGCGACCTGGAAGGCGTTGTTCGCTTCGAACGCACCGAGCGGCGAGCAGCCCAGGTGCGTGCAGACGGCGAGACCCACCCAGTACTCCGGGTTGCGGGCGCGGGCGGCACCCGCGGACTTCACGTAGTCGGGTTGGATGGAGTCCTCGGACTTCGGGTCGGCCAGCAGGTCGTCGTGACCGCCCAACGAATCCACCACCGCCTTGCTCCGCCGCACCACGTAGACCGGCTGGCCGCGCCACACCACCTTGAGCATCTGGCCGGCTTCGAGCTTCGAGGCGTCCACGGTCACCGGGGCGCCGAGCGCCTTGGCCCGCGCGCTCGGCTGCCAGGACTCGATGAAAGGGATGGCGGCGAAGGCGATGCCGATGGCGCCACCGCCCGCGGTGGCCACCGTCAACAGGCGGCGCCGCCCATAATCGACCTGATCGTTCATTCAATTATCCCTTGACGGTGTTGACAATACTTCACGCGAACCCTTCACGCCGCAGTGTTTCCGAATGAATATTCGGAGCGCATTATACACAGATAAATTACGGGTCCTTAAGGCCTGAAGAGCGATAATAATTGCAGAACGCACGCGCCCTCGGGGTTTTTTTGCTGAAAGCGGCGGTCGTGGGTCTGGCGGCCGCGTTCCTGCTCGTGTGGTGGAGACCTGCGCTGCTCGGCGCCGCGGTCACGGCGGCGGCGCCGGTCCCGCCGGAGCCCGCACGGCCCACCGTGGTGGTGCAGAGTTTCGCCGATGCCGTGGCGCGCGCGGCGCCCGCGGTGGTCAACATCTACACGGCACGCGTGGTCACGGAACGTCAGGCCCCCGCTCCGCTCGATCGACTGTTCGGCGACTATTGGCCGAGCTACCGGCAACGCGTCGAACGCAGCCTGGGGTCGGGCGTCATCGTCGACGCGCAGGGCACCATCGTCACCAACCAACACGTGATCGCAGGCGCCGATTCCATCATGGTGCAGCTCGCGGACGGTCGCGTCGACCGGGCAACGGTCACGGGCCAGGATCCCGAAACCGACATCGCGCTGCTCGATCTGTCGCTGGACCGGCTGCCCGTCATGCCGCTCGGGCGCTCCGACACGCTGCGCGTCGGCGACATCGTGCTCGCCATCGGCAACCCGTTCGGCCTCAGTCAGACCGTGACGCAGGGCATCGTCAGCGCCACCGGCCGCGGCCAGCTGGGCCTCGCCACCTTCGAGAATTTCATCCAGACCGACGCCGCCATCAACCTCGGCAACTCGGGTGGCGCGCTGATCGACGCACGCGGCGATCTGGTCGGCATCAACACGGCCGTGCTCAACCGCAGCTCCGGCGGTCCCGAGGGCATCGGTTTCGCCATTCCCGTGAATCTGGTGCGCGGCGTCATGCAACAGATCTTGGACCACGGCCACGTGGTGCGCGGGTGGCTGGGCTTCGTGCCGCAGGACCTCTCGCCCGACCAGGCGGCGCAGGTGGGCCTGCACGACGGTGGCATCACCGTGGTCAACATCCTCGTCAAGAGTCCGGCCTTCGCAGCCGGTGTGCGGCCCGGCGACCTCCTCACCGGTCTGAACGGTGACGCCGTGCGCAATGCGCAGGAATTCGTCAGCCGCGTCGCCGCCCTCGAGCCCGGTGCCCGGGTCGAGCTGGACGGCCGGCATGGCCGCAGCCCGTATCGCCTCGCACTGCCGGTCAGCGAACGTCCCACCGAGCAGGGTCGACAGAGATAGCCCGCGCCCTGCCGACGCGACGTCTATCCCGGGGTACGCCGAATTTTTGCCCCCAGCTGCTGCAGTTTCTCCTCGATGGCCGCGTAGCCGCGGTCGATATGGTAGATGCGCTCGATGTCGGTACGCCCGTCCGCCACCAGCGCGGCGAGCACCAGACTCGCCGAGGCCCGCAGATCGGTCGCCATCACCGGGGCGGCGGTGAGTCGCTCGACGCCCTTGATGATGGCGGTGTTGCCCTCCAGGCGGATCTGCGCGCCCATGCGGCGCATCTCCAACATGTGCATGAAGCGGTTCTCGAAAATGGTCTCGATGATGGTGCCGACACCGTTCGCCACCGTGTTGAGCGCCGCGAACTGGGCCTGCATGTCGGTCGGGAAGGCAGGATACGGCGCAGTGCGGATGTCCACCGCCTGCGGCCGCCGGCCGCGCATGTCCACCTCGATCCAGGTGTCGCCGGCGTCGACCCGCGCGCCCGCCTCCTTCAGCTTCTCGACCACCGCGTCGAGATGCTCCGGACGGGTGTGCTTGAGACGGATGTGACCGCCGGTGATGGCCGCGGCGACCAGGTACGTGCCCGCCTCGATGCGGTCGGGCAGTACCTCGTACGCGGTGCCGTGCAGGCGTTCGACGCCTTCGATGCGGATGGTATCGGTGCCGGCACCCTGGATCTTCGCGCCCATGGCGATCAGAAAATTGGCCAGATCCACCACTTCCGGCTCGCGCGCCGCGTTCTCGAGCACGCTCACGCCGTCCGCCAGGGTCGCCGCCATCATGAGATTCTCGGTGCCGGTCACGGTCACCGTGTCGAGCACCAGCGTGGCGCCCTTGAGCCGTCCCGCGCGCGCCTTGATGTAGCCGTTTTCGATGTGGATGTCCGCGCCCATGGCCTGCAAACCGGCCACGTGGATGTTGACCGGGCGGGCGCCGATCGCGCAGCCACCCGGCAGCGAGACGTCGGCGGTGCCGTAGCGTGCGAGCAGCGGTCCCAGCACCAGTATCGAGGCGCGCATGGTTTTCACCAGCTGGTACGGCGCGAAATATTCCTTGATGGTGGAGGCATCGACCTCGATGCGCATCTTCTCGTCGATGGTCACCGAGACGCCCATGCGGCCCAGCAGTTCGATCATCGTCGTCACGTCCTGCAGGTGCGGCACGTTCGACACCGTGACGGGGCCGTCCGCCAACAGGCAGCCGGCGAGGATGGGCAGCGTCGCATTCTTGGCGCCCGAGATGCGTATCTCTCCCTCGAGCGCGATGCCGCCGTGGATCTGCAGTTTATCCACGGCTCTTGCTCGCATATTCCTCGGGCGTGAACACCTGCAGCGCGAGGGCGTGGATCTCCCCGCCCATGGCGCCGCCGAGGGTGGCGTAGACCTGCTGATGACGCTGCAGCGGCCGCTTGCCGGCGAACGTCGGGGAAATGACGACGGCCTCGAAATGCACGTTGTCCGGACTCGTGACCTGCGCCGTGCTGCCGGGGAGGCCCGCATGGATCAGTTCGGTGATCTGTTGTGGATTCATGACGACTCCTAGGGTTATTCACGATCAAGCCGCAAGCGC
>CAZZYJ010000079.1:0-12947 GCA_964658215.1 uncultured Steroidobacteraceae bacterium | reverse complement strand
CGTGCGCTGGTGCGCCTGCCACGGCGCCGTGTGCCGGTGCGTCCGCCATGGCGCCGAGCGCGCCGTGCAGCGCCATGGCCTGGGCCGCATATTCGATGCCGGAGGCGATGCCCAGGCGGCCGTGCGCACGCAGCGGATTGTCGGCATCCCGATGACTGGCGGTGCGGCAGCAGATGCGCTCCTCGTCCCAGGAGACGATCTCGTCGAGCAGGCACATGCGGCCCTGATGCGGCACGTGGCGGCGTATCCACTCGCGGTCGAAGACTCTCTCGGAATCCTTCACGTGGCGGCCTGGCAGGGGTCGACGTGCACGCTCACGCGCGGCATCTCCAGATAGTCGAGCACGGCCGCGGCGGGACGCCGCAGCGCCAGCCGGCGCAGCAGCGGGAGGCTGCGCGCCGCGGGAATGGCGCCGCGCAGCCGTTCGAGCGCGGCGTCGGGCAGGCTGTCCGCCCGCGCCTCGCTCAACGCCGCCTCGATGCGCGCGAGCGAGCCCGGGGAGCGGCGCGCCGTGAGCACCAGGGCCACGCCGAACGCGTCGGGAAGCGGCCGTTTGGCGTGCATGGGTGCGGGATATTCCGTGTCGTACGCGACCAGCAGCACGGGTTTGTCCTCGACGCACACGTGCGTCAGGGCTTCCAGCAAACCTGCGCAGAAGCTCGCGTCGTGCGCGCACAAGACGGTGGACTCGAGCTGGGAATTCGTGGCGATGCTCCAATAACCGGCCGCCGCATTGTGCACGGAGTTCGAGAAGCGCGTGGGGGATATGGCACGCTCGCCGAGCGCCAGTGCCTCGCAGAGTGCATGACAGTTGTGGCCGTCGCCTCCGGAGGAGGAGAAGACGCTGGCGAGCTGCGCGGGCGCGAGCCCGGCGTGGGTGGTCGCCTGCGCGGCGACGGCCAGCGCCAGTTTCACGACGCGGCCGGTGCGCCGCCGTTCGGCCGGCGGCAGCATGCTCGGGGTGGGCAACACGGTGTCGGCCGGCAGGTACTCGCGCTCGCCGCGCAGTACCGCGGCGGCGTGCGGCCAATCGGCGAGGCCCGGGCCGAGCACGCCGACGCCGGCCACGTACGCGACGAGCTTCATCCGGCGCGGCCGAAGATCAGACTGCAGTTCGAGCCGCCGAAGCCGAAGGAGTTGCTGAGGACGCGGTGCAGGGCACCCGGGCGGGTGTCCTTGAGATAGTGGACGGACAGCAGCGGATCGACGTGGGTGGTATGCACGCCGCCGGGCATGAAGCCGTGTGCGAGGCTCAGGGCGGTGACGACGGCTTCCAGGGCGCCGGCGGCGCCCAGCGTGTGGCCGGTGGCGCCCTTGGTCGAACTGCACGGCGTAGTGGTCCCGAACATGCCGGTGACGGCGCGGCTTTCGGCGCGGTCGTTGCTCTGCGTGCCGGTGCCGTGCAGGTTGATGTAGTCGATGGCACCCGCGTCGAGGCCGGCGCTGCTCAACGCGGCCTGCATGGCATGCCCGGCACCGACGCCGTCGGGATGGGGGGAGGACATGTGGTACGCGTCGCTCGACTCGCCGGCGCCGAGCAGCAGAATCGCGTTCCGGTCCAACGCGTCGGGGACGCGTTCGAGCAGCGCGAACGCGGCCGCCTCGCCGATCGAGATGCCGTCGCGGGCGACGTCGAAGGGGCGGCACGGCGAGGTCGATGCGAGCTGCAAGGAATGAAATCCGTACAACGTGGTGAGGCAGAGCGAATCGACCCCGCCCACCAGGGCCGCGTCGATGAGCCCGACGTCGATCATGCGCCGCGCCGCGGCGAACACCTTGGCGCTCGACGCGCAGGCGCACGAGACGACGACGGCCGGTCCCTCGAGCTGCAGGCGCTGCCGCAGATAATCGGCCGCCGAGAAGGAATTGTGGGTGGCGGCGTAGTCGAAGCCGGGCGGCAGAGCGCCGTCGCGCGGGTCGCGGTGCCGGTAGGCGAGCTCCGTCTCCAATATGCCCGCCGTGCTGGTGCCGATGAACACGCCGAGCCGCGAGCGACCCCAGCGCCCGGCGGCGTCCCGTACCGCATCGCCGAAGCCGTCCGCGTGCAGCGCCCGTTCGGCCAGGCGATTGTTGCGGCAATCGAAACGGCCGAGCGCCGCGGGCAGGCGCACTTCGTCGAGGCCGGGAACCTCGCCGATGTGGGTGGCGAGGTCCACCGTTTCGAAGTCGCAGACCTTGAGCCCGCTGCGCCCGTGTAGCAGCGCGTCCAGGGTGGGTGCGAGTCCGTGTCCGAGGCAGCTCGTGGCCGTGTAGTGCGTGACGTGCAGGGGAGTCATGGCGATTCAGCGTATTCAATGTGGTGCGGCCCGTCGACCGTCCCGACGCCGCCGGCACAGCCGGCATCCGCGGTGCGCACGTCCCCCGCGCTCACGGCAGCGCGGCGCGCAGGGTGACGGGCGTGAGATTGCGCGCGCGTACGGCCTCCAGCAGCCGCGGCAGAACGCTCAGAATCACCGGCCTGCCGTCGCCGCCGAGGGCGCAGTGTCCGTCGTGCAGCAGAAGAATGTCGCCGCTGCGCAGTCCGTTCGTCAAGCGTCGATAGACCACGTCGGCATCGCCGGTGACGGTGTCGAAGCCACGCCTCGTCCAGCTCGCGAGGCGCAGCCGCTCGCGCCGCAGGGCCGCTTCCAGGAACGGGTTGCGCAGTCCGGCGGGCGCGCGGAAGAACCGCGGCTCGTCGCCGGTGACGCTGCGGATGCTGGCCTGTGCCCGCGCGATCTCGTCGCGCATGCGCCGTGGGCCCAGCAGGGAAAAACCGTGGCGGTGGCGCTGACTGTGGTTTTCGATCCGGTGCCCGCGCCGCACGATCTCGCGCGCGAGCCCGGCGTGCCGTGCCACGCGCTCGCCCACGCAGAAGAACGTCACCGTGGCGCCGTGCGCGGCCAGCAGCTCGAGCACCTGCGGGGTGACGGCCGGATCGGGGCCGTCGTCGATGGTGATGGCCACTTCGCCGCGGGCCCGGCTGGCCGGGGGCAATCGGGTCCAGTTCGGACCGAGCAGGCGGCTTCGCGGCCAGAGGCCGGCGACGGTGAGCAGCAGGTGATTGGCCACCACGGCGCCCAGCGCCCAAACCCAGGTCCTCGGCATCAGCACGGCGGTGCCGAGCGCGAGCAGGTGAACGGCGAGGCTCGCCAGCAACCAGGCGGCCGGGCCGCGTGCCGCATCCGGCTCGGGGCGCGGCGTAGTCATCGGGCGCATGCCATTCCCGCGTCCAACATCACCTCCCAGAGCGCGCGCCAGGTGGCCCAGTCGTGGCCACCGGGCAGTCTGTGCACCGACTCCGCCGGCAGGGCGGCGGCCATCAATTCGTGCGCGCCCGCGAAGCGGTCCTCGTGGCCAAAGCCAAGATACACGGGCCGCTGCAGGTCCGGCGGCGGCGTGACGAGACCCTGGACGAAGCGCCACAGTCGGCGTTCGTCGTCGTCCTGCGCAGGTTCGCCCGGCTGCCAGGCGCGCAGTCCGGGCGCCCGCCGGATCTCGGCCGCCAGCAGGCGGTTGCCGAGGTACGGTGCGAGCAGGCACAGCCCCGCCCAGTCGCCGGGGTGGACGTTCGCATAGTCCAGGGCGACGAATCCCCCCAACGAGATGCCGGCCAGCCACAGCGATCGGCAGCCAGCCGCGCGTGCGGGCAGCACCACGCGGCGCCGCAGCTCGTCGAGCGGCGTGCGGTCGCCCAGGTGCGCGAATTCCAGATCGACGAACTCGAGGTCCCAGGGGAGCTTGCGCCGCCGCACCGCCTCGTCGAAGCCCGCCGTGAGAAAATCCTGCGCCGTTTGGTAGGCGCCCGGAAACCACACCATGCGGGTGGCCGCCACCTTGCCGTCGTCGGCGGGGCACCACAGGTTACGCACGGCGTGGTATCAGCACGGCGGACAGGACCAGCGCGAGCAGGGCGCCGGGTGCGACGGTGGCGCCGAGCGCGACCAGCACCGGCACCCGCGAGAACGCCAGCAGGCCGAAACCGAGCACCGTGCTCAGGTTGGCGACGGCGAGCGAGGCGAGCGTCAGCGGATGAGAGCCGTCGCGGGCCTGCGCCGCACGGTCGAAGAACAACGCATAGTTGGAACCCACGGCGACGATGAGCAGCAGCCCGACCAGATGCAGGATGGTCAGCCGCTGCCCGCACAGCACCAGCACCGCGGCGACGACGAGCACGGCGATGAGCAGCGGCGCGAGCACCCGCGCCACTCTCGCCGGCGAACGCAGCGAGGCCAGCAGCAGCACGACGATGAGCGCCAGGCCGCCCAGCGACAGGCGTACCGCGTCGTGCAGATAACTCGAATACAGGCCGTCCGATTCGGCCTTGAGGTCCAGCAGGTGTGTGTTCGGGAGCCTGGCGGCGTCGAGGGCGGCGCCGATGCGGCCCACGTCCAGGTCGGCGCTGCGCGCATGGGCGGCGGGGTGCAGCGGTAGCAAGGCATTCCAGCGTCCGGAGCGTTGCAGCAACAGGGCGTCGAAGCCGCCGAGCAGGGAGGTGCCGGCAAGATCGGCCGGCGTCAGCAAGGTGTCCCGCCGGGCGGCCTCCACGTCGGCGAGGAACGGACTTAAGGCGGCGAAATCGAGTGCCGTGTCGACCACCGCCCGTTGCAGGTTGGCGCGCAAAACGGCGGGCTCGGGCAGGCTGCGGCGGCGCAGTTCCTGCAGCGCGCGGCTCGGCAGGTAACGCGCCGGACTGTCGTAGCCGCCGATGATCTGCTGGTCGACGAGTGGCTCGAGCGCGGCCCCGGCGCGCTCCGCCCCGGCGAGTACGGCCTGCAGGTCGGCACCCGTGACGACGACCATGTCCATCACGTTCGCCGTGCCGAGGTCCGCGCGCAGCTGCGCATCGTAGGCGAGGTCCGCGGCGGGTATGGGGCTCAGCGCCGAGAGCTCGCGGTTCCAGATTTCCTGCCGGTGCAGGGCGAGCACGCCGAGCGCCGCCACGGCGAGAAGACAGGCGGCGCCAAGCGTCGCGGGCCGGCCGGCCGCGCCCAGGCGCACCAGCGCGCGCTCGAGGCGATGCCCGGCGCCCGACATGTCGTGCACCCGGAAACGGCGCGGCAGCAGTTCGGGCAGCACGAAGCGCGTCACCCACGCCGCCGCGAGCAGACCGCTGATGGAGTACAGGCCGAGTTGCGCGAGACCGGGAAAGCCGGAGGGCAGCAGGGAGGCGAATCCGCACACCGACGTGAGCATGCCCAGCCGAATGGTCGGCCAGAGCAGGCGCTGCCAGGCACCCGGACCGTCGGCCGCATCGCCGGCGCCCGTCTGCGGCAGCCGCAGCGATTGGATGAAAAAGTAAATCGAATAGTCCACCGACTCGCCGATCAACGTGATGCCGAAACCGAGGGTGATGCCGTGCACGGCGCCGAAGCCCAGCGCCACCGCGGCGATGCCGCACAGGGCGCCGGTGGCCACCGGCAGCAGACCGAGGAGCAACGCGGGCACGGAGCGGTAGATGCTGAGCAACACCGCGACCACCAGGACGCTGCTGATCAGGGACAGCCGCATGGCCGCGCCCTGTATGCTGGCCCGCGCCGCCACGGCGAACACCCCGGGTCCGCTCAGCCGCACGCTGAGCGCCGCGACACCGGGCGGTGCCAGCGCGGTTGCGCGCGGCTCGACGGCCGCGAACGCCGTGCGGATGTGCGTCAAGGCGGCTTCCTGGGCGTCGGTGTCGGAACCCGCGGCGCGGGTCTGGGCCACCAGCAACGCGCGACGGTCGTCGGCCGACACCCACACTCCGTCGCGGGTGCGCGGGACGGCGGCCGGCGTCAGCTGATCGAGGATCTGCAGCGTTTCGCCCGTGGGGTCGTGCGGCACCAGCGCCTCGAGCAGCAGGCCCGCCGACGCCAACAGTCCCTCGATGGTGTTTGCGAGGGCGTCGTGCAGACCGGGCGCGGTGAAATGCCGGGCGTTCACCGCGTCGCTCAGCAGGTAGCGATGCCGGAACACATAGTCGCGGTCGCGTTCGGCCGAGAGTGGTTCGCCGTCGTCGACGCTCGAGAAGGCGGCGTCCCCCCGCAGCCGGCGCGCCAGCGCAGCGGCGGTGAGGGTGCGGGTGCCGGGTGAGCCGCCTTCCACGGCGATCAGCAGGGTGCGCGATGCCGGACCGTCGCGCAGCTGATCCACCAGCAGTTGCTGCAGCGGTGTCGGGTGTGAGGGCAGAAATGCCGACAGGTCCGTGATGTAATCGGCGCGTGCGACGATCACCGCGGCCACCAGCACGCCGAGCACCCACGGCACGATCACCCGTGCCCAGCGTCGCGTGCGTGCGGGCTTCATCGCGCCGCGTGCGGGCGCAAAGTCATGAGCGAGCGGTCGCCGTCGAGCTGCCGGGTCTCGACGCGGTACAGCGTGTCGCCGGCACCGTCGATCGATACCTGGGCCACCCCTCCCGCAAGTTCCCCCGGCCGCGGCCTCAGCGTCAGGGTCCAGCGGCTGACGTCGCCGGCAAACTCCACCCGGAACACGCGCTCGAGCGCCGGCCTGTCGCCCGCGAGCGTGGCCCGCAGGCCGTCGACGAAGGGTTTGAGCTGCGGATAGGCCGCGAGGTCGACGAACCGGCTGCGGCCCTTGCGCTGCAGGGTGACGCCCGCGTCGGTCAGCACCAGCGTCTCCGGGTGCGGTTCGAGCGTGCGCTTCTCGAGCCGGCCGGGGGCGTCGTAGAGCAGCTCGCCCGACGACTCCACCGGCCGCTTCAACACCGCGAGGAAGTTCTGTTCCACGAAATCGACCTCACCGTGCCGGCGGGCGCCCAACAGACGCAGCACCGCGTCGAGCTCGGGGGAGGGGGCGGTCGCGGTCGACGGTGTCGCGTTCACGGTCGAGGGGGCCGCCACCGTGGTCGACGGGGTCGCGGCGGCAACGGGCGGCAGCCCCAGGCCCACGGCGGACACACCGAGCGCGGTGCCCCACAGCACCAGAGCGGCGCGGCGCCTCATGACCGCGGCCCGTCGTCGCGCCAGAAGTCGAAAAAATTGAACCAGTTGTAAGGATCGCTGCGGCAGTACCGGTCCAGCAGTGCGGCATAGCGCTCCACGGCGGCGCGTACGGCGGCGTCGCGGTTGCCGGCGCCGACCGTGGAGAAGTCGGCCACCGGCGCGAACACCACGTGATAGCGGTTGCCGCCCCGATACAGCCCCACCATGAAGATCACCGGACGGCGCAGGAGGGCCGCCGCGCGCAGCGGGCCGGTCGGCAGCCGGGCCTGTCTGCCGAGCAGCATGACCGGGTGCACGGCCTCCTCGCCCAGGGTCCGGTCGCCGAGCACCCCCACGAAGGCGCCTCCTGCCAGGCGTTCCGAAATGCGCAGCATCGCGTCGAGCTGGCCGAGCGAGATGATGTCGGGCCGGGCGCGCGGATTGAGAGCGGCGAGGATGGCATTGATCCTGCGCGCGTTGTCCTCGTACATCGCCATCGTCACACGCAGCCCCGGTTGCGAGCGGCCGATGCTGCGCATCACCTCGAAACTTCCCATGTGGGCGCCGAGGAGAAAGGCGCCCTGGCCCGACGCCAGTTGCGCCTGCACGAGCGGCTCGCCCTCCAGGGTGATGTCGAAACGGTCGTAGCGCTCGTTGATGAGATAGACCCGGTCGTGTATGACGGTCGCGAAGGCCAGCACCTGGCGAAACCGATCGAGTGCGGTGGGGCGCCGGCCGAGCACCGCCCGCAGGTAACGGATCGAGCTGCGCCGGGCGGCCGGCGCGAACAGGAAGAAGTACGACGCGATGCCGTACAGCGCCACGCGGCTGACGCCCCTGCCGAGATGCAGCGACAGGAAGACCATGAGTTTCAAGACACCCGTGCCGCCGCGTTCGCGCGCGCCGAGCCAGGCGGCCGACCTGGCCGGCGGCTCGACGAGGTCGAGCGGTTCGGGTGTCATGCCGTGCCGTCGCATGCGGACAGCAGGCCGTTCATCACGGCGCGCGCGCCGACCGTGATTCGAAAGCGGATCGTGCCGGGACGGTCGGCCGCGTGTTCCAGCTCGAGTTCGTCGCCGGGCCGCACGGGCTCGAGAAATTTGGCCGACGACACCTGCCAGCGGGCGAGATCGATGCCGCGCGACCGTCCGATTTCGTGCAGCGCCTCGTCCAGCAGCACGGCGCCGGGCAAAATCGGGTAGCCCGGGAAGTGTCCGGCGTAGGCGGGATGGTCCGCGCCCACCGTCAGTGGTGCCGTGCGCCGGTCGAGGGTCATGCGCCGGTTTTCAAATGCCGTTCGGCCAGATCGTGCAGGGCCTGACGCGGCAGCTTGCCCGTGGCGTTGCGCGGCAGGGCATCCACCAGGAGCAGGGGTCGCGGCATGAACACGGCATCGATGCGCCGGCGCAGCTGCTCCGTGAGCGCGGCGACCTCCAGGCCGGGCGCCACGACCACGGCGCCGAGCCGGGCGACTCCGGTGTAACCCGCGACGGCGGACTCGCGCAGAAAGAACGCGCCGTCGAGGACCCCGGGAATGGCGGTCAACTGCGTGTTGAGGTAGCCGAAGGAGCTGCGCTTGCCGGCGACGTTGACGAGGTCCGCGGTGCGCCCCTGCAGCACGAAGCGATCCGCACCGGTCAGCTCGATGACATCGCAAAGCGCCGTGCGTTGCTCCACGTGGCCGCCCTGTGCGAATACCTGGCCGCCTTCGCCCTCCTGCAGATGCACGCCGGGCCAGAGCCGCCAGTGCGCCGACTCGGCGGTGCGCCGGGTGGCGAGTTGACCGGTTTCCGTGGAGCCGTAGATCTCGAGGAGCCGGGTGCGGAACGTGCGCTCGACGTCGCGCGCCAGCTCGGCCGTCAGCGGCGCGGTGGCGCAGACGATCAGGTCCACCGGCGGCAGGGCGATTGCCGCGGCCAGCAGGGCGCGCAGATGCACCGGCGTGGAGACCAGCAGCCGCGGGCGCGGCGCCGCCCGCAGCGCCGCGGCAATGTCGGCCGGATAGAAAGGCCGCTCCGCGCCGAAGCAGTTGCCGGTGAGCAACGCCAGCAGGACCGTGGATTCGAATCCATACATGTGCTGCGCCGGAACGGTGCCGATCAGCGTATGCGAGCGGCCGTCCAACAGATCGAAACGCGCTGCGCCTTCTTTCACACAGCGCGCGAGCCGGCCCCAGGTCTTGCGGTAAGGCAGCGGCGTCCCCGTCGATCCCGACGTGAAGACGATGGCGGCGGGCTGCGCGTCGGGAATGTCGAGGGTTCGCCAGGGCACCGGCGGCCCGCGCAGCGCGTCGGGAAAGACCATGCGCGGAAGCTCAATGGAGCAACGATCGTCGTCGGTGAGGCAGAAGGCATCGGGGGCAAATTCGGCCAGCCGGTCGATGACTTCCGGCGTGTGCGTGGAGGGCAGCAGGCTGATGCGCTCCGTCATGAGACAGGCGGCAAGACCGACTGCGAAGCGATAGCGGTCGAGGCAGACGTTCAACACGTGCCGTCCCGGCGGCAGCAGCGCGGCCAGACGGGTCGCATCCTCCAGCAGCCGCTGCGCAGGCAGGGCCTCGCCGCCGCGATAGGCGACCACGGCGGTGGGCGAGTCGTGCGAAAAGAACGGGCTCGTGTTCATGGCTTCAATGCGGGCTGGCCAGATAAACCCTCAGCGTGTCGAGGACGCCGGGACGCTCGCCCGCGGGCAGCACATGTCGCCGGACCCGATTCTCCACCACGAACATCGCTGCGATGAGCGGCAGCGCGCACAGATTGGCGAAATAAGACCAGACACGCTGCGACGACGCCAGGAACAGGGTGCACGACACGCAGAGCATGGACGCAAAGAACCACGCCCAGGCGCGGGTGACCTGCCGGGTATAGCGCAGTTCGGCCGGGCTCAGCGGCTCGTGCACGGAGGCTGCGAGGCGTGTGCACAGGGGCACGTGGCCGGCGCGCAGGGTGAGCGCGAAGGTCAGCGCCAGAAACGCGTCGAGCCCCGCCTCCTGCAGGAAGAACACCCAGGGGGAATGGCGTTGGAGCAGCGGCCAGTAATGCAGCAACAGCGCCGCCACGGCGGCGGCCAGCAGCAGCGCGAGCGCCGGCGACGCCGCGCGCCAGGCGATGCCGAGCAGCAGTGCGAGTTCGGGGCCCAGCGACAACCCGGCGGCCCAGCCCGGCATGTGCGGCCGGGTGTTGGCATAGTGCGCGAGCCCCAGATAGGCGGCCAGCGACACGCCGACTGCAGCGACCTGCAGCCTACGTCCCGCCGGCAGGGTCACTTGGTTCTCTGCGCCGCAATGTAGCCGGCCAGATGCCGCAGCGAGCGGAAGATCTGCTGGTTCTCCTGGCTGTCCGCGCGAAGTTGGATGCCGTAATGCTTCGACACGATCAACGCCACTTCCAGGATGTCGATCGAGTCGAGGCCGAGTCCCTCGCCGTACAGGGCGGCGTCCGGGTCGATGTCCTGCGGCGCGACGTCGAGATTCAGCGCGTCGACGAACAATGCCGCGATTTCCCGCTGCAGATCCGCATCGTCCGGGGGCGCCGGCCGGTGCAATTGCGACGCTTTGTCGGGCATAGGCTGAACTTTCGCTTGAGTTTGGCGGACGGAGATCTTACCCGCGGATGCGCCGCAGGCATAGCCTCGGCAGGCGGAGCAAAAAGCCGACCAAAAGACGACAATGCATCCAGGTCAGCAGTGCATTGTCGCGCCAGTAATCGAAGTGCGAAACGCCGCCCTCCTCGGCGCGCAGATAACGCACGGGGGCCGGCAGATTGAGGGGCGGCACCCCCCGCCAGCACAGGCGCACCACCGCCTCGGCGTCGAAGTCGAAGCGGCGCATCCACAGCTGCCCGCGCATGATGTCGACCAGGTCGGCGATCGGGTAGACCCGAAAACCATACAACGAATCGCCGATCCCCGCCCACAGGGTTTCCAGACCGACCCACCAATTGGAGATTCTGCGGCCCTTGACGCGCAGGGCGGGGGCGGAGGCATCGAACACGGGGCGGCCCAGCACCATGGCGGCGGGAGCGGCCGCGGATGCCCGCATGAAGGCCGGGATGAGCTCGACGGGATGCTGGCCATCCGAGTCCATCGTCAGGGCATGCGTGTAACCCGCCGTCTGCGCCGCGCGCAGACCATGCAGCACGGCGGCGCCCTTGCCGCGGTTCTTTGGCAGCACGAAAACGCGTAGCTGCGGCTCCCGAGCGGCAAGCTCGGTGAGGCGGGCCGGCGAGTCGTCGGTGCTGCCGTCGACCACCACCCATACCGGCGACCATTGCCCGAGCGCCGCACGCACGGTATCGAGCACCCCGGGCCCCGGGTTGTAGCTCGGGATGAGAACGAGATGGCTCGGCGAGGCGGGCGTCACGGCGCGCCCCGCAGCCATCGTGACTGCAGCGCCCCCGTCAGTTCAGCGCGGTAATACCGTTCCAGTTCGGCGGTGAACGCGGTGACGTCCGTCGGCGGCGCGAAACGTCTGCCGAGTCGCACGCGATAGGTGATGGGCAACGTCGGCCGCTTGAACAACGGCCAGCCCTTGCTCAGGTACGGCGAATCGGTCTCGATCACCAGGGTTTGCACCGGCACGTTGGCCCGCTTGGCGATCAGCGCCACGCTCGCTCCCGGCGGGTTGAACGGCGCGTGGACGGTGCGGGTGCCTTCGGGAAAGAGCAGCAACAGGCAGCCGCGCTGCAGGTGCGCAACGGACTCCTTCACCATCTGCCGCGGCGATTCGTTCCTCACGTAGCGCGCGAGGCGGGCGCCCGAGCCCAGAAAGACGTTCTTCATCAATTCGGCCTTCATCACGCAGACCACGTTGGGATGGCGGGCCACCACGAACACGGCATCGATGAGGCAGGGGTGGTTCGGCGCGAGAATCAGCGGCGGGCCGTCGCGCAGCGCATCGAGCTCGCCCAAGTCCAATTTGTAGCTGCGCGACAGCCGCAGCGACCAGGCGTACAGGCAAAACATGGCGCTGATGCCGCGCCGTCCGAGCCGGGTGCCGCGGTCGCGCGAAAGCACGAAGTACAGCGGCATCGCCAGCGTGGACCAGGTCAGGCACAGGGTGCCGAGCAGCGTCAACGACGAGTACATGGCGAAATACTCGTACAGTGTCTTGACGGGGCGCAGCACCGTGGCGAACCGCCGCCGCGCGCCCGGGACCGCAAGGCAGGGGCCGCGGGGGGGCGCCGGACCGCGGGCCGGCGCCGGACGGCCCTCCTTGCGTGTTGCCGCCATCAGCCGCGCAGGATGCGTTCGGGTTCCGGCGCGCGGATACGGGCGGCGCGGGCTCGTGCGGCGCGCAGTGATCTGCCGAGGTTGGCGAGCGAGATCAAGTAATACAGGCTCTTGAAGGCGCGCAGCGACGTCCAGATGGGCGTGCGGCCGAAGATGTCGCCCGCCAGCACGGAGAGCAGGGCTTCCTCCATGCGCAGCAGGTTGCGCGGCCCGAGAAACAGCTCGCGCATGGTGGGGTTGGTGACGCGGTAGATGAACCAGGAGAACTGGCGCGGCCCGTGGCGCATGAGCCGGTCGAACTTCGCGAGCGCCGCCCGGGCGCGGCGCGGTTCGCGCAGACATCGATCGACCGTCTCGGCGGCGGCCATGCCGCCGTTCATGGCCAGCATCACGCCGGACGAGAACACGGGATCGACGAACGCGTAGGCGTCGCCCACCAGGAGATAATTCTCCGCATGGCTGTGCTCGCAGGCGTAGGAATAGTTGCCGGTGGCTTCCACCGGGGAGCACAGTTCGGCGGCGCTCAGACGCTCCGCGAGCGGCGCGCATTGCGCGATGGTCGCGAGAAAGAACTCCCGCAGATCCCCCACGCGCGATTTCAAATAGGCGGGCCAGACCACGGCACCGACGCTGGTCGCACCGTCGGCGAGGGGGATGAACCAGAACCAGCCGTGTTCGAACCAGTAGATCGCGATGTTGCCCTCACGCCGGCCCTCGTCGCGGCGGGCACCGCTGAAGTGCGCGTACAGGGCGGCGCTGGCGTGTTTCTTGTTGCGCTTCTTGACGCCCAGCTGGTTGCCGAGGAGCGTGTCGCGG
>CAZZYJ010000078.1:5371-13182 GCA_964658215.1 uncultured Steroidobacteraceae bacterium | reverse complement strand
GCGGCGCTGCACTGCTCGGGCGTCGCCCTGGCGCTGTCCGGATAGACTTCGGTGGTCGTTTTGAACGGTGCCGGGGTGATGCTCCCGCACAGGCCGAGTTGCCTCAGGGGATATTCGATCACGCCCGGCGCGACCATCGGTGAACCGATGAGCCGGCCATCTCGATCTGCGGACGCGATGTGCGTGACACGGGCCACTGCCGCGAGCACGGCCTGCTGGAACGCCGGTTGCGGATGTTCGCTGTCGTCGACCAGGTAGAACCCGTCGGGGATGTCGCACGCTGCGTGCTCCGTGCCGTCGCGGGCGGCGAGCGCCGGCCGGAACTCGGATTCGTCGGTATCGGTGGTCTCGTGCAAGTCGACGTGCACCAAGCATCGATCACGCAGCGGTGCGACCAGCCGCATGAGCGCCGCGGCTTCCTGCGCGGGGCTGTCTTCTCTAAAAGAGCGATTCGGATCGATGGCATGCCTGTTCCAGCGCTGGATCATCTCGTAGGCCCAGGGACTGACGCACGGGACGATCATCAGATTGATCCGCCCCGCATAGCCTGCCGCATGGTCGGCGGCGAACCGTAGCGCGCCCTGCACGCCGCTGGTCTCGTAGCCATGCACGCCTCCCGTCACCAATGCACAGGGCAACGCGTCGCGCCAGTCGCGGCTCTTCAGCGCGAACAAGGGGTATCTGTCGGGGTTATGATCGAGGCGGCCATACTGCACGACGTCGAACACCGCACCTAAGGCATGGATCGCACCGAGCACGTCGCTCTCGTAACTGCGCTGGACGGCCTGCCGCGAGAGCCAGAGAGCTCGTTCCGTCTCCCCCCAGGAAACTCCCGGCGTGCCGATGGAAAACGAGGTCGGTGTGCTCATCATAACTCTGTACCATCTTCCCATGAATACAGGCAACACCGGCACACTCGACCTGCTGCGGCGCAATCCCGGTCGGGCCGCTGCCATCGGCACGGCGCTCGCCGCGGCGGCCGTGCTCTTCGCCTATGCCGGCGGATTCCTCACGCCCCACCGGCTGAGCCCCGCCCGCTTCACCGATGCCATGGAGCACGGCGCGCCCCCCGCGGGTTTTCGCCGCGCCCATTCGAAGGGTATCTGCATCGCCGGCTCGTTCGTCGGCAGCGCCGAGGCGAGGTCGCTGTCGGCGGCGAACGTGTTTCTCGGCGGTGCAGTGGCGGTCACCGGCCGCTTCGCCGAAGGGGAAGGCAACCCCTTCGCCGACGACGCCACCACGGCGCCGGTGCGCAGCATGGCGCTACGCTTGCTGCCGGCCGGGGGCGGCGAATGGCGCATGGCCATCAACGATACCCCCGGACTGCACGTGTCCACGCCGGAGGCGTTCTACGAGAACGTGGTCGCTTCGACACCCGATCCCCGCACGGGCAAGCCGGACCCGGCCAGGATGCAGGCGTATCTCGCCGCGCATCCAGAAACCGTGGCGTTCATGGCGCGCCTCAAGGAAAGGCCCCTCGCCTCCCAGTTCACCAACGATTCCTACAACAGCGTGGACGGCTTCCTGTTCGTGGCGCCGGACGGCAAACGTCGGCTGGTGCGCTGGTCCATGCAGGCGGAGGATGCCTTCGCGACCCTGCCCGCCGAGGAACGGGCGGCGAAGTCGCGAAATTATCTGTTCGACGAGCTGCTGGGCCGCGTGGCACGCGGCCCGGTCAAATGGCGGCTCGTCGCGACCCTGGCGATGCCGGACGATCCGAACGAAGCGGCGCAGGTCTGGCCCGAGGATCGAACCCGCGTGACCCTGGGGGAGCTTACGATCGATCACGTCGAAAGCGAATCGACGGGCAACTGTCGGGACCTCAACTTCGATCCGCTCATCCTGCCCGCCGGCATCGCCCCCTCCGACGATCCGATCCCTTTCGCCCGATCGGCGATCTATGCCGTCTCGTTCCGACGCCGCGCCGGCGAGGCGAAGCCGCCGAGCGCGGTCGCCGGGCGAAGTGCCGGGGTGACGCCATGATTCGACCGCCGCAGCGTTTCACCGTGTTGTCGCGCGCGCTGCACTGGCTCATGGCGCTGCTGATCCTGTCCATGTTGTTCATCGGCGTCGGCATGGTGAGCACGGTCTCGCCCAGATACGACGAACTGTCGGCGGTGCACCGCTCGATCGGCATCGTGATTCTGGTGCTTGCCGCCCTGCGGCTCGCCAACCGGTTGTTGACCCGGCCGCCGCCCCTCCCCGCGGATCTACCTCCCTGGCAGCGCACCCTGGCCACCGCATCGCACTACGTGTTGTATGCACTGATGTTCGCGCTGCCGCTGGTGGGCTGGTCCATGTTGTCGGCCGGCGGCTATCCCATCCTCGTCTTCGGCCACCTACCACTGCCGGCGATCGTGCCACACGATGCCGCCCTCTACGCGGTGCTGCGCACGGGTCATACAGCCCTCGCGGTGTTGTTGTTCGCCGTGTTCGTGGCGCATTTCGGGGCGGCGCTGTTCCATGCGTTCATCCGCCGCGACGAGGTCCTGAAAAGCATGACCTGACCGGCCTCGTGCGCGGCACGTCAGAACCCCACGGTCGCGGTGACACCGAGGGTCAGCGGTCGCACGGTGTAGCCTTCCTGCACGGAGTTGACCGACGGATACTGGATGATGTTCTTCCAGTTGAGCAGGCTCTTGGCGTAGAGCCCCACCGACCATGTGTCGCGCGTGGCGCCCAGCACGCAGAAAGCCTTTCCGGGCACCCGCACCCCGCCATAAGCCCTGTCTCACAGACGTCGCGGAATATTCTTACCCCGGTTCGGCGATTGCGGTGCGTGCGCAGCGGGTCGCCCGCCGACAGTTCGCGCAACCCTTCGCCAGTACTTTAGAGCACAACGACGTCGTTGCAGGTTTCACTGGCACGGCGTACTTCAACTCCAGCACCACGAGGACTTACATGTTTACCCACAACAAACGCCTTCAGTACACCGTGCGCGTCAACGAGTGCAATCCCGGCCTGGCGAACCTCATGCTCGAACAGTTCGGAGGTCCTCAGGGCGAATTGGCCGCAGCCACCCGCTACTTCGCCCAATATCTCGCGGAGGACGATCCCGGCAGGAAAGACATGCTGATCGACATCGCCACCGAAGAGCTCAGTCACCTGGAGGTCATCGGCACCATCGTCGCCATGCTTAACAAGGGGGCGAAAGCGCAATTGTCCGAAGCTGCCTTGAAGGAAGCGGACATGTATCGGGCGATCTCCGGTGCGGGCAACGATTCGCACACCACGCAAGTGCTCTACGGCGGAGCCCCGGCGTATACCAATTCAGCCGGTGTGCCGTGGACGGCCGCCTACGTGGATTCCATCGGCGATCCCACCTGCGATCTGCGTTCGAACATCGCGGCGGAATCGCGCGCCAAGATAGTCTACGAGCGGCTCATCAGCTGCACCGACGATCCCGGTGTGAAAGAAGCTCTCGGATTTCTCATGACACGCGAAATCGCCCACCAGCAGTCGTTCGAGAAAGCCCTCTATTCGCTGCAGCCGAACTTCCCCCCGGGCAAACTGCCCGGTGTGCCCGAGTTCACCAATGTCTACTTCAACATGTCCACCGGCGACGGCGACACGCGGGGGCCGTGGAACAAGGAGCCCACTTTCGATTATCGAGAGGCGGCCGCTGCGGTGGACGGGAAGGATGGAATGCCGACGGTTGCCCTGCAGCCGGACGTCTTGCAGGTGGTCAAGCAGTCCGCGATGCGGCTGCAGTCCGACCCGAAGAGCGATCCCACCACCGGCGCGATGTTGGGCATGGCGGCGGGTCGCAACGGCGCCACGGGAAACGCGGCCGACGCCCTGGAAGCGGACCCGAAGCTGGCGAAGACCAACGCCACGACGCAGAACGGCAAGGGCGGCGGTGCCAAGCACGCGTGAAGCAAATTCCCGCGCCATGTAATTTACCAATGTGTTGAGGAGATGTTCATGTCGATCGTAGACAAAGTGGTGGCGGCCGTGACACCGCCCGAAAGTGATGATGCCCGCCGCGAGGCGCATGCCAAAGCACGGTCGATGGCGGCCCCGGGCGACTGGTTGTCCATGGTGCTGGAGCATCATGAAAACATCGAAGCGGCGTTCGCCGCCGTGAAGGAGGCGACCACCGCGGCTGCGCAGGTCGCCGCGCAGAAAAAACTCGCCACTCTGTTGACGGGGCATGCAGTGGCGGAGGAGGCGGTGCTGTATCCGGCTCTGGCCGACGCGGGCGAGAAGGGGCACGCCACCACCGCTTACACGGAGCAGTCGGCCGCGAAACTACAGATGGGACTGCTCGAAAAGCTGGAGCCGTTGAGCCAGGACTATTTGGACAAGCTCGAACACATCCAAGGCGCCGTGCTGCATCACGTCTACGAAGAGGAGAAAAACTGGTTCGTGGATCTGAAGGACAAGGTGTCGGTCGTCGAGCAGGGGCGGCTGACGGCGCGATATCAGGAGGAGTTCAGCCGCTACGTCGGGGGTACCGTGGACCTTTCCGGAGTGCGCAAGCCAGACGCGACGCTTTCGAGCAACGCGGCGATGTAGAGGCAATTTGTGCTATGTAGAGGCGACTTGGTAGAGGCGATTTGTAAGGCAAATAGGCTTCTCGTAGCGGGCAGGCGCCAGGTGGGCCTGCCCAGCCTTGTTCATCCCGCGATTCAAACCCGAGGTCGGTCCGTACGCTCCCTCTTCGATTTCGGTTCGTCCGTTTTTCCGCCGCCCGGTTCGGCCATATCACGGTGCATTTCCGCCAGCGTCGAATCGGGTGCCACGTGCGCGACGGCGGCGCGAAGTTTGTTGCCGAGCCCCGCGACCACCTTGAGTTCGCCCTTCATCATCGCATCGAAGCCCGTTTTAGCCACATCGGCCGCGTGGGCTTTTTCGCTGCTGCCTACCTTGGTGTCGAGCATGTCAGCCCGTTCGAAGAAGTCGGTTTCGGTCGCTCCGGGCATCAGACACGTTACCGTGACGCCGGTGTCCTTCAATTCATGCGCCAGGGCCACGGAGAATGAATCGAGGAACGCCTTGGAGCCGTTGTACACCGCCTGAAAGGTTCCCGGCATGAGGCCGGCGATGGAGCCGGTGACGAGTATGCGCCCCTGACCACGCCCGCGCATGCCACCCGCAACGCCGTGCACCAGCCGAAGCGTCCCGTCCACATTGGTATGCACGACCTTCAGGGCGTCGTTCAGATCCTGATCGAGAAACCCCTTGCCCAGGCCCCGACCCGCGTTGGCGAGCAGCGCGTCGACCGGCCGTCCGCCGATTGCCGCCAACAATCGGTCCACCCCCTCCGCGGTGGACAGATCACATTGCACGGCCTTGCAGTCGACGCCGCTGCCGGCGAGTTCTCTACCCGCCTCCTCGATGAGCGGTTCGTCGGCTGCAATGACCAGATCGAATTGTTGCTGCGCGCACAGACGGGCGAGCTCGAGCCCAATGCCCGTCGAGGCGCCGGTGACCACCGCCAGCTGCCCTTTCATTGATTGCATGAGTATCTCCTGCGTTTGATTTTCGGAGGCCTCAGTGAGCGCCGACTTGCAACTGCCGGCCATCAGGCTCGACGGTATACCGATGAAGGACGTTACCGACTTAAAGCAGCTCGTCGAACGCCTACACGTGGCATCTCGTGTTGACGGACAGCGCGGCGCAGATCGAGCACGCACCATCGTGCTGTATCCATGGAGAAAACGCATGAACGACGGCATCACGCAAACGGCCCACGACGACGCCCCCCTCTCGGCTGCCAAACATCCCGACGTCTCGGCGGCCACCGACGACCTGGACGCCCGCCGCGGCGACGTACTCGTGGGGCGTTCGGTGACCATCGATCGACCGAGGGCTGATCTGTACGCCTTTTGGCGGGATTTCACCCATCTGCCGCTGTTCATGCACAACGTGCACAGCGTCGTTGTCGAGGACGCTTTGCGCTCCCATTGGGTGATCGAAGCGCCGGCGGGACAGACGGTGGAGTGGGACGCCGAAATCAGCCTCGACGAACCGGGACGGACCATTGCGTGGCGGTCCCTCGAGGGTGCCAGCGTACGCAATAGCGGCCGAGTGGAATTCCTCGACTCCCCCGATGGGCGCGGTACCGTGGTGAGGGTCACCCTGGTGTACGATCCGCCGGCGGGTGCGGTCGGGAAACTCGTCGCGAAGTTGTTTCAGAAGGAGCCGAAAATTCAGGCCCGGCAGGACTTGCGCCGTTTCAAACAGCTGATGGAAACCGGCGAGGTGTCTACCGCGCAGGCGCCGGACGCCGCTCCCCGCTCTTGACGACGCGCTTCAGGGCGCCACTTCACCTCTTACACACGTCCAAGGATCCAATCAATGCGCGCACTGACCTGGCACGGTAAACACGATGTTCGAGTCGACACGGTCCCCGACCCGAAGATCGTCAATCCCCGCGACGCCATCATACGTATCACCTCGACCGCCATCTGCGGTTCGGATCTGCACCTCTATGATCACGTGATTCCCACCATGAAGGCCGGCGACGTATTGGGACATGAGTTCATGGGGGAGGTGGTCGAAGTGGGTCGCGGCAACGCGCAATTGAAAGTGGGCCAACGGGTGGTGGTCCCGTTCGTGATCGCCTGTGGACAATGTTTCTTTTGCAAGCAGCAGCAATTCGCGGCCTGCGACAATTCGAACCCGGCCGAAACCGCGGACATCTCTGAATTGCTCTACGGCTATCCCATGACGGGGGCCTTTGGCTATGCCCATCTCACCGGCGGTTATGCCGGCGGACAGGCGGAATATGTGCGCGTCCCCTACTCGGACGTGGGCCCCATCGTCATTCCGGACGGCATCGAGGACGACAAGGTGTTGTTTCTCTCCGACATTTTGCCGACCGGCTGGATGGCGGCGGATAATTGTGACATCAAGCCGACCGACACCGTGGCGGTGTGGGGTTGCGGACCCGTGGGCCTGTTCGCCATACAGAGTGCGTTCGTGCTCGGCGCCCATCGCGTCATAGCCATCGACCACTACCCGCATCGACTGGACCTGGCCAAATCGATGGGCGCCGAAGTCGTCAACTTCGACGAGGTCGACGTACGGGAGGCATTGGTGGAGATGACGGGCGGCATCGGCCCCGACGCCTGCATCGATGCCGTGGGCATGGAAAGCCATGGGTTCACCGCCGACAGCGTCATGGACAAGGTGAAGGCGGCCGTGAAATTGGTCACCGATCAGACCCATGGTCTGCGCCAGGTCATCATTGCGTGCCGCAAAGGCGGCAAGATCTCCATACCGGGGGTATACGGTGGTGTTACCGACAAGTTTCCCATCGGTGCTCTGATGGAAAAGGGGCTGTCGGTGAAGACCGGGCAAACCCATGTGCAGAAATATACGTCCCAACTGCTGAAGCTCATCATGGAGGGTAAGCTCGACACCACCTTCCTCATCAGCCATCGCATGAGTCTCGAGGACGCGCCCACGGGCTACAAAATGTTCAAGGAGCAGCAGAACGAGGTCACGAAGGTCGTGCTCAAGCCGCACGAAGCCACCCAGCACTGAAGGAGCCCGTATGGCCGCGAAGAAAAAGCAGGGTGCCGCCAAGGTGGAGCGTGCCATGCACAAGCTCAAAGCCGGGACACTGCGGAGCGGCTCCGGCGACAAGGTAAAAAGCCGCTCCCAGGTCGTGGCCATAGGCCTGGCGGAGGCCCGAAAAGCGGGTGCCAAAATCCCGCCGAAGAAGAAAAAACGAGGAGCCAAGAAATCCGGTTGATATCCAACCGGTTTCTGGACTAACGCGATACTTTCGACCCAGGCGAACCCACAAACAATGCTGCACCGGCAGACGTCTGCCGGTGTGACACAATGCGTCGACGGGG
>CAZZYJ010000078.1:4164-5361 GCA_964658215.1 uncultured Steroidobacteraceae bacterium | reverse complement strand
TCGCGCGAGCGACCTCTTACGCCGCGCGTGACTGCGCGGTGGCGAACAATTTGGCCACTTCGCGATTGAAGACGGGGATGTCCTTCGGGTTTCGACTCGTGACGAGGTTGCCGTCCACCACGACTTCCTGATCCACCCAGGTGCCGCCCGCGTTCTTGATGTCGGTCTTCAGCGAGGGCCAGGAAGTCAGGGTGCGGCCCCGGACGGCGTCCGCCTCGATCACCGTCCACGGTCCGTGGCATATCGCGGCCACCGGTTTGCGGGCGTCGAAGAAGGCTTTGACGAATGCAACCGCCGTGGAATCCATTCGCAACGCATCTGGATTCATGACGCCGCCCGGCAGGAGCAATGCGTCATAGTCCTTCACGTCGACCGACTCGAGCGTCGTGTCCACCTCGACGGAGTCGCCCTGCTCGTCGTGGTTCCAGCCCTGGATCGTACCGTCCTTGAGAGACACGACTTCGGTGAGCGCCCCCGCCTCCTCCAACGACCGTCGCGGCTCGAGCAATTCTGACTGCTCGAACCCGTCGGTGGCCAATATCGCCACTCGTATTCCCGTCAATGTGTTTGCCATGATCCGTATCCTTTGGTGTGTTTGACCGCGGTAGCGTGCCGTGCCGCGACCGGCGAGTCTGCCGGTCAGGAGCGTCACGGGCTCTCGGAAAATGCTGACGGATCAGCAACGGCTGTGGGGGCAGCGCATCACGTCAGCAACGGCGTCAAATCCGGATCGCCCTTGGCCATGGCTCGTCGATAGGCGGGCCTTTCACCGATGCGTCGAAGGTAGTTCAATATTCTGGGATACGGCGACAGATCGACAGGATGGAACAGACGCATCGTGGTCAAGGAAAAAACACTCATGATGTCGGCCGCGGTGAGTTCGCGGCCGACGAGGTGCTCGTTGGTCGACAGTTGGGCCTCGATCAACGCGAGCACCTTGTTCAGTCTTTCCTCCACCGCGCGTTGCACCGGATGATCCGGCGGCAGTTTGCAGCGTCCGACCATCATGGCCCGTCCCATCACCGGCTGAAGATTGCCGTTGGCGAAGTGAAACCAGTACAGATACGGAACGAAATAAGGATGATCCGGACCGGGCTGCAGGTGTCCGCCGCCATGTCGCGCGAGGATGAAATCGACGATGGCGGCCGATTCAGCCAGCATCATTCCGTCGACTTCCAGCAGAGGCGCAGCACCGAG
>CAZZYJ010000078.1:0-4064 GCA_964658215.1 uncultured Steroidobacteraceae bacterium | reverse complement strand
TCCTTCACGAATGCCGCCTGCCAGCTCATTGCCGTGGCCCTCGCCCACTACGCGATCAGCTGGCTGCGCTCGAGGTCGCCGGGGTTTGCGCGGCTGATCGATGGCACTCCGTTGGTCTTGCTCGGACAGGGATACTGGCGCAAGGAAACGCTGGCCCACATGCATATCGAAGATGTCGACGTGATGTTCGTCGCCCGGGACCGCGGTGTGTTGCAGCTGAGCGCCATCGATCAAGCCATCCTGGAGCGAAACGGGGATATCAGCATCCTGCCGGGCAAGGCGTCCGGCGCGGCGGGGTGAGCCGTGGCCCTCGACGCTCCGGTGAAGGACTCGGTCGCCCAGATCAACGATGAGATCGCGGTCGGTGAAGATCTCGAGTTTCAGCGCCGATGGTGGCGCTTCGAACGTATCGTCTGGGTGTTTTTCACGCTCATCATCGGTCTGGATCTGGCCGGCGGGTTCGGCCGCGGACCGCTGGCGAATGCCCGCATCCGTGGCGGCCGGGGAGACTGGGAGGTGAGCTATGAAAGGATCGAGCGTTCCGGTACGCCCTCTTTGATGACCGTGAGGCTCGGGGCCGCGGCGTTGCGGCAGGGTCGCGCTGAATTGTTCCTGGGCGATTCGGCGATCGAGGCGCTGGGCCTGCGTCGGGTAATCCCCGCGCCGGAGAAGACCCTCGTCGGACGGGGCGGCCTGACCTATGAGTTTCCGTCGAGCGGCGCCCCTGCCGTGGTACGGTTCGAATTCGAGCCGGTGAGCGCGGGGCTGCATACGCTCGACATCGGCATACCGGGAGTCGATTCGGTGTCCCTGTCGGTGGCGGTGGTGCCCTGACATGGGGACCATCATCCGGGCAATACTGGGCTATTGTCTGTTGCTGCTGGTGGTGCGCATCTTGAGCCGCCGCCCCGGCGGGCAGCTCACGCTGTTCGAATTCGTCATCGTCTTTCTCATCGGTGGCGTTGCCATTGCCGCCACCGTGGGACGGGACCATTCCGTCACCAATTGCGGCACCGCCATTCTGTCGATCGCCCTGATGCATCGGGCGGTGGCGTGGCTCAAGGATAAATCGCCCCGCTTTGCGCTGCTGATCGACGGCACGCCGCTGGTGCTCATCAAAGACGGCGATTGGCAGCTCGACGTCATGCGCGGGATGCGGGTGGATCCCGAAGACGTCATGGCCGCCGCCCGCACCAAGCTCATCGGCTCGGTGTTCGACATCAAGTACGCCGTTCTGGAGCGAAACGGCACCATCAGCGTCATCAAGAAAGAGGAGGGCTAGCAACGACGTTCGGGTCGCCGGACAGGCGTCGCGGTCCGCCGGGGTGGCCGCCTGCAGCCCGTGTTGCCCGGGCGCGATAAATCCCACAGCAACCTTCGGCTTCTGGGAAGTCCTCCTGGATTTCGGCCGTCCTATGATAGGAAGCAGTTTCAACACACACCCGGAGTCGTCACATGGGCCCCTTCATACCGCTTTGGATCATCGGTGGACCCTTCGTTGCTCTCTTGATTCTGTCGTTTTCCTTCGGAGGGAAGAGCGCCATGGGGGGCAGCGGCCCCCGTCTTCCGCCGCGCGGACAAACGGCCGGGGACCCGGCGGCACCTCTCTTGGATCCCATACATCCCGATGCGCCTCGCCGGCTCGTCTGATGCCGGTGTCGGCATGCCCGGCGTGGCCGGCCTGGTCTTGAAGCGCCCCGCCGCCGCCGCGCTGGCCTCGGGGGCCTTTCTGCTGCCGTTGGCGTTGAGCGCCTCGAGCGTGCCCTCGCCCAACCATCCGCGTATCGCCCTGTGGTACGCGACCTTGAGAAAGCCTTGGTTCAAGCCCAAGGATTGGCTGGTTCCCGTGGCGTGGACCGGAATCGAAAGCGGCCTCGCCGTGGCGGCCTACCGATTGTTGCGCACGCCGCCGACGGCGGGCAGGCGTCGGGCCCTTGCATTGCTGACATGGAACACGTTCATGATCGGCGGTTGGAGCCGGTTGTTCTTCAAGCGCCGCGCCCTCGGGCTCAGCACCGTGGCAGCCGCGACCATGATCGCGAGCGGCGCCGGGTTCGTTCGGCAAGCCACGCCGGTGGATCCGGCGGCCGCCCGCGCAGGCCTCCCCTTCATCGCCTGGGTGTCGTTCGCGACCCTGTTGACTGCCTCCATTTGGAGTTTGAATCGTCGTCGCTCCCGCGTTTGAGGAGGAGAGCCGTGGCCAAGGCGCGTAAGACGGCAGATGAAGCGCGAGGCTCGCTCGCGAGGTACCAGCAAAAACGCGACTTCACGCAGACCCGGGAGCCCAGCGGCCGGCTGGCCGTGGCGCCTTCCGGTCGTTCGCGCTTCGTGATTCAAAAGCATGCGGCGAGCCATCTGCATTACGACCTGCGGCTGGAACTCGGGGGGGTGTTCAAGTCCTGGGCGGTGACCAAGGGCCCGTCCGTCGATCCTGCCGACAAACGGTTGGCCGTAGAGGTCGAGGATCATCCTCTGGATTATGGGGACTTCGAGGGCACCATCCCCAAGGGTCAGTACGGGGGCGGCACGGTGCAACTGTGGGACCGGGGCTATTGGCAGGCGGCGGGTCCCAAGAGCCCGGACGAGGGGCTGCAGGACGGCGACTTCAAGTTTCTCCTGCAGGGTGAGCGCCTGCAGGGCAGCTGGGTGTTGGTGCGCATCAAGAACGACCGCTTTGGAACGAAGCGGACCAACTGGCTTTTGATCAAGCATCGCGACGAGTTCGCCAAGCCCGGCGAGTCCCAGGCGCTCCTCGATCTGGACCGATCCGTGGCGTCCGGACGGACGATGGCGCAGATCGCCGCGGGTGGCGGCAAGGCACCGGTGCCCTTCATGCTGGCCGCCGACCAGGTCACGGCGGACGCGGTGTGGCGCAGCGACCGGACGGACAAGACGCAAAGCGTGTTGGTCGAGGCGGCTCCCGCCCCTTCCCGGAAGAAAACCACCGGCCGCAAGCCGCCGACCCTCAAGGTCATTCCCGAGTTCATCGAGCCGCAGTTGTGCAAATTGGTCGAGCGCCCGCCCGCGGCGGCGGGGTGGGCCCACGAGATCAAGCTGGATGGCTATCGAACGCAGTTGCGCGTGCAGCGCGGCGCGGCCCGCCTGCGCACCCGCAGCGGCCTCGACTGGACCGACCAGTTTGCCGCCATCGCGAAGAGCGCGGCGGTGCTTCCCGATTGCATTCTCGACGGCGAGGTCTGTGCTCTCGACCGCGATCAGATGCCGAGTTTCGCTGCGCTGCAGATGGCCTTGTCGGAGAGCCGGTCGGACGATCTGGTGTTCTTCGCCTTCGATTTGTTGACCGAAGGTCGGGACGACCTGCGCCCGCTGCCCCTGGTCGTCCGCAAGGAGCGCCTGGAGCGACTGCTCGCGAAAACGCCCGCCGCAAAATCGATCCGTTACGTCGCGCACTTCGAATCGACCGCCGACACGGTATTGCTCTCCGCCTGCAAGATGCATCTGGAAGGCATCGTTTCGAAGCGGCTGGACGCAGCCTACGTCTCCGGCCGGTCCGGCGATTGGACCAAGGCCAAGTGCCGTGCCGGGCACGAGGTGGTGTTGGGGGGCTGGAACACCGAGGCGGGAACCCTCCGCTCGCTGTTGGCCGGCGTCATGCGCGACGGACATCTGGTCTATGTCGGCCGCATCGGCACCGGCTACGGCGCCGCCGTCGCTGCGAAACTATTGCCCATCCTGCAAAAGGCGACGAGCGAGGTGAATCCCTTCGGCGGCGCCAACGCCCCGGCGAAGCAAAAGAACATCCGGTGGTTGAAGCCCTCGCTCGTGGCAGAGATCGAATTCGCCGGTTGGACCGCCACCGGGATGATCCGCCAGGCATCCTTCAAGGGACTGCGCCGTGACAAGCCTGCGAGCGAAGTGGTTGCGGAGCTGCCCAGTCCGCTGCAGCCGGAACGGGACGTCGCGGCGCAGGAGCTGGCATCGGCGGTGAAAAAATCACGGCCGAAGAAGACGGCGGTGACGCGCGCGTCAGCGCGGCCGGCTCGATCGTCCGCGAGGTCCGCGCCTTCCGCACGGTCCGCGCCGACCTCGCGCGCCGCGGCCGC
>CAZZYJ010000077.1:0-13292 GCA_964658215.1 uncultured Steroidobacteraceae bacterium | reverse complement strand
AAGAATTCCAACATTACGCCGTAACCGGCCGGGTTTTGAGCCCCCGCATGCGCCCAATCGGCGAGAAAGCCCGCCGCAAGATTGGAAGCTGCCATGGCGAAGGCTTGAACGAGCGTGATGAGCCCCAGCGCGGTGCCGAGACGGCGCGGCTCGACCAGCAGGGTCGTGGCAGGCCAAATCACCGCAGGTACGAGTGAGAAACTGATGCCCATCAGCGCTGTCGACATCCACAGGTTCAAGTGCGTAAGTCCGAGCAACACGAAAGTGACCGGTAGCAGCAGCGTGCCGAGGGTAAGCATCAGTGCGCGAAAACCCCACCGGTCGGCGAGCAGGCCGAAGAACGGAGTGGCGAAAATCGCCGCAAAAAACACCCAGCTGTTCGCGAGCGCCGCCTGCTGCAGCGTGAGACCTTTGGCATGCTGGAAATACTCGACGGCATACGTGGTTCGAAACGGGAAAAAAACCGCCGCGTACAACACATGGAGCGCGAGGATGTACCAATAGGACAGATCAAACTTCAGAAGCTGACGCCACTTCACGTTCTCGATGGCCACCGCCACGACCGAGCCGCGCTGCATGTCAGACCGGTACAACGGGGCTGTCGCAATCAGCCCTGCGATCGTTACGACCGTTCCGAGCAAGAGCGGAGCTTGCCAGCCGCGCTCGTACAACGGGCGCGCCCATGCGGTTGATGTATCGACGGCATAGGATCCCACCCGCGCGAGACTTAGGTACACGGCCGTTGCCAGGGCAATGCCGCTGCGCGGGAACCACCGCGCCAGAGTTGCGATCAACGCAATGAAGATCGCGCCTTCGCTGATACCGAAGATGAAGCGTCCGGCGACCATCAGTTCGTACGTACCACCGATGGCGGTCAAAGCCGCGCCCAACACACCGATGAGGGCCGACCAGAATGCGACGCAGGCGGCGCCGCAGCGGTCGATGAGCACACCGCCGATGAAGGCCAGGGCAACATTGGGGATGCTGGTGACGCCATTCAACATGCCGATCTGCGACTGACTAAATCCGCGTTGCCGATTGAGCAAATCAGCGATGGGCCCGATGACATCTTCCTCGTAGTAACTGCTCGATACCGCAATTGCGGCGAGCGCCAGCACCCACCACCGCATCCGCGAGGCGGGGCCGTCTGACGTCACTGGAAACGCGCGCCTTGCCGGCTGAGCTCCTGATGCACTGCCTTGATATCGAGCTGATCCAGCGCCTGGTCGAGGCGTATGGAGATGGCCGCCGCAACCCCCGCGCCTTGGCCGCTGACGGCGCAACACATCATGTTGCGAGCGGAGGCGTGAGAGATTTTGTCGCCGCCAATACACCGACCGGCCACCAACAGGTTGCTGACACCCTTGGGCACGAGCGCCCGATAAGGAAGGTGCCAGTAACGGCCCGTGGTAGGCAGGATCAATATGCCGTAACCGTCGATAAATTCCGGAAAGATGCCGATGGCATCGTCGAAACGAGCCTCCTTGCGCACGTCCTCGCCTTTAAGATTGTAGAGGGCATCTATTTTGCGAGTGTCGCGAATGCCCAAGGTCATCCCGAAATTTCGCAGCTTCGCGTCCTCACAGCCCGGCATGAAACCGCGAAGCGCCTCCAGCGCGAAGATCGCCTCGCGCCGGCCGCGCATCTCGCCTTGGGTCAAATCGTTCGGGTCTGTGCCATCGATTTCGGCCAGGTGCACCAGATTCAAGTAGGTAAGATCGCCCTGATCGCTCACCGAGCCCCAGGTGCCCGCGATGGTGTGCAAATTTGGCGGGATGATGCCGGCGGCGAGGGCCTGCTGAAACGGTTTGCGAAGAAACGGCGAGAAGAGCTTGTCCTCTTTGCCGGTGGTCTCGTAGTCCCATTCTCCGTTACCGGACCAATCCGCATAGGTCTGAGGGTCCGCCTTGACGGCATCGATGAAGCGGCGCTTGTTCACGCCGCTCATCGAAAACATGACGGAGGCCGACATCATTTCTTTTTTCGGCAGCTTGTGCACCGGTGCGCCGGCGCGTGCTGCGATATCAGCGTCGCCGGTGGCATCGATCACCCGTTTCGCGAAGATCGCCTCGCGTCCGGCTTTACTTTCCGTGATCACGCCCACAACGGCGCCTCGCTCCACGATCGGTGTCACGCACAGCCGATGCAGCAATGGAGTGATGCCGGCTTCTTGCACCAGCACGTCCGCTACCCATTTGAACATCTCCGCATCGAGCGCATGACTCAACGACTGCGGCTCAGGCATGGCGGCCCCCATGGCGGCGGCGCGTTTCTCAAGTTCGATGCCGATTCCTTCGCAGTCAACGGTGTGCTCGTGACGATACCAAGCAAAACCCTCCACCCCCACCTGCGTGATATTGCCGCCGAAACAGCCGTTGCGATCGATCAAGGCGGTTCGTACACCGGCACGCGCCGCCGCCAACGCGGCGCTGAGGCCGCCAGGACCACTACCGACAACGAGCACTTCAGTTTCCAGAATCACATCGACGGAGCGGGCAGGCTCTTGGATCGTTCTCATGAGCACAATCATCGCTTCGAACCCTGCAGGCTTGCAATGAGTTTCGGTCGGTCGCCGACACGTCTGTTGTCAACCCTGCACTGCTCGCCCGCCGGCGAGCCCCCCCCCTTGCGAAACCATAATGTTGACCGGCGCCCTGCGTTGGCGGTGGCCTGCGGTATTCTCGGCCGCTTACAGGGATGGCTTCACGTTGGCACGAAGAAAGGCGCAGAAGCCCGTTTCATCGATCGTACCGGCAGCGAGTTCGATAATCGATTGTGCCGCTGCTTCTTCGCTAGCCGTGAAGCGATAGCCGTTGAGCTCGAGGAACAGCACGCCCACCACAAAACCGGTGCGCTTGTTGCCGTCGACGAAGGGGTGATTTTGGAGGATGCCTGCCGTGTATAACATGGCAAGTTCGATGATGTCGGAGCTGGCGTAGGCGAGATGATTGGGCGGCCGTCCCAGTGCCGATTGAAGCAACGATTCGTCGCGCACGCCTGCAGCGCCGCCATGCTCGACGAGCTGCCGGTCATGGATTGCGAGCACGAGGGCATCATCGATCCAGACCGGCTCGCTCATTTCGCCAGGACATGGAGCGTGTTCCGGTAGCGCGTCATGATCTCTTCGGCCTTCGCCATCTTCTTCTCAAAGGCTGGATCGAAGGGCGTGATGCGGTAAGTATTATTGGGTCCCTCGACGAGGAACACCTCCTGGCCCTCACCGGTGCGAAGCCGACTGATCACGTCCTTCGGCAGCACCAGCCCGAGCGAATTCCCCACTTTACGAACCTTGAGCGCGACCATGCCTCACCTCGTTCATGCCATCGCCGGATCAACCGGCATTATCACCGGGGTGATCGTCCTGCCCTACTCATCGATGGCCGCGCCGGCGGTCCCTATGACGATCGGCGCCGTCTCAGCCTCAACCGCGATACGTCGTGAGACTGGCGTTACCACAATAGTAATAACGGTTGCTTTAATCAAGGGCTTTCGGAAGCGGAGGGCGCCCCCGTCAGCGGCGCCAACCCGCCGCCCCACCTCGCCCCGCCTCTTGACCCAACCTGTCTATACAGCTTACCCTGCGTCATGGACAAGCCGTCGGCCCCGCCGCCACCCCCGCACTACCAGCGGGTGAAGCAGCACATCTTGGACAACATCGGTTCGGGCCGCTGGGCGGCGGCCGCGCGCGTGCCGTCGGAGGCCGAGCTGGTGCGCTCGTTCGGGATCTCGCGCATGACGGCCAATCGCGCCCTGCGCGAGCTGAGCGACGCAGGCATCGTCAAGCGGGTGGCGGGCGTCGGTAGTTTCGTCGCGGAGCAGCCGGCGCGTGCTCATCCCCTGGAGATACGCGGCATCGCCGACGAGATTCGCGCGCGCGGCCATCATCACCGCGCCGACGTCGTGACCCTGCAGCGCGTTCAGGCCGGGGGACGGCTGGTCGAGGATTTCGGCGTCGCGCCGGGCGCGGAGTTGTACTACTCGGTCATCGTGCACTTCGAGAACGAGCGGCCCGTGCAGCTCGAAGACCGACACGTGCTGCCTGCACTCGCGCCGGATTACCTCGCCATGGATTTCACGCGCGTCACGCCTCACGACTATCTGATGAAGGTCGCGCCCCTGCAGGAAGCCGAGCACGTGCTGCGCGCGGTCATGCCCGACGCACCCATCCGCGAGCTGCTCGCGATGCCGGGCGACGAGCCCTGCCTGCTCCTGGTCCGGCGCACCTGGACCGCGGGCCGGATCGCCTCGGTCGCGCGCCTCTACTACCCTGGTTCCCGCTACGAAATGTCCGGGCGTTTTCGCCCCTGAGGTATCGTCATGCTCGCTCCCCTCAAGCCTAGAATCGTGCGCGCCGCGCGCGGCAACACGCTCACCGCCCGCACCTGGAGCACCGAGGCGCCGCTGCGCATGCTCATGAACAACTTGGATCCCGAGGTCGCGGAAAATCCGGCGGAGCTCGTGGTGTACGGCGGCATCGGCCGGGCCGCCCGCGACTGGAACTGCTTCGACCGCATCGTCGAGACGCTAAAGACCCTCACCGAAGAGGAGACCCTGCTGGTGCAGTCGGGCAAGCCGGTCGGCGTGTTCCCCACGCATGCAGACGCGCCGCGCGTGCTCATCGCGAACTCCAATCTCGTCCCGCACTGGGCGACGTGGGAACATTTCCACGAACTCGACCGCAAGGGGCTCGCCATGTACGGCCAGATGACGGCCGGTTCGTGGATCTACATCGGCAGTCAGGGCATCGTGCAGGGAACGTACGAGACCTTCGTCGAGATGGGCCGCAGGCACTTCGGCGGCAACCTCGCGGGTCGCTGGATACTCACCGGCGGCCTCGGCGGCATGGGCGGCGCGCAGCCCCTGGCCGCCACCATGGCGGGCGCCAACATGCTGGCGGTGGAATGCCGCCAGGGCAGCATCGACAAGCGTCTGCAAACCGGCTATGTGGACCGCCAGGCACGCTCGCTCGACGAGGCGCTCAGTCTGCTCGACGCCGCCAGGCAGGCGTCCCGGCCGCTGTCCGTGGCCCTGCTGGGCAACATCGTCGACGTGCTCGGTACCTTGCTGGAGCGGGGCATCGCGCCCGACGCGCTCACCGACCAGACCTCCGCCCACGATCCCGTCAACGGCTACCTGCCGCAGGGCTGGACCGTCGAGGAGTGGGACGAGCGCCGCGCGAGCGATCCCGCCGGCACCAGCGCCGCCGCGCAGCGCTCGATGGCCCGCCACGTCGAGTACCTGCTGCGTTTCAAGGCGCAGGGCCTGCCGGTGTTCGATTACGGCAACAACATCCGTCAGGTCGCCCGCGATCAGGGCGTCGCCGCCGCCTTCGAGGTGCCGGGCTTCGTCCCCGAATATATCCGGCCGCTGTTCTGCCGCGGCATCGGGCCGTTCCGCTGGGCGGCCCTGTCCGGCGATCCCGAGGACATCTACAAGACCGACGCCAAGGTGAAGGAATTGATCCCCGACGATGCGCACCTGCATCGCTGGCTCGACATGGCGCGTTCGCGCATCCAGTTCCAGGGTCTGCCGGCGCGCATCTGCTGGGTGGGTCTGGGCCAGCGTCATCGCCTCGGTCTCGCCTTCAACGAGATGGTGGCGCGCGGCGAGCTGTCGGCGCCCCTGGTCATCGGCCGCGATCATCTGGATTCCGGGTCCGTCGCCAGCCCCAATCGGGAAACCGAAGCCATGCGCGACGGCTCCGATGCCGTGTCCGACTGGCCGCTGTTGAATGCACTGCTCAACACCGCGAGCGGCGCCACCTGGGTGTCCATCCACCACGGCGGCGGCGTGGGCATGGGCTATTCGCAGCATTCGGGCGTGGTGATCCTGTGCGACGGCACGCAGGCGGCTGCGCGCCGTATCGCGCGCGTGCTGTGGAACGATCCCGGCACCGGCGTCATGCGCCACGCCGATGCGGGCTATCCCGCCGCCATCGAGTGCGCGCGGGAACAGGGCTTGAACCTGCCCATGCTCGGGCGCACCTGATGAGCCGCCCGGCGCCGGTCCCTGCCGGCACGCTGTCGCTGGGCGAGCTGCGACGCATTTACGAGCACCCGGCGGAACTCTCCCTGGGTGCGGCCGCCCGGTCGTCCATCCTCGCCGCGAACGTGCTGGTGGACGACATCGTCGCCGCCGGCGACGCCGCCTACGGCATCAACACTGGCTTCGGGCTGCTGGCGCAGACCCGCATCCCCACCGCCCAGCTCGAGCTCCTGCAGCGCAATCTGCTGCTGTCGCATGCCGCGGGGGTCGGCGAACCGTTGCCGGATGCCGTGGTGCGGCTGACCCTGGCGCTCAAGGTGAACGCCCTCGCCCGCGGCCATTCGGGCGTGACGCCGGCGCTGGTCGAGGCGTTGCTGGCGCTGTTGCGCCACGAGGTGTATCCGCTGGTGCCCGCACAGGGCTCGGTGGGAGCGTCGGGCGATCTGGCGCCGCTCGCCCACCTGAGCGCGGTGCTGCTCGGCGTGGGCCACGTCCGCGTCGGCGGAAACATTCTCCCGGCGGCACAAGGTTTGGCGATGGCCGGCCTCGAACCCCTGCAGCTGCGCGCCAAGGAGGGGCTCGCCCTCATCAACGGCACCCAGGTGTCGACCGCGCTCGCCCTCGCCGGCTTGTTCGGCGCCGAAGACCTGTTCGCCGCCGCCCTGGTCGCCGGTGCCATGTCGGTGGATGCGCTCAAGGGCAGCGATGCGCCGTTCGATGACCGCATCCACCAGGCCCGCGGCCAGCCGGGCCAGATCGCCGTGGCGCGCGAGTACCGCGACCTCCTCGCCGGCAGCGCCATCCGCGCCTCCCACCTCGATTGCAGCCGCGTGCAGGACCCGTATTCGTTCCGCTGCCAGCCGCAGGTCATGGGCGCCTGCCTGGACCTCCTGCGCAACTGCGCCGCCACGCTCACCCTCGAGGCCAACGCAGTCACCGACAACCCGTTGCTGTTCGTGGAGCAGGGCGAGGTGTTGTCGGGCGGTAATTTCCATGCGGAGCCGGTGGCCTTCGCCGCCGACATCCTCGCGCTGGCCATCGCGGAGGTCGGCAATCTCTCGGAGCGGCGCACGGCCGTGCTCGTCGATCCCAAGATGAGCGGTCTGCCGGCGTTTCTGGTCGAGAACAGCGGACTGAATTCGGGTTTCATGATCGCCCAGGTCACCGCCGCCGCCCTGGTGTCGGAAAACAAGGCACTGGCCACGCCCCGCAGCGTGGATTCCATCCCGACCTCCGCCAATCAAGAGGACCACGTCAGCATGGCGACGCATGCCGCCCGCCGCCTGGGCAACATGGTGGAGAACGCCGCCGCGGTGGTCGGCATCGAATTGCTGGCCGCCGCACAGGGCATCGACTTCCACCGGCCATCGCGGTCCTCGACGGGGCTGGAGGAAGTACACGCACGGGTCCGCGACCGCGTGGCACGCTACGACGCCGACCGGTATTTCTCGCCGGACATCGAGGCCGCCAAGGCCCTGGTGCTGGCGGCGAGGTTCGCGCCGTTGGTGAGCCGGGTGCTGCCGTCGCGCGCCGCCTCATGATGCGCCGGGCCTCGATGGCATGCGTGCCGTGCATCGCGCTCGTCCTGACCGGGCTGATACCCGGCGTGGGCCGCGCCGCAGTGATGGATGTCGCGGCCACGACCTGCGACCGCTACGAGTCGCAGATGCAGGCGGTGGACCAGGGCAACCCACGCTTCGATCCCATCGACACCGTGATGTGGCTGTTCGGCTTCGCCGTGGCGCGCGCGGGCAATCACGTCATGTACGGCGGCGCCCTGACCTCGTTTGGTTTCGCGCTCGACGCCCAGTGCAAGAACGATCCCGACCTGTCGCTCGCCGAGGCGCTCAAGCGCATCAAGCCGAATCACGACAACCCCATGGATCTGACCACCCTGAGCTGCTCCACCTTCGAGACCCGTCACGCCGAACTCACCCGCACCGACGCTCAGAGCGCCGCCACCCTGCTCACGTGGGTATTCGGCTTCTCCGTGGGACTTTCCGACGGCCACGTGCTCGATCCGAACGGCCTGCACCGGTTCGACACCCAGCTCGCCGAGCGCTGCGCCCTGTACCCGCACGTGAGCGTATACGAGGCATTGCACTCGCTGGCGCACTAGGCTAAGGGGTGACCCTCACGGGTCAGCTCTCTCCTACATTATGTAAAGAATCATCCCGGCAGCGTCCCGCCGTGGAAGACTGGCATCGTAAGACATTCGCGCGATGCGCCCGGTGCGATGCGCCCGACGGAGAACGACGTGAAAATTAGGTTTGGTTACGAACTGGTGTTCGAGTGCCCGCAGCCAACACCCATGATCTTGATGCTCCACGCCCACCCGAGCCGCATCCACGACCTGCTGCGGCCGGACGACATGCGCTTCCATCCGCACGTGCCCTTCCACCTCTATCACGATGCGTTCGGCAACACCTGCACGCGGATCGAGGCACCGACGGGGCGCATCCGGATCACGGCCGACGGCCTCATCCAGGATTCGGGCGTTCCCGATCCGGTCTATCCGTACGCGCAGGAACACCCGGTCAGTCTGCTGCCCGAGGAAACCTTGATGTACCTGCCGGGCAGCCGGTACTGCGAGCCCGAGTCGCTCATGGCGGACGCGTGGCGTTTGTTCGGACATCTGCGGCCCGGCTGGAGCCGGGTGCAGGCGGTGTGCGATTTCGCGCACGAACACGTGCGCTTCGGTTACCACTTCGCGAGGCCCACCAAGACGGCGTGGGACACCTACAGCGAGCGGCAGGGCGTCTGCCGCGATTTCGCGCACCTCGCGATCACCCTGTGCCGCTGCCTGAACATTCCCGCGCGGTATTGCACGGGCTACCTCGGCGACATCGGTGTCGAGCCTTCCGAGTCGTCGATGGATTTCGCGGGATGGTTCGAAGCGTATCTGGGCGGCGCCTGGCACACCTTCGATCCGCGCAACAACCAACGCCGCATCGGGCGGATTCTCCTGGCACGCGGGCGCGATGCCGCGGATGTGGCCATCAGCACCACCTTCGGGCCCAACTTTCTGCAGACCTTTCGCGTCTGGACGGACGAAGTGGCCGACGGCCAGAATGTCGTCTCGATGGACAACTATCTGGATCAGCGTTACGGCCACGCGCGCCTGGCGTGACGCCGACGGGGCACGGCGGCGGGCATCGCGCCTGGGGGCTTAGCGACGGGGGGTTCAAAACGGCACCACCCGGTCCGGCCCCACCGCGAACACCCGGTCGCCCGGTCCCGGCGCGATCGCGAAGCCACCGGTGAAAATGCCGAACGCCGGCAGCACCAGGCCGCCGGCACGCTGCCAGAACACCGGCACGCGCGCGCCTCTCTTGCGCAGTCCGCCCAGCCGTACCACCGGATGAATGTGCCCGCTCATGAACCAATGCGGCTCGTCCGCGTCGGCCGGGCCGGCGTCGTGAATGAAGGTGAAGGGTGCTTGGTGCCAGGCGGCCTCGCGCCAGTGCAACAGAGCTTTCCAGCGCGGCGCGGCGGCGCGGTCGTGGTTGCCCGCCACCACGTGAATCTGCGTCGGCTGCAGCGACGCGCACCAGGCCTCGAGCGCGACCGTCTCGGCGCCGTCGGTGACGGCGCCGTGTAGAAAATCGCCGAGCACGATCAGGCGGGTGGCATCCACCCGCCGCAGCAGCGCGGCCAGGCGCCGCATGTCGTGTTCGTCCGAGCCGTCGGGTACCGCGAGGCCGTGGCGGCGGAAAATACCGCTCTTGCCGAAGTGCGTGTCCGCCACGATCACCGAGCGCTGCTCGCGCCATTCCACCGCCCGCTCCGGATGCAGCAGCAAGGTCTGGCCGCGCACGTTCAAGATCGCCGCCCCGTCGGTCATTGCGCGAATTTCTCGAGCCGCCGCGCCTCGCGCTCGACCCGCGCCTGCCATGATTCGGTGGACAGGGTCTGTGTCTGCAGCCGGTCCGCCCACAACGGAAACGACAACGGGGTCAACCGCGGCGGTCGACACACGTCCCAGGATTCGCCGCCCAGCCGGCTCAGCACGTCTTTGAGCGCACGGTGATCGAGCTGCGCTTCGAGCACCTCGCGGCGCGACTGCTCGAGCAGGAGATTGTCCGCATCGTAACGTTCCAGCACGTCGAACAAGAGTCCGCTCGATGCCTGTAGTTGCCGGGACGTCTTGGTGCGCCCGGGGGTGCCGGGATCGACGAGGCCCGCGATCCGGGCGATGTCGCGGAACTGGCGACGCGCGAGATCGGACGCGTTGATGCTGGCCAGCAGATCCGGCAGCAGATCGTCCGTGCTCAGGCAGCGGCGGAGCATCGACTCCGGCACCTCGAAGGGCTCTTCGCACAGCAGCTCGAAGCCATATTCGTTGGTGGTGATGGAAAAGGTGCGGGGGGTGTCGCGCGCCGCGCGCGCCGCCATCAGGGAGGCGACGCCCTCGTTCAGCAGCCGGCCGGCGAACGGGAACACGAACACATGGAAGCCTTCCCGGCTGCGATGAATTTCGATGAGCAGGCGGCCGCTGATGGGAATCGCCGACCAGCTGCGCTGCAGCTCCAGCAGCGGCTGCAGCATGCGCAGCTCGGGCTCGACCGCCCCTTCGCGCACGTAGCGGCCGAGCAGTTCGAGCACCCCGTGGCCGAGCGAGGCGGACAGGGGCAGACGCGTGCCCATCCAGCGCGGCACGTAGCGTTGCGTGCCCTGCGCGAGCCTCACGTAGGCCGTCGAATCGCGCGTGCGGACCAGCTTGAGCACGCGTCCGCCAAAGATGAAATTGTCGCCCGGCTTCAGGCGGCCGATGAAGGACTCCTCGACGAAGCCGAGCGTGCCGCCCTTCATCCAGCTCACCGTGACGGAGGCGCTGCTGGTGATCGTGCCGATGGCGCGGCGGTGACGGCGTGCCTGCGCCGGATCCGTCACCACGTAACGCTCGTCGACCAGGATCACGCGCCGAAATTGCGGGTAGCCCTGCAGCGCCGAACCGCCGCGGGTGATGAAGTCGAGCGTCCAGCGCCACTGCGCGTCGTCGAGATGTTCGAAGGCGTGGGTGCCGCGCACCTCGTCCAGGATGTCCGCCGCCGCGAATCCCGTTCCCACCGCCAGCGTCACCAGATGTTGCGCGAGCACGTCGAGCGCCAGCGTCATCGCCGCGCGCGGTTCGAGCTGCAGCGTCGCTGCCGCATGACGTGCCGCGGCGCCCTCCAGCAGCTCGAACGCGTGAGTGGGCACCAGGGTCACCCGGCTCTTCTGTTCCGGTTGATGTCCGCTGCGTCCGGCCCGCTGCAGCAGGCGTGCCACACCCTTCGGGCTGCCGATTTGCAGCACCTGGTCGACCGGCGGGAAATCCACGCCGAGATCCAGCGAGGACGTGCACACCACACAGCGCAGCGCCCCGGATTTCAGTCCCTCCTCGACGCGGCGCCGGATCTTCGCATCGATGGAACCGTGATGCAGCGCCGTGGTGGTCAGCCAGTCGAGCCGCGCGGTGACGATGGCCTGGTACCACAGCTCCGCCTGCGAGCGGGTGTTGGTGAACACCAGCGTGCTGCGCGCATGGCCGATCAATTCGAGTACGTCCGCGAGCAGCGCGAGCCCGAGGTGTCCCGACCACGGGAAGCGCGCGATCGAGCGCGGCATCAGCGACTCGATCACGTAGACCTTGGTCTGCGGAGCACGTACCAGGGTTCCCGGCCGTCGCGGTCCGAGCAGACTGCGCATCGCCGTCGGCAGATCCGGCAGGGTGGCGGACAACCCCCACGTGCGCAGGCGGGGCGACAGCGAGCGCAGATGGGCCGCCGCCAGCTCCAGCTGCACGCCGCGTTTGCTGCCCAGGAACTCGTGCCACTCGTCGACGATCAGCGCTTCGACGTTGCACAGCGCGGGCACCATGTCGGTGTGGCTCAACAACAGCGAAAGACTCTCCGGCGTGGTGATCAGCGCCTGCGGCGGACGCTTCTTCTGGCCGGCGCGGCGGGCCGAGGACGTGTCCCCCGTGCGTTGCTCCACGCGCCAGCCGGAACCGAGTTCGTGCAACGGGTCGCACAGCGCGATTTCCAGATCGCGTGCCAGCGCCCGCAGGGGGGTCAGCCAGAGCACGCGAATCCCGGGCTGGGGCCGCTCGCAGCCGGATTCGAGCAACGGACCCAGCCACGCCGCCAGGGTCTTGCCGCTGCCGGTCCCCGCATTGAGGAGACCCGATTCGCCGCGCCAGTACGCCCGCCACATCGCTTCCTGGAACTCGAACGTCGCGCGGCCGCGGCCGGCGAACCACCCGCGGGCGGTGCGCAGGCGGCCCTCGACCTCAGCGGACATGAAGCTGCTGTTCCGCGAGCACCCGCTGCAACGCCTCGAGCGTGTCCGCCTCGGCCACCGGCTTGTCGAGGCGCCAGCGCTTGATCCGCGGAAACCGCAGGGCGATGCCCGACTTGTGGCGTCCCGAGGCGGCGATGCCTTCGTACGCGAGTTCGAATACGTGCACGGCTTCCACGCTGCGCACGATTCCGAATTTCTCGCGGGTATGCGCGCGGATCCACTTGTCGAGGTCGCGGATTTCGATGTCGGTGAGGCCCGAGTAGGCCTTTGCCACCGGCACCAGCGCATCGCCGTTCCACACCCCGAAGGTATAGTCGGTGTACAGGTTGGAGCGCCGTCCATGACCGGGCGCCGCATACAGCAGCACCCCGTCGAACACGAACGGTTCGATCTTCCACTTCCACCACGCCCCGCGCTGCCGTCCCGTCCCGTAGGCGGAGTTCCAGGCCTTGAGCATCAGCCCCTCCACGCCGCGCGCACGCGCCTCATCGCGCAGGGCGCCCACCGCTTCCCAGGATGCCTCCTCCAGGGCCGGCGACAGCTGCAGCGCGGCGGGCGCAAAATCCTCGAGCAGGGCGCCGAGCCGGGCTCGTCTCTCACGCAGCGGCCGCGGTCGCCAATCCTCGCCGTCCAGTTCGAGCAGGTCGTAGGCCACGAAGCGGGCCGGTATCTGCGCGAGGATCTTGGCCGAGAGCTTGCTGCGGCCGATGCGCTGCTGCAGCAGGGCGAACGGCAGCGCGCACGCGCCGGACCAGGCGAGTACCTCGCCGTCCAGAACCGTGCCGTCAGGCAGTGCGCCGGCCCCCGCGACGATTTCCGGGAAGCGGCCGGTGATGATCTCCTCGCCGCGCGACCAAAGGATGCACTGACCGGCGCGGCGCACCACCTGCCCGCGTATGCCGTCCCATTTCCACTCGGCCAGCCAGTCTTCGCGCGCCCCCAACGCGGCGGGCTCGCCGGTCAGCGGCGAGGCCAGATAGAACGGATAGGGATGCGCCGCATGCGCCGTACCCTGCTGGCTG
>CAZZYJ010000076.1:6410-13358 GCA_964658215.1 uncultured Steroidobacteraceae bacterium | reverse complement strand
AGGATCTTCGGCAGGTCGTTGCGACGCCGGTAAAATACGCCGACGTGGCCGACGCGCTGCACCAATTCGCTGGTGGTGCGGGTCGCGAGCGTCGTCAAGGCTTCGTTGCGAGCCGCACGTTCGCCCACCCGGGCGCTGACCTTGACGAGTTCGTGATCGTGCAGGGCGCGGTCGAGTTCGTTAACCACTCCGTCGGTGAGGCCGGCGTTGCCCAGCATGACGATGGGAGTCAGGGGGTGGGCCAGCCGCCGCAGGTGCTTTTTCTGTTTTTCGGAGAGTTGCATCCGCGGCATTATAGTTGTTACGTAAGGATTCAGACATGCCCAAGCGTACGAAGAGCAGCGCCCGCTGGCTCGCCGAGCACGCCAAGGACGAGTTCGTGAAGCGCGCGTTGCGCGAGGGCTGGCGGTCGCGTGCCGTGTTCAAGCTGCAGGAAATTCAGGAAGCGGAGCGGTTGCTCAGGCCGGGCATCCGCTGCGTCGATCTGGGCGCGGCGCCCGGCGGCTGGAGCCAGTATGCGGCGCGAATCGTGGGCGGCGCGAGCCGCATCGTCGCCACCGACATCCTGCCGATGGATGCCATCGTCGGGGTCGACTTCGTGCTGGGGGATTTTCGCGAGGAGAGCGTGCTCGCCGAGCTCATGGGCAGACTGGGCGCCGCCAAGGTCGACCTTGTTTTGTCGGATATGGCCCCAAACATGGCTGGCATAGACGCGGTAGACCAACCCAGGTCGATGTACCTGGCGGAACTGGCTCTGGAGTTCGCCGACCGCGTGCTGGCACCCGGAGGCGATTTGCTGGTGAAGTTGTTCCAAGGTGCCGGGTTTGAACAGATCATCAAGGAGGCGCGGGGCCGCTTTGGTCGGGTCGTGACGAAAAAGCCGAAGGCGTCACGAAAACGAAGTCCCGAAATCTATCTGTTGGCGCGGCAGTTTGGGATGGTGTAAGTTCGGGAGGCGGGTTCCCGAGCCGGGCGACCAAAGTGCGCGTCAGGCAATGTGGCGTAATGTATGCGGCGGTAGGTGAAACTTGAACGATCTGACGAAACAAATTCTCTTGTGGGTCGCGTTGGCGGTCATTCTGCTCGCGATTTTCAGCCAATTCGGGATGCGTACCGGTCAGCCGGCGACCATCGACTATTCCCAGTTCCTCTCCGAAGTCAAAAGCAACAGCGTCGACTCGGTCACCCTCAAGGGCGAGATCATCGAGGGCAAGCGGCGTGACGGCAATCAATTCGTCACCTACAACCCGGAGACCGAAAACGGTGCCCTGATCGGCTTGCTGCAGTCCCAGGGCGTGAAGTTTCGCGGCGAGCCGCCCAAGCAACAGTCGGTGTTCCTGCAGCTGCTCATCTCCGCCTTCCCCATATTGATACTGATCGGCTTCTGGGCGTATTTCATGCGTCAGATGCAGGGTGCGTCGGGCGGCCGGGGGGCGATGTCGTTCGGCAAGAGCCGCGCACGGTTGCTCGGCGAGGATCAGGTGAACATCACCTTCGCCGATGTGGCCGGTGTGGAAGAGGCGAAGCAGGAAGTCGTGGAAATCGTCGATTTCCTGAAAGATCCCGGCAAGTTCCAGAAACTTGGCGGCAAGATTCCGAAGGGTGTGCTCATGGTAGGCTCGCCGGGTACCGGCAAGACATTGCTGGCCCGCGCCATCGCCGGCGAAGCCAAAGTGCCGTTCTTCACCATCTCGGGCTCCGATTTCGTGGAAATGTTCGTGGGCGTGGGCGCTTCGCGTGTCCGCGACATGTTCGAACAGGCGAAGAAGCATGCGCCGTGCATCATCTTCATCGACGAGATCGATGCGGTGGGGCGTCACCGGGGTGCCGGCTTGGGGGGCGGCCACGATGAGCGTGAGCAGACCTTGAACCAGTTGCTGGTCGAAATGGACGGCTTCGAGGGCAACGAGGGCATCATCGTCATCGCCGCCACCAACCGTCCCGACGTGCTCGATCCGGCGCTGCTGCGACCGGGCCGTTTCGATCGTCAGGTGGTGGTGCCGCTGCCCGACGTGCGCGGCCGCGAACAGATCCTGAAGGTGCACATGCGCAAGGTGCCGCTCGGCGACAACGTCAAGCCGTCGGTGATCGCGCGCGGCACGCCGGGCTTTTCCGGTGCCGATCTCGCCAACCTCGTCAACGAGGCTGCCTTGTTCGCCGCCCGCGGCAATAAGCGGTCGGTCACCATGGAAGAGTTCGAGCGTGCCAAGGACAAGATCATGATGGGCGCCGAACGGCGGTCCATGGTCATGACCGAGGAGGAAAAGCGCAACACCGCGTATCACGAGTCCGGCCATGCCATCGTCGGTCTGAGCGTTCCCGAGCATGATCCGGTGTACAAGGTCACCATCATTCCGCGCGGCCGTGCGCTCGGCGTGACCATGTTCCTGCCGGAACAGGACCGCTACAGCACCAGCAAGCGGCAGTTGGAAAGCCGCATAGCCACGTTGTTCGGCGGCCGCGTCGCCGAGGAACTGGTGTTCGGACCCGACGCCGTGACCACGGGTGCCTCGAACGACATCGAGCGGGCGACCGAACTCGCACGCAACATGGTCACCCGGTGGGGCCTTTCGGACCGGCTCGGTCCGCAGACGTACAGCGAGGAATCCGGTGAGGTGTTCCTGGGCCGCAGCGTCACCCAGCACAAGCAGGTGTCGGACGTCACGGCCCACGTCATCGACGAGGAAGTGCGGCGCGTCATCGACAGCAATTATCAGCGCGCCTACAAGATCATCCAGACCAACATGGACAAGTTGCAGTCCATGTCCGATGCCCTGATCAAGTACGAGACCATCGACGAGGAGCAGATCAAGGACATCATGGAGGGCCGGGTGCCGCGTCCGCCGAAGGACTGGGAGGACACCAGCGCCCAGACGCCGCGCGGTCCCACCGCCGAAAAGCCGGCCACGCCGTTGGTCAGCCCGGCGGGGCAGCACTGATCGTTCCGCCGGCGACACCCGCGGTACCTTGAAGCACCAGCCGGTGGGACCTTCCCATCGGCTTTTTCGACGGCCGAACCCCTTTCGCGCCCGTGCAGTGGCTCTGCCGACATCGCACCATCGATCTGCGCAGTCCGGCGATCATGGGGATATTGAACGTCACGCCGGATTCTTTCTCCGACGGCGGGCGCTACGTCGATCTGGATTCCGCCCTCGCGCGGGCAGCGTCCATGGTCGAGGAGGGCGCCGCCATCATCGACGTGGGCGGTGAGTCGACCCGGCCCGGTGCGCTTGCCGTTTCCGAGGCGGTCGAGCTGTCCCGCGTGGTGCCCGTCATCGAGCGGCTCGCCGGCGTGCTGGACGTGGCCATTTCCATCGATAGCCGCAAACCGGCCGTCATGGCTGCCGCCGTGGCCGCGGGGGCCTGCATCGTCAACGACGTAAACGCGCTGCGCGCGCCCGGCGCGGCGCAGTGGGCTGTCGCCGCGCAGGTCGGAGTCTGTCTCATGCACATGCGCGGTGAGCCGGGTACCATGCAGGACGTCACCCGCTACGAGGACGTGGTCGCGGAGGTCGGCGATTTTCTGCTGGCGCGACGTGCGGCGTGTCTCGCCGCCGGCATGGCGCACGAAGCGATCGTTCTCGATCCCGGCGTGGGCTTCGGGAAAGGATTGCATCACAACATGACATTGCTCAAGGAACTGCCGCGCCTCGCCGCGCTCGGCTCGCCCCTGCTGGTGGGCGTCTCGCGCAAGAGCTTCATCGGCCGCGTACTCGGCGTTCCCGCCGGGGAGCGGCTGTACGGGGGCCTGGGGCTGGCGGCCCTCGCCGTGTGCCGTGGCGCGAACCTCATACGCACTCATGACGTCGGGCCCACGCGCGACGCCCTGCGCATGGTCGACGCCGTGCTGCAGGCCGGGCCGTGAGCACCCGCTACTTTGGTACTGACGGGGTGCGCGGCCGGGTTGGCCGGGCGCCCATGACCGTCGATTTCGCGCTGCGGCTGGCGAGCGCCGCCGCGCGGGTGCTCGCGCCCGAGGGGGGGCATGTGCTGATCGGCAAGGACACGCGTTTGTCAGGCTACCTGTTCGAGTCCGCCCTCGAGGCCGGATTCGTGGCGGCCGGGGTGGACGTGATGCTGATCGGTCCGCTGCCCACGCCCGGCATCGCCTACATGACGCAGCGCCTGGGCTGTCGCTTCGGCGTCGTCATCAGCGCCTCGCACAATTCCTACCAGGACAACGGCATCAAGTTTTTCGATGCGGCCGGCAGCAAGCTGTCCGACGAGACCGAGCGTCGGATCGAGGCGCTGCTCGACGGCGCCGTGGTCACGCAGGAGTCGGAACACCTGGGTCGTGCGCTGCGCATCGATCGCAGCCGCACGCAGTATCAGGAATTTTGCGCCTCCACCATTCCCGCGGGCATGGATCTGCGTAATTTCAAGGTCGTCATCGACTGTGCCAACGGCGCAGGCTACAAGGTCGCGCCACGCGTCTTGGCCGATCTCGGCGCCGACATCGTGCCGATCGGCTGCTCGCCGAACGGCCGCAACATCAACGACGGCTGCGGCTCGACCGCGCCCGAACTGCTGCAGCTCACCGTTCCGGGAGTGCGCGCCCAGGTCGGCATCGCCCTCGACGGCGACGGCGACCGGGTGGTGATGGTGGACGAATTGGGACGCTGCGTGGACGGCGACCAGCTGCTCTACATCCTGGCGACGGCACGCCGTGATGCCGGTGCGCTCACGGGCCCGGTGGTCGGCACGGTCATGAGCAATCTCGGCCTCGAGCATGCGCTCGCCGAGCAACGCATCGAGTTCCGACGCGCCCAGGTGGGTGACCGCCACGTCCTCGGCATGCTGAACGAGTTGGGTGGCGTGCTCGGCGGGGAGACGTCGGGGCACATCCTATGCCTGGACAAGACCACCACCGGCGACGGGTTGATCGCCGCGTTGCAGGTGCTCGCCATCATGAAGACGACGGGCGCCGGCCTCGCCGAGCTGTGTGCGCCGATGCGCAAGTATCCCCAGGTGCTGTTGAACGTGACGGTCGCGCGCCGCTTCGATCCGCTCTCCGCGCCGACGGTGGTGGCCGTGGTCGCCGCCGTCAACGACCGTTTCGAGGGCCGCGGCCGGATCGTGCTGCGCGCCTCGGGAACGGAGCCCGTCATTCGCGTGATGGTGGAGGGCGACGATGCCGGCCTCGTCAAACGGGGTGCGCGCGAGATTGCGGGGGTGGTCGAGGCCGCCGCCGCCGGGCTTGCAGTTGCCGGGCTTCGCGGCTAATCTTCGCCGCCTTTCCTGCGGGCTTTACGCCCTTCGGAGCCTGGTATGCGTCGTCCGGTGGTGGCGGGTAATTGGAAAATGCATGGATCGCGTTCGGCCAATAAGAGCTTGCTCGACGAGCTCGAGCGAACCCTGAAGCCCGAGTGGCCCATCGACGTGGTGGTGTTCCCGCCGTTCGTGTACGTGGCGGAGGCCGCGCGGCGGCTCGACCAGGGCGCCATTCACCTGGGTGCCCAGGACGTCTGTGCGGAATTGGGGGGCGCCTTCACCGGCGAGGTCTCGGCGGCGATGCTCAAGGACGTGGGCTGCGGCTTCGTGATCGTGGGTCATTCCGAGCGGCGCCGTCTCTTTCATGAGGACGATGCCCTGGTGGCGCGTAAATTCGCAGCGGTGGTGCATGCGGGGCTGACGCCGGTGTTGTGCGTCGGCGAGACGCTCGAGGAGCACGAGGCGCACCGCACGTCCGAGGTGGTGTCGCGTCAGCTCGAGGCGGTGCTCGCGTTGAACGGAGTGGCGGGCTTTGCCCGCGCGCTGGTGGCCTACGAGCCGGTCTGGGCGATCGGCACCGGCCGCACCGCCACGCCGGGTCAGGCGCAGGAGGTGCATGCGTACCTGCGCAGCCGATTGCACGCGCATGATGCTAATATGGCGACCCGATCGCGCATCCTGTACGGCGGCAGCGTCAAGGGCGGCAATGCCGCGGAGCTGTTCGCGATGCCCGACGTGGACGGCGGTTTGGTGGGCGGTGCCTCCTTGAGCGCCGATGAATTTCGACAGATTTGCGCGGCCGCGGCCCTCCGGGATGCCGTTCGTCATTGAGAGATGTTTATGTTGCGTGGACTCATTCTGGGGGTGCACATCGTGCTTGCACTGATGATCATCGCCCTCGTACTGCTGCAGCGGGGCAAGGGTGCCGAGGCCGGTGCCGGCTTCGGCTCCGGCGCCTCGGGCACGGTGTTCGGCGCGCGCGGCACCAGCACCTTGTTCTCGAAGTTGACGGCGGTGTTCGCCGCCCTGTTCTTCGTGACCAGCCTGACGCTGGCGTATCTGGGCACCCGCTCGGCGGGCGAGCCGGCCAGCGTGCTCGAGCGTGCGGCCCAGGCGGCGACGCCGGCGGCGAGACCGGCCCCGGGCGCATCCGCGCCGAGCGTACCGCCCGCGCCTGCGGCACCCATCACGGCGCCGCCTGCGCCCACGAATCCATGATCAAAGCCGACGTGGCGAAATTGGTAGACGCGCTAGTTTGAGGGGCTAGTGGAGCAATCTGTGCCGGTTCGAGTCCGGCCGTCGGCACCATCTTCGCCACATGAACCAGGACGTTCATGTGGCGCACGCGCGAATCCTACGCAGGGGAGACCTGTCGCGCCCGTTATGATAATTTGCGGTAAATAGAGCCAAAGATCCGATGATGTTGCGACAGTATCTGCCGATCTTGATTTTTATGGGCCTGGCAACGGTGTTGGGTCTCGCCTTGTTCACCATCGGTTGGATACTGGGTCCTCGCCGGCCGGATGCGGAGAAGCTTTCCCCGTACGAGTGCGGTTTCGAGGCGTTCGAGGATTCGCGCATGCGTTTCGACGTGCGCTACTATCTGGTCGCTATCATCTTCATCGTCTTCGATCTCGAGATCGCGTTCTTCTTTCCGTGGGCCGTGTCGCTCAAGGTGACGGGTACTTTCGGCTTGCTCGCCATGCTGATTTTTGCAGCCGTTTTGGTCGTCGCTCT
>CAZZYJ010000076.1:0-6400 GCA_964658215.1 uncultured Steroidobacteraceae bacterium | reverse complement strand
GGAATGGGATTAGACGCAGTGGCCGCGGACACGCCCGCCGTGCGCGGCTTCGAAGTCACGACCGTCGACAAGCTCATCAACTGGGCGCGCACCGGGTCGCTGTGGCCCATGACCTTCGGTCTCGCGTGCTGCGCCGTCGAGATGATGCATGCCGGCGCCGCGCGCTACGATCTCGACCGCTTCGGCGTGGTGTTCCGTCCCAGTCCGCGACAATCCGACGTGATGATCGTCGCCGGCACGCTCGTCAACAAGATGGCACCGGCGTTGCGCAAGGTATACGACCAGATGGCGGAGCCGCGCTGGGTGATCTCCATGGGATCGTGCGCGAACGGCGGCGGGTACTACCATTATTCCTATGCCGTGGTGCGTGGGTGCGACCGGATCGTGCCCGTGGACGTGTACGTGCCCGGCTGCCCTCCGACCGCCGAGGCATTGCTGTACGGCATCATCCAGCTGCAGAACAAGATCAAGCGCAACAAGGCCATCATCCGATGACGGAGGCCGGCACGGTTGCCCCGGTCGCGCCGTCGCCGCCGACCCGCATCGCTTTGCTGCACGTCGCGCTGGGCACTGCGTTCGCGGATCTCGTACCGGTGAGCGGTCTCGGCAACGAGGCCACCTACGAGGTTCCCGCCGACCGGCTGCTCGAGGTGGCCACCGCGCTGCGCGACGGCGCGGAATTCAGGTTCGAAATGTGCATGGACTTGTGTGGCGTCGACTATCTCGAGTACGGGCGTGCCGAGTGGAAGACCGAGGGCGCGACCTCCTCCGGGTTCAGTCGTGGCGTGCGCCGCGGCACCGCGCCTGCCGACGTCGGCACGCCCACGATCCCCGGCCGCCGTTACGCGGTGGTCTACCATCTGCTGTCCATCGCCCACAACCAGCGCCTGCGGCTCAAGGTGTTCTGCGCCGACGACGTGCAGCCCATGGTCGATTCGGTCACCGACATCTGGGCCGGCACGAACTGGTTCGAACGCGAGGCGTTCGATCTGTTCGGCATCTTGTTCCGGGGACATCCGGATCTGCGCCGCCTGCTCACGGACTACGGATTCATCGGCCACCCGTTCCGCAAGGATTTTCCCTTGTCGGGCAACGTGGAGGTTCGCTACGATCCCGAGAAGGGCCGCGTGGTGTACCAGCCGGTGAGCATCGAGCCGCGAATCCTGGTGCCCAAGGTCATCCGGCACGACAATCGCTACGATCCCGCGCTCACCACCGCACCCGTCGCGGCGCCGCCCGTCGTCGCGCCACCGACCGGCGCGCCGACCGTCGCGACACCGGCCGTCGCCGCCCCCGGCGTCGCGGGGACCCCCACCGGCACACCTCCGCGGGAAAGCAATGCCTGAGATTCGCAATTACACGATGAACTTCGGCCCGCAGCATCCGGCGGCGCACGGCGTGCTGCGCCTGGTGCTCGAGATGGACGGCGAGGTCATTCAGAAAGCGGATCCTCACATCGGACTGCTGCACCGGGGCACCGAGAAGCTGGCGGAGAGCAAGCCGTTCAACCAGTCCATCGGCTACATGGACCGCCTGGATTACGTGTCGATGATGTGCAACGAACACGCCTACGTCATGGCCATCGAGAAACTGCTCGGTGTCACGCCGCCGCTGCGGGCGCAGTACATCCGCGTGATGTTCGACGAGGTCACGCGCATCCTCAACCATCTAATGTGGCTCGGCTCGCACGGCCTCGACATCGGCGCCATGACGGTGTTCCTCTATTGCTTCCGGGAGCGCGAGGACCTGATGGACTGCTACGAGGCGGTCTCCGGCACCCGCATGCATGCGGCGTATTACCGACCGGGCGGGGTGTATCGCGACCTGCCCGATTCCATGCCGAAATACCAGGTGTCGCAGTGGCGCGGCAAGAAGGACGTCGACCGGTTGAACGAGCGCCGGTCGGGCGGACTGCTCGATTTCATCGGTGATTTCGCGCGGCGCTTTCCGGCCTGCGTCGACGAGTACGAAACCCTCCTCACCGACAACCGCATCTGGAAACAGCGCACGGTGAACATCGGCGTGGTGAGCCCTGAGCGTGCCATGCAGCTCGGCTTCTCCGGACCCATGCTGCGCGGTTCGGGCGTCGAATGGGATCTGCGCAAGAAGCAGCCGTACGACGTGTACGACCGCATGGACTTCGACATCCCCGTGGGTGTGAACGGCGACTGCTACGACCGCTATCTCGTGCGCATCGAGGAGCTGCGCCAGTCCACCCGCATCATCGAACAATGCATCGAATGGCTGCGCGCGAATCCGGGGCCCGTCATGATCGACGACCGCAAGATCCGGCCGCCACGGCGCGAGGAGATGAAGGGGGACATGGAGTCCTTGATTCACCACTTCAAGCTCATGACCGAAGGCTACTGCGTTCCGGAAGGCGAGGCGTATGCCGCCGTCGAGGCGCCGAAGGGCGAGCTCGGTGTGTACCTGATCTCGGACGGCGCGAACAAGCCGTACCGGCTCAAGGTGCGGGCGCCCGGTTTCTCACACCTGGCGTCGCTCAACGAAATGGTGCAGGGCCACATGCTGGCGGACGTGGTTGCGGTGATCGGCACGCAGGACATCGTGTTCGGCGAGATCGACCGATGACCGTGGAACTGTCGGCGCACGTGCGCGAGGAGATCGACGCCTGGGTGGCTAAATTCCCGCCCGAGCGCAAGCGCTCCGCGGTGATCTCGGCCCTGCACGTGGTGCAACACGAAAACCAGGGATTTCTCACCACGCCGCTGATGGATGCGGTGGCCGTCTATCTGGGACTGCCGCCCATCCTCGTCTATGAGGTCGCCACGTTCTATTCCATGTTCGAGACCAAGCCCTGCGGGCGGCATCACGTGTCCGTGTGCACGAACATTTCCTGCATGCTGCGCGGCGCGCAGGACGTGGTCGAGCACGTCGAGAAGAAGCTCGGCATCAAGACGGGCGAGAGCACGCCGGACGGACGGATATTCCTCAAACGCGAAGAGGAATGCCTCGCGGCCTGCACCGGCGCACCCATGATGATGATCGACCACGTATTCCATGAACATCTGACGCCCGAGACCATTGATCGGCTGCTGGACGAACTGCCATGAGCAAATTTGAACAAAACCTGTTGTTGTTCGAAGCGCTGCAATACGAGCGGCCCTGGACTCTCGCGACCTATCGCCAGATGGGCGGCTATGAGGCGTGGGAGAAGATCCTGCGCGAGGGCACGACGCGCGAGAAGGTCATCGACGAGGTCAAGGCGTCCGGCCTGCGCGGCCGCGGCGGTGCGGCGTTTCCCACGGGCGTCAAATGGAGCTTCATGCCGCGCTCCTCGCCGGTGCAGAAGTATGCCGTGTGCAACTCGGACGAGTCGGAGCCGGGCACCTGTCACGACCGCGACATCCTGCGCTACAACCCGCATGCGGTGATCGAAGGCATGGCCATCGGCGGCTACGCGATGACCGCCACCGTGGGTTACAACTACATCCGCGGCGAATTCCTGGGCGAGCCCATTCCGCGCTTCGAGGCGGCGCTGGCGGAAGCCTATGCCGCGGGCCTGCTGGGCAAGAACATCCTGGGCTCGGGCGTCGACTTCGATCTGCACACCTTCGTGGGCGCCGGCGCCTATATCTGCGGCGAGGAAACTGCGCTGCTGGAGTCGCTCGAGGGCAAGCCGGGCAAGCCGCGCTTCAAGCCGCCTTTTCCGGCGAATTTTGGCCTGTACGGCAAGCCGACCACCATCAACAACACGCAGAGCTATGCTTCCGTGCCGCACATCATGCGCAAGGGCGCCGCCTGGTTCGCAGGCCTGGGGCCGCCGAATTCCGGCGGCACCATGATCTTTTCCCTGTCCGGACACGTGGGCAAGCCCGGCAACTACGAACTCCCCATGGGCGTGCCGTTCACCGACTTGCTGGAAATTGCCGGCGGCGTGTGGAAGGGACGCAAGTTGAAGGCGGTCATCCCGGGCGGCTCTTCGGTGCCCGTCGTGCCGGCAGCGGCGATGCTGACCGCCACCATGGATTACGACTCGGTCAAGAAGGCCGGCTCCTCGCTCGGCACGGGCGCGGTCATCGTCATGGACGAGACCACCTGCATGGTGCGGGCGCTCGAGCGCCTCGCGCGTTTCTACCGCTCCGAGTCGTGCGGCCAGTGCACGCCGTGCCGCGAAGGCACCGGGTGGCTCGACCGCATGTTGCTCCGCATCATCGCGGGCCAGGGGCGAAGCGAGGATCTGGGATTGCTGCTCGACGTGGCCAATCGCATCGAAGGGCACACGATCTGTGCGCTGGGCGACGCGGCAGCGTGGCCGGTGCAGAGCTTCCTCAAGCATTTCCGTCCCGAGTTTCAATACATGATCGAGCACAAGGGCCGCTCCATCGTCGACGGCGCACCGCCGGCCGGTGTCGCCGCGGCCGTGGCGGCATAGAGGCACACCATGAGCGACGACTGGGTCAACATCGAAGTCAACGGCGTCCCGCTGAAGGCCCGCAAGGGGCAGATGATCATGCAGGTGACGGACCCGGCGGACATCTACATCCCGCGCTTCTGCTATCACGACAAGCTGACCGTGGCGGCCAACTGCCGCATGTGTCTGGTCGAGGTCGAAAAGGCGCCGAAGCCGCTTCCCGCCTGTGCGACGCCCGTCGCGGAGGGCATGAAGGTGTTCACGAAATCGCCGAAGGCGGTGGGCGCGCAGCGTGCGACCATGGAATTCCTGCTCATCAATCATCCGCTCGACTGCCCGATCTGCGATCAGGGCGGGGAGTGCGAGCTGCAGGATCTGGCGTTGGGCTACGGCCGCGACATCTCACGTTTCACCGAGCGCAAACGCGTCGTCAAGGACAAGAACCTGGGGCCCCTGGTGTCCACCGACATGACCCGCTGCATCCAGTGCACGCGCTGCGTGCGTTTCGGCGCCGAGATCCAAGGATTTCCGCAGATGGGCACGACCGGTCGCGGCGAGAACATGGAAGTGGGCACCTACATCGAGCAGAGCGTCGATCATGAGTTGTCCGCCAACATCATCGACCTGTGCCCCGTGGGCGCGCTCAACAACAAGCCGTTCCGCTACCACGCCCGTTCGTGGGAGCTGCAGCAGCAGCCCCTCATCTCGCCGTTCGACGGATTCGGCACGAACCTCTATGCGCACACGCTGCACGGCAAGGTGATGCGCGTGGTGCCGCGCGAGAACGAAGCCGTGAACGAAACCTGGATCGCCGACCGGGACCGGTTCGGCTACGAGGGCATGTATTCCGCCGACCGCGTCGCGCAGCCCTGGGTGCGCATCGACGGCACGCTGCAGCCGGTGGACTGGGAGACTGCGCTCACCGCCGCCGTCGAGGGCCTGCAAAAAGCGGTGGCCGCGCATGGGGCGGCCGCCACGGGCTTTCTGGCGAGTCCGAGCTCGACGCTCGAAGAGTTCCATCTCCTGGCGCAGGTGGCGCGCGGACTCGGCAGTGCCAATCTCGACCATCGTCTGCGACAGCTCGATTTTCGAGGGGCCGCCGAGGAGGCGACGTTGCCGACGCTCGGCCTCAAGATCGCCGACGTGGAACATCTCGAAGGCGTGCTCGTCATCGGCTCGAACCTGCGCAGCGAAATGCCGCTGCTCGCGCACCGGGTGCGCAAGGCCGCCGTCCGAGGCGCTGCCCGGGTCGCGTTCCTGAATCCGCGCTCGTTCGAATATCTGTTTCCCGTGGCGGCCTACGGGCTCGCGGAGACGGACATGGTGGGTGCCTTGTCGGCGGTGGTGCGCGCCGCCGCCGCAGCGACGAATAGGGCGGTGCCGGCCGCCGTGCGTGCCGTGGCCGTCGCCGACGACCATCGCGCCCTGGCGGCTGCATTGATGAATGGCACGCGGCGTGCCGTGATTCTCGGCACTCTGGCGCAGCGTCACCCGGCCTATTCGGAGCTCAAGGCCCTGGCGGGCATGCTCGCGGGGCTGTGCGGGGCGAGCAGCGGTGTCATCACCGAGGGCGCCAATGCGGCGGGGGCCTACCTGGCCGGCGTGCTGCCGCACCGCGGCGCGGGCGGCGTGGCGGCGGCGACGGTCGGTCTGTCGGCACGCGACATGCTGAGCGCGCCCTTGCGCGCCTATGTGCTCTTCGGCGGGATCGACCCCGCCCTGGATCTGAACGGCGGCGCGGAGGCGCTGGCCGGCGCCGACTGCGTGATCGCCGCGACCACGCATCTGTCCGACAGCCTGCGCAAGGTGGCGCACGTGGTGCTGCCGATCGGCTCGTTCGCCGAGACCTCGGGAACCTTCGTGAACGTGGAGGGCCGCTGGCAGAGCTGGCCGGGCGCCGCCAAGCTCGTGGGCGAGAGCCGGCCGGGTTGGAAGGTGCTGCGCGTACTCGGGAACCTGTTGAACATCCCGGGCATCGACTACGACAGCTCGGATGAAATCCGTGACGCACTCAAGGCGCTGTGT
>CAZZYJ010000075.1:7938-13466 GCA_964658215.1 uncultured Steroidobacteraceae bacterium | reverse complement strand
CGAAGTTCCCGCGGCCGCAGGAACGGGCGCCCAGGCGGCTCCCACCGTGGACCCGGCGCTGGCAGGCGCCATCGCAGATCCCGCCCGTACGCCGGCGTATACCAGCCGTGATGCCATTCGGCATCCCGCCCAGGAACTCGCCTTCTTCGGCGTGAAACCCCGCATGACGGTGGTGGAACTGTGGCCCGGCGGCGGCTACTGGACCGAAATCCTCGGTGCCTATCTCGCCGGGCACGGTGCCTACTATGTCGCTCTGCCGGCCGATCCGGACGAGGCCAAGAGCGTGGCCGCCTGGCGCGCCAAGGTCACCGCGCAAAATGGCCGCCTGGGCAGCATCAAGGAAACCGCGCTCGGCAGGGACCGCTTCGAGATCGCGCCCGCCGGCTCCGCGGATCTGGTGCTGACGTTTCGAAATCTTCACAACTGGATGCAGGCAGGCTACGCAGAGCAGGCCCTGGCGGCGTGTTTCACGGCGCTCAAGCCCGGCGGCGTTCTCGGCATCGAGGAGCATCGCGGCCGTAACGACAAGCCGCAGGACCCCGAGGCAAAGGACGGCTATGTACGCGAGGACTACACCGTCGCCCTGGCCCGGAAAGCCGGCTTCGTGCCCGCGGGCTCGTCCGAGATCAACGCGAACCCGAAGGATACGAAGGACTGGGTGGACGGCGTATGGACGCTGCCGCCCACTCTCTCGCAGGGCGACAAGGACAGGGCGCGGTACCTCGCCGTGGGCGAGGCGGACAACTACGTGCTGAAATTCAGGAAGCCGCTGCACTGAAAGTCGGCGGCGACTTTCCGCGGCGCCGGCCCCCGCTCGTTGACATTGACGGATGGCGCCCCCACATCTGCGTCTTGAAACTCTCCAAGTCGGTGAAATTTTGGTAGCCGCGCGGGCGTCCTCCGTCAAAGTCCGGCGGCGCTTCCTGCATCCACTCTGGCTGCTCGTCTCGCTTCCCGGTTACATTGGCGTGCGGCTCCTGCCCGCGCTCGATTGGGGACGTGCCGCGCTGTTCATCAGCATCAGTGTGCTCATCGTTTCCGCCATTGTCATTCCCTTCTCGATCGGTTTACGCGCCATGCAGAATCGCGCGTGGGCCGACCGGCTCGCCGGGGTGGGCTTCACCGCGATGGGGTTTTTTTCGTCCTTGTTCGTGATGACCTTGTTGCGCGACGTGTTCCTCGCGGTGGTCGCGCTGACCGCATCGCTGCGACAGGAAGCCATGCTGTCGACACCGTCGGCGCGGTGGACTCTCGCGCTGACGGTGCTATTCACCTTCCTCGGGTTCCTGATCGCGCGCAGGCCACGACTGGTGGAGGTCGACGTTCCCATCCCGGGCCTCGCGCCGGCGTTGCACGGCTTTTCCATCGCACAGATCACCGACCTGCACGTCGGGCCCACGATCAAACGCGATTTCGTGGAGCACATCGTCTCCCGGGTGAACGCCTTGCAGGCCGACCTGATCGCCCTCACCGGCGACCTGGTGGATGGAACCGTGCCACAGCTCTCGGCCCATACCGCGCCCCTCGCGGCACTTCGAGCACGCCACGGGGCGTTCTTCGTCACCGGCAATCATGAATACTATTCGGGTGAACGCGCGTGGAGTGCGGAACTGCGCCGCCTGGGACTCACCGTGCTGAAGAACGAGCACGTGGTTCTGCAGCACGACGGCGCAGCGTTGCTGCTCGGCGGCGTCACCGACTACGGCGCCCACCATTTCGAGCCCTCGCAGCCCAGCGACCCCGTGGCGGCGCTGCGCGGCGCGCCCGGCGCGACCGGCATCAAAATCTTGCTGGCGCACCAGCCGAGCTCGGCGCCGGCGGCGGCCGCGGCAGGGTTCGACCTGCAGATCTCAGGACATACCCACGGCGGCCAGTTTTGGCCCTGGAACCTGTTCGTGGGGTTTTTCCAGCCCTTCACGTCGGGACTGAACCGCCTGCGCGGTCTGCAGGTGTATGTCAGCCGCGGCACCGGCTATTGGGGGCCTCCCAACCGGTTCCTGATCCCGGGCGAGATCACCCGTCTGCGGCTGGTACGCGTCGAGACATAATCCTGCCCGCGCGAGTCCCACCCCGGATCCCGTGATCCGCCGACAGCCACCCCGGCGCACCTCCAAGATACTCCGTAGCAAGTGGAAACAAGGAGTTAGCATGCCCAAACAATTTTCGACCAAGACCTTGGCCGCGGTGGCCTGTGCGTGGGTGTTCGGGGCCGGCATCAGCATATCGAGCGTCCTCGCACGCTCGACGCCGCCCGAAGCCGCTCCGTCCACCGAAGACGCCGACAAAAGCAGTACGCTCGACGTCAGCGGACGCCCCCGGGTCGGGGTGGCCTCTTACTATGCAGCCCGCTTCGGCGGGCGGAGGATGGCCGACGGCACGCCGTTTCGGGTCGATGGCAACAACGCGGCCAGCCTCACCCTGCCGCTCGGCACCAAGGCACGCGTGACGAATCTGGACACGGGCAGAAGCGCCGTGGTCGTGATCCGTGACCGAGGACCGTACGTCGGCGGACGCCTCGTGGACCTGTCACCCCGCACCGCCCGCAACATCGGCATCGATCGGAAAACCGGCGTCGCCACCGTGCAGGTCGCTCCTCTGGCAGTGCCCCTCGCCGATGGACGCGTGAATGTCGTCGCCCAAGGCAGGGGACCCGACGGATGATGTGCGCCTGCAGCATGCCGCGTCGCAGCACGCCGCGGACGGACCCCGAGAGGCTTGGGCACAGTGCCGACGACGGCACCACCTATGTGCACCAGCGCACCGATCGACCGTCTACCGTTATGTAAAATCCTGTGCGAGTATTCGCGACAAGTGCTTGGCAGGAGGATCGCTTCGTCCAAGGCTGGGGTTCCCTTGGCAGTTACGAGCAAGGATGCGACGTTACATGAGCAGGGTAAAAATAAGCGGGTTGGCGTCCGTTCGCATCGAAAACGCGGTCGCCCAGCTGCGGGCAGATCATCGGCAGATCGAAACATGCTTTTCACGCTACTACTCCGAAGAGGATGAAGCCCGCTGGAGCGGGCTGATACAGGCGGGACTCGTCGTGCTGAAGGTACACATGGAAGTCGAGGAAGATATTTTTTATCCCGCCCTCCTCGCGGCAAAGAACGGAGCCACGGCGCATCAGGTCGCGCTGGCGGAGCACGCCACTGCCAAGAAGCTCATCGCCGATCTGGAGAATTACGATCCCGGAGGTTGGCACTACGAGACCAAGGTGCAAGCCTTGTGGAAGATGGTGCAAGCCCACATGGCGTCGGAAGAGAGCCGCGGCGGCATGCTCGACGCTGCACAGCTCGCCGGTATCGACCTGCTCACCCTGGGGCAGCAGATCACGCTTCGGCGCGAGGAATTGCTCGAGCTATTTTCACGGCAATGAGGTGACGCCTCGCCCCGTCGGGGCCGCCCTGGCGGGCGTTATCCCCGCTTCGTGCTGCGCCGTTCGGCTGAACAGTGCCGCACAAAATCTAGGTCACGACTGGCGGAGAGGGTGGGATTCGAACCCACGTGCCGGTATTACCCGACCATCCGATTTCGAGTCGGCGCCGTTGTGACCACTTCGGTACCTCTCCATTTAACTAAAACCGGGGATTTTCAGGAAGACCCGGCGATGCCTGTGACGTACTAGACGCTTCGATCAAAATCGTATTTGTCAAGAGCCCGCTGAACCTGATAAACCATTATTCTAGCGCATCGGCATAGGGCACGTCTTGGCCTTCGGACACCCTGCCACACGGAATCAGGACGACTAATGACCGTGCGAAGAATGTACCTTTCGATTCTCTGGCAACGCTGGATCAAATTGGTGGTGGGCACGCTGGCGTTGAGCCTGCTCACGAGCTTCGCCCCCCTGCCGAGTCTCATCGAGCAGATAAAAACCCTGGGCGAACTGCGGGTGGTCACCCGCAACGATCCGCTGGCCTTCTACCGCGGCCCGAATGGGATGCCGGAAGGACCCGAGTACGAACTGGCGCGGCGATTCGCCGACGAGTTGGGCGTACGCCTGAAGATCACGGTCGTGAGCAGTTACGCGGAATTGTACGAGGCCCTTCGCCTGGGTTCGGCCCATCTCGCCGCCGCGGGATTGAAGGTGCCCGCCAAACCCATCGACGGCATCGAATTCGGCCCCACCTACCAGCGCGTCCGCGAACATCTCATCTACCGGCGCGGCGCGGTGCGGCCGGGCTCGCTCGCCGACATCGGCAACGGCGATCTGGAGATCGCCGCCGGCAGCGCCCATGCGAAACGGCTCACGGCGGCACGCGATGCGATGCCCAATCTCGTGTGGGTCGAGAACACCACCGCCGACTCGCAGGCGTTGCTCGGTGGCGTCGCGGACGGCAGCATCGACTACACGATCGCGGATTCGACCGAGTTCGCCCTGGCGCACGACACGCACAGCGAGCTTCGCATCGCCTTCGATTTCCCGGGCAGCCAGTCGCTGGCGTGGGCGGCAAGCTCGCGCGAGCCCGGCTTCGTAAGCGACATGAACGGCTATTTTGCCCGCCTCAACAGCGAAGGCGAACTCGCCGCCATCGTCAAGCGCTATTACGGCCGCTCCGAGGACCTCGAATTCGTCGGTACCCGGGATTTCTCCCGGCATCTGCAAAGCCGCCTGCCGCTCTATCAAAAGTGGTTCGAGGAGGCGGCTGAAAAGAGCAGCGCCGACTGGCGTCTGCTCGCGGCGATCGGCTATCAGGAATCCAAATGGAACCCGAGCGCGTCCTCCGCCTCGGGCGCCAGGGGCTTGATGCAGCTGACGCTGCTGGGCGCCGCGCAGGCCAAGGTGACGAATCCCGCGGATGCGCGGCAGAGCATCCTGGGCGGCGCCCGCTATTTCAGCCACGTGTACGCCGAGATCCCCGGCCACATTCCGGAACCCGATCGCACCTGGTTTGCGCTCGCCGCCTACAACATCGGCTATGGCCACTTGGAGGATGCCCGGGTGCTCGCGCAGCGGGCGCATCGCAATCCCGACGCCTGGCAGGATGTGCGGGAATTTCTGCCGCTGCTGGCCGAGGAATACTGGTACACCCAGACCGAGAACGGCTACGCACGCGGGTGGGAGCCGGTGCGCTACGTCGAGAACGTCCGTGATTACCGCGACATGCTCGAGTGGGCCTGGGACAGCAGCGGCGGGCGGCCGGCGGTGCTCGACTAGCGCCGCGCGGCGAAAAACTGCTTGAGAAGGGCCGCGCAGCGCTCGCTCGCAATGCCACCGGTGACCTCCAGCTTGTGCGTCAGGCGCGGCTCGGCCGGCAGGTCGAACACGCTGCCGCACGCCCCCGCCTTCTGATCCCACGCGCCGAACACCACCCGGGTGATGCGGGCGTTGAGCGCCGCGCCCAGACACATGGCGCACGGTTCGAGGGTCACGTAGAGCGTGGCGCGCGTGAGCCGGTCGCGGTCGAAATGGTGTTCCGCGCCGATCCCGAACGCCGACACGATCCGCATGCCCGCCCATTGCAGCCGCCAGGTGTAGACCGTTTCCTCGTAAAAACCCAGCGCGCCCGCGCCCAGTTCGACATCGA
>CAZZYJ010000075.1:0-7928 GCA_964658215.1 uncultured Steroidobacteraceae bacterium | reverse complement strand
AATTACCGGTACGCGCGCCCGCCGCCCGCATCGCAACGATTTCCGCATGCGCCGTGGGATCACAACTGGCGATGGGTCGGTTCCAGCCCTCGCCGACGATGACCCCGTTCTGGACCACGAGCGCACCGACCGGCACCTCGCCCTCCTCCACGGCGCGCTGCGCGAGCGCGAGCGCACGGTCGATGAACTCGGCATCGGTGGCGGCGGCAAAGGGGGTGGCGGCGGAATTCATGACGCCGGAGTCTAGCCCAAGCGACGCTGTTATTCGTCGCCCGCTGTGGCGCGCCGGGGCCACCCGCACCAGCCTGCGCCACACGTCGGCACCCGGCGGCACACGGCCGGCAGGGCCCCTGCTTTCACGTACACTTCCCGGGCTGGCGAATACGAACGATATCGGGCAGGGGGATGGCATGCGTACAGTGTGGTTATTGGCGGCGCTCGGCGTCTCCTTCATGGCTCGTGCCGACGAAGGAATGTGGACCTTCGACAACTTTCCCGCCGAGGCCGTGAAACGCGCCTACGGTGCCGAGGTCACGCCCGCCTGGCTCGATCACGTGCGCTTGTCGACGCTGAGGCTCACCAACTGCACGGCGTCGTTCGTCTCCGCGGACGGCCTCATCCTGACCAATCACCACTGCGTCGAATCCTGTCTCGCCGAGCTCTCGTCGAAGGACCATAGTCTGCTCGAACTTGGCTTCATGACGGACCAGCGCAGCGCCGAACGGCGTTGCTCGACGCAGCTCGCGGACGTGCTGGTGGGCATGGAGAACATCACGGCAACCGTCGCGAAAGCGGTGGCCGGCCTCGACGACAAGACTGCCAACGATGCACGCAAGAAGCGCCTGACGGCACTCGAGCAGGCCTGCGAGCAGGCGAGCAGCCACGCCCGTTCGGGCCGGCTCACATGCCAGTCGGTGACGTTGTACGGGGGCGGCCAGTACTTTCTCTACAAGTACAAGCGCTACGACGACGTGCGCCTGGTGTTCGCGCCCGAGGCCGACATCGCGGCCTTCGGCGGCGATCCGGACAATTTTCAGTTCCCGCGCTGGTCGCTGGATTTCTCGCTGCTGCGCGCCTACGAGCACGGCAGACCGGCGCGGACCCCGGAACATTTCAAGATCAACTTCGCCGGCCCGCAGGCCGATCAGCTGGTGTTCGTGGCCGGCCATCCCGGCACCACCGAACGTCTGGACACCCGCGCGCAACTGGAATTCGAACGTGACGTGCCGCTGCCGAACACGCTGCTGCGCGCCTCGGAGCTGCGCGGTCGATACATAGAATTCGCCGGGGTGAACGGCGCGAACGAGCAGCTGATACAGGCGCCGTTGAACAGTCTGGAGAACGGCATCAAGGTTCGCCGCAAGCTGCTCGATGCCCTGCACGACGACGCGCTGCTGACGCGCAAGAGCGAGGAGGAGGCCGCCCTGCGCGCACGGGCGCAGCTCGATTCGGACCCCTGGAAAGATATCGCGGACATCGAGCAGCGCGACCGCGCGCAGTATCTGCCGCATACCTTCATCGAGGGCGGCGCCGGCTTCAACAGCATTCTGTTTCGCTATGCACGCCTGCTGGTACGCGGCGCGGACGAACGGCTGAAGGGCAACACGGACCGGCTGCGCGAATATACCGACTCGGCGCTGCCGCGCATCGAGCAGCAGCTCGCCGCCCGCGTGCCCATCTATGCGGAAGTCGAAGTGCTCACCCTGTCATTTTCATTGCAGCGCATGCGCGAATGGCTGGGTCCGGATTATCCCCTCGTGCGCAGCCTGCTCGGCCGCGAGTCGCCCGATGCGCTGGCGACGCGGCTCGTGGCGGAGACCAAGCTCGACGATGCCGAGGTCAGGAGACGCTTGTGGGAGGGTGGCAAGGCCGCCGTGGACGCCTCGCACGATCCGATGATCGAACTCGCGCGGGCGATCGACGGCGGCTCCCGGGTGCTGCGCCGGCGCTACGAGGACGACGTAGAAGCGCCGCTCACGGCCGCCTCGGCCAGGATCGCCGCCGCGCGGTTCAAGGCTTACGGCACCCAGGTGTACCCCGACGCCACGTTCACCCTGCGCTTGAACTACGGCACGGTGCAGGGCTGGACCGAAGACGGCACGCCGGTTGAGCCCTTCACGCATCTGGACCGCGCGCTGGAGCGCGCCACGGGGGCGACGCCCTTCAAGATCCCGCAGAGCTGGCTCAAGGTCGCGGACCGGCTCGACCCGCGTACGCCCTTTTGCTTCTCGACCAGCAGCGACATCGTCGGCGGCAATTCGGGCAGTCCCCTGGTCGATGCGCAGGCCCGCATCGTCGGACTCATGTTCGACGGCAACATCCACTCCATCTCCGGCGACTATTGGTTCGACACGGCCAGGAATCGCGCGGTGGCCCTGCACCCGGCCATCATCCGCGCCGCGCTCGACAAGGTGTACGGCACCAGGCAGTTGCTGGCGGAGATCGACGCCCCCTGAGCGCGGTGCTGCCGTAAACTCGAGGTATGAGTGCACGACGTGAAGTTCCGGGCGTCAAGCCCTACGACAGTCCGGCGGGTGGATGGGGCGCCCTGCGCGCTACGGCCAACGCCGTCCGCGAGCAGATGAACGTCAGCCGCAGCCCCTTGCTGCTGCACACCAATCAACCCGACGGCTTCGATTGTCCGGGTTGCGCCTGGCCGGACAAGGACCACACCTCCGCCTTTCAGTTCTGTGAGAACGGCGCGAAAGCGGTGACCTGGGAGGCGACCAAGCGGCGCGCGCCGCCTGAGTTCTTCGCCGCCCATACCGTGCACGAGTTGCTGCAATGGTCGGATCATCGCCTGGAGAACGAAGGCCGCCTCACGCATCCCATGGCCTACGATGCCGTGGCCGACAAATACGTCGCCATCGGCTGGGACGAAGCGTTCGCACGCATCGGCGCCGTGCTCAACGCGTTGCCCGATCCGAATGCGGCCGAGTTCTACACGTCCGGACGCACGTCCAACGAGGCGGCGTTTCTGTATCAATTGTTCGCCCGCGAATACGGCACCAACAACTTTCCGGACTGTTCGAACATGTGCCACGAAGCCACCAGCGTGGGCCTGCCGAAGTCCATCGGCATCGGCAAGGGCACCGTTTCGCTCGACGACTTCGACGCCTGCGACCTCATCATCGCCATGGGACACAACCCGGGCACGAATCATCCACGCATGATGGGCACGCTGCACGAAGCCTCGCGCCGGGGTGTCCCCATCATCGTCTTCAATCCGATGCGCGAGCGGGCTCTGGAGCGCTTTGCCGATCCGCAGGATGCCGTGGAAATGGCCACCCTGGGGTCGACGCCGATCGCCTCCTCCTACCACCAGGTCAAGGTGGGCGGCGACGGCGCGGCGTTGCTCGGCATCATGAAGGCCTTGGTCGGCCTGGACCGGGCGGGCGGCGGGAACGCCGACGTACTCGACCATGAGTTCATCGCGACGCACACGCACGGCTTTGCGGCGCTGCTCGAAGACCTCGCGGCGCGCAGCTGGCCGGAGCTCGAGGCGCGCAGCGGCCTCGCGCGCGAAGCGCTGGAGTCGGTGGCGCATGCCTACGCGCGCGCCAACGCCACCATCGTGACCTACGGGATGGGCATCGTGCAGCACCTGAACGGCACGTCGAACGTGCAGCAGATCGCGAATCTGCTCCTGCTGCGCGGCAACTTCGGCAAGCCTGGCGCGGGCATCTGCCCCCTGCGCGGCCATTCGAACGTGCAGGGCGATCGCACCGTGGGCATCTCCGAGCGCCCGCCAGCCGCCCTGCTGGAAGGCATCGAACGTGTGTTCGGCTTCAAACCTCCGCAGGCGCATGGACATGACGCAGTGGCCGCCATGCAGGCCATCGTCGCGCGTCGCTCCACGGTACTGGTTTGCCTGGGCGGCAATCTGGCGGTGGCGTTGCCCGATCCCGTGCAGTGTCAGGCCGCACTGCGCGGTCTGGAACTCACCGTGCACGTGGCCACCAAGCTCAATCGCTCACACCTCCTGGTGGGGCGCGAGTCCCTGATCCTGCCGTGTCTGGGGCGCACCGAAACGGACCTGCAGGCCGGCGGCCCGCAATCCATCACGGTGGAGGATTCGATGTCCATGGTGCATGCCTCGCGTGGCACGCTGCCGCCCGCCTCCCCGCACCTCAAGTCCGAGCCCGCCATCGTGGCGGGCATGGCGCTCGCCACGCTGCCGCGCAGCCGGATCCCCTGGCACGACTTCATCGCCGACTACGATCGGATCCGCACCGCCATCGAAGCGGTGATCCCCGACTTTGCCGAGTTCAACGCACGCATCCGGCGGCCGGGCGGCTTCCGCCTGCCGCTGCCGCCGACTGAGCGCGTCTGGCGCACCGCCTCGGGCAAGGCCGAATTCATTACCTACCCGGCGGATGCCGACGCCGCGGCCGCCGGCGAGGCGAAGCTCCTGCTCACCACCATTCGCAGCCACGATCAGTACAACACCACGATCTACGCACTCGGCGACCGCTATCGCGGCGTGGTCGGCCGGCGCGACGTGGTGTTCATGAACGAGCAGGACATGGCCGCCTGCGGCCTGCGCCACGGGGATGTGGTGGACATCGCCTCGCGCCTCGCGTCGGGCGCGAGCCTGACGCTCAAAGGCATGACGGCCATCGCCCACGACATCGCGCGGGGCTCGGTGGCCGCCTACTATCCCGAGGCCAACTGCCTGTTTCCCCTGGCACACCACGACTTACAGAGCGGCACGCCGTCCTACAAGTCGATTCCGGTGGACGTGGTCGCCACCGCATAAATCTTAATCCGCCTCCGTTCGCTATCATACAGACAGCATGGCCGCGGAGGTCTAGCATGAACAAGCACCGAGTCGTTTGGCCGCCGCCAGCGAACACCACCGGCGGTCTGCCATGATCGAATGCGAATGAGCTATCTGCAGCCGAAATACCTGCCCACCTGGGCGGGGCTCGCGGTCTTGCGGCTGCTGGAATTGCTGCCGTTCGGTGCGCAGCGGCAGGTGGGGTCCCTGCTCGGCCTGTTGATCGAGCGGCTGCCGTTGGCCTATGTGCGCATCGCCCGGCGCAACATCGAACTGTGCCTGCCGCAGCTCACCCCCGACGCGCAGCGCCAATTGCTGACGGACCACTGCAAGAGCCTCGGCATGGGGCTGTGCGAGACGGCGAATACCTGGTGGAGCGACGATGGCCGGGTCGCCCGGCTCGCCCTCATCGAGGGCACCGAACATCTGCAGGCCGCTCTCGCCCGGGGACGTGGCGCCATCATCATCGGCGGCCATTTCACCACCATCGAGATCGCCACCCGCATCTTGGGCACGGTGGTGCCGCTCAACGTGCTGTACAGACCGACGAAGAACGCCCTGCTCTCCGCAACCATGCACGCAAGCTTCAGCCGCCATGGCAAGCCCATCCCCCACGACGACGTACGCGCCATGATCAGGGCGCTCAAGCACAACGAAGCCGTCTGGTACGCGCCCGACCAGAGTTACCGCAACAAGGGCGCTGAAATGGTGGATTTTTTCGGCATCCCGGCGGCGACCACCACCGCCACCTCGCGTCTCGCACGCATCTCGGGTGCCGCCGTGCTCACCTATTTCCCGGAGCGGCTGCCGGGCACCGCCGGCTACCGGGTGACCTTGAGCCCGGCCCTGAGCAATTTCCCGAGCACCGACGTGCGGCGCGACGTCGAGCGCTTCCATGCACTCTTGGAAGCCCAGATCCGCAAGATCCCGGAGCAATACTTCTGGGTACATCGCCGCTTCAAGGGACTGAGCGCCGACTATCCCGATCATTACGGCCGCGATTCGCGAAACCCGGCGCGCAGCTTCGGCACCCCCTAGGCAGCCCGCCGCTTCGACGCCCTGTGGTGGATGGCGAGCGACAGGCCAACGCCGAGAAAGGGCAGCAACGCCACGCCGTCGGCCTTGTGCACGATGAGGGTCCCCGCGAGGAGAGCGCCGAACAAATACGACATCACGACCGAGCTTTGGATCTTGAGATCGTGCGGTGCCGAGGGATCTCCATCGACCAGCGAGTCGGCGATCGTCCCCACCAGCCGCGTGAGCGTGGTGGTAAACACGATGGTGGTCTGGCTCAGCGTCTGGCCGACGACGCCCTGCAGCCCCATGGCCACGGCGAGCAGGGCGATCTGCAGGTCGTCGGAGCGACCGTGCGCGTCGTGCGGCGTCCACAGGGCATACAGCGCGAAGAACAGCAGCAGACCGACTTCGCTGCCGAGCAGCAGGCTCAAGGCATGCGCGGGCGAGCGTCCGCGCCGCTGTAGCACCCCCACGGCGCAGCCCACCACGAAGCCGCTCAACGCGATCACCGAGCTCATGGCGGACGAGGCGTCGCTCTGCGCCACGTAGTAGGCGAGCAATGCGAAGTTGCCGGTCATGGCCGAGGCGAACACGCCGCCCAGGCTCGCGAAACTGATCACGTCCACGGCGCCGGCGGCGAACGCCGTCAACAACAGAATCGTCTCCACCGGACTGAGCCTGAAATCGAACCTCACCCATCACTCCTGTACGCACGCCTAACTCTTTCGGCCGGCCGCCAGTATACTTTCGACGTGAGCAAATTCTCTTGACGCCGGCCAACGGCGATGAAGACGGCCTGCCGACGCCGCGCCGCTATCTTGCCGCGGCGGCCATGCTCGCCGCCATCGGCGTCACCGTGCTCGACGTTACCATCGCCAACGTCGCCCTGCCGACGCTGGCGCGCACCCTCGACGTCACGCCCGCCGCCGCCATCTGGGTGGTCACCGGCTATCAAATGGCCGTGGTGATGGCGTTGCTGCCGTGCGCCGCGGCGGGCGAAAGCCTCGGCTACCGGCGCGTGTTCACCGCCGGCGTCGCGTTGTTCACCGCGGCCTCGGCGCTGTGTGCGCTGTCGCCCACGCTGGCATGGCTGGTCGCAGGTCGGCTGCTGCAGGGCCTCGGAGCGGCGGCCGTCACCGCGACGCTCGCCGCGCAGCTGCGCTTCACGTACCCACGCCGCTTGCTCGGCACCGCGATCGGCCTGAATGCCCTCATCGTGGCCCTGTCCTCCGCCGCGGGACCGTCGGTGGGCGCTGCCATCCTGTCGGTGGCCCGCTGGCCCTGGCTGTTCGCCGTCAACATTCCGCTGGGCGCCGGAGTGCTGCTCGCCTCGCGCGCCCTGCCCCGCATCGCCGGCTCCGCGCGGCGTCTGGATTTCCTCAGCATGGCGCTCAACGCCGGCGCCTTCGCGCCGCTGGTGATCGGGGTGGACCTGCTCACCACGCGGCCCGCGGTGAGCGCAGCGCTGCTCGCCGTCGCCGGCGTGAGCCTGACCGCCCTCATCCGGCGCGAGATGCCGAAGCACGCGCCGCTGATCCCGCTCGATTTGCTGCGCCACGGACCGTTTCGCATTTCCGTCATCGCGTCGATGTGCTGTTTCGCAGGTCAGATGACGAGCTACGTCGCGCTGCCGTTCTATCTGCAGCATGACCTCGGCCAGAACGCCTTCATGACCGGCTTGTACATGACGCCCTGGCCGCTCACGGTCGCCGTCGCCGCGCCCCTGGCCGGCCGGCTCGCGGACCGCTTGCCCACGGCGTGGCTGTGCGCCGTCGGCGGTGTGGTGCTGGCCGCAGGGCTGCTGCTCGCCGCGCTCTGGCCCATGCACCGCTCGCTGCTGCCGCTGGTCGTGTTCACCATGGTGGGTGGCCTGGGCTTCGGTTTTTTCCAGACGCCCAACAATCGCAACATGTTGTTGTCCGCGCCGCGCGAGCGCAGCGGCGCGGCCGGGGGCATGCAGGGAACCGCGCGTCTCATGGGACAAACCGCCGGCGCGGTCATCATGGCGCTGCTCTTCACGGTCGTGCCCACCGCCATCGCCCCACGCATCGGGCTCGGCGTCGGCGCCGTGCTCGCGCTCGCGGCCGGACTCGTGAGCACGCTGCGCATCGGTCACCTGGCCGACGGCCAG
>CAZZYJ010000074.1:0-13497 GCA_964658215.1 uncultured Steroidobacteraceae bacterium | reverse complement strand
GCCCCCGTTCAGGGCAGTCTGCGTCTGCGCTACGAGTTGGAGTTCGACGTGTACCACGCGTTCCTTCAGGCCGGCATCAAGATCAGCTACAAATTCTGAGCGCGGCTCCCGCAGTCTTTGTCTGACGTGCAGTCGGCCCCGATGCGTGCTGCCGCGCGGGGAGGGCCGTGGCTATAGTGCGCGACCTCCCCATTGGAACACGCAACCATGAAAGCACTGGTGTATCACGGCCCCAAGAAGGTTTCGATCGACAACGTCCCCGATGCCAAGCTCGAAAAGCTCACCGACGTCGTCATCAAGCTCACCACCACCAACATCTGCGGTTCGGACCTGCACATGTACGAGGGTCGTACCGACGTCGAGAAGGGCAAGATCCTGGGCCACGAAAACCTGGGTGAGGTGGTGGAGGTCGGCAAGGCCGTCGACACTGTCAAGAAGGGCGACAGGGTGGTGCTGCCTTTCAACATCGGCTGTGGATTCTGCGCGAATTGCGAGCGCGGTTTGTCCGGTTACTGCCTCACCTGCGCCGACCCCAAGGTCATGCCGGGAATGGCGGGCGCCGCCTACGGCTTCGCGGGCATGGGGCCCTACGCGGGTGGCCAGGCCGAGTATCTGCGCGTGCCGTATGCGGACTACAACTGCCTGCAGCTGCCCGAGGACGGCGGCGAGAAGGAGCGCGACTACGTGATGCTGTCCGATATTTTTCCGACCGGGTGGCATTCGACGCGGTTGGCCGATCTCAAGCCCGGTGAATCCATCATCATCTTCGGCGCGGGCCCGGTGGGCCTCATGGCCGCGATGTCGGCACGCATCCAGGGTGCGAGCCAGATTTTCGTGGTCGACGGCCAGGCCGACCGGCTGGCGCTCGCCGGGCGCATCGGTGCGATGCCCATCGACACCAAGAACGGCGACGTCGGTGAACAGATCCGCGAACACACCAAGGGTCTCGGCGCGGATTGCGGCGCGGAGTGCGTGGGCTACCAGTGCCACAATGCGCACGGCAAGGAAGTGCCGAACCTCACCATGAATTCGCTCGTCGATGCGGTGAAGGCCACCGGCACGATCGGCGTCGTGGGAGTGTTCGTCCCGCAGGATCCGCATGCCGAGGACGCGCTCGCCAAGAAGGGACAGATCGCTTTCGATTTCGGCAAGTTCTGGTTCAAGGGCCAGAAGCTCGGCACCGGACAATGCAACGTCAAGCACTACAACCGCAGGCTGCGCGATCTGATCCACCACGGCAAGGCTGATCCCTCGCTGATCATATCCCACGCGCTGCCGCTGACGGAGGCACCCGACGCCTACAAGCATTTCGATGCGCGCGATGCGGGATGGACCAAGGTCATCCTGCATCCGCACGCCGCCTGACGCTTGCACTCGCTCGTCTCGCCCTACTTACCGAATCAACGCAACGGAGTCCTCATGAGTCACGTCAAAACAAAAGACGGCACCCATCTGTACGTCAAGGACTGGGGCAGCGGACGGCCCGTCGTCATGATGCACGGCTGGCCGCTGTCCGCCGACACCTTCGACGACCTGGCCATCGCCGTGGCCAATGCCGGCATGCGTGCCATCGCCTACGACCGACGCGGCTTCGGCCGTTCCGATCAGCCCTGGACGGGATACGATTACGACACGCTGACCGACGACCTCGCGGCCGTAATCGAGCAGACCGGGGCGACCGACGCCACGCTGCTGGGATTTTCCATGGGGGGAGGCGAGGTGGCGCGATACATGTCGCGCCATGGCGGACGCAACGTGAGCCGGGCCGTCCTCGTCGCCTCGGTGGTGCCTTACATGCTCAAGACGGAAGACAATCCAGACGGCACGGATCAGGCGACCTTCGAATCCATGGCGCAGGGCATCAAAGAAGACCGCGCCAAGTTCTGGGGCGGCTTCATGAAGCAGTTCTACGGGATCGGACTCGTGTCCCATCCGGTCAGCGAAGAGACGGTGGAATGGTCCCGCTCGCTCGCCATGCAGGCCAGCCTCAGGGCCACGCTGGAGTGTGCCACGGCGTTCGCGACGACGGACTTTCGTCCCGATCTGGCAGCCTTCAAGGTGCCCACCTTGATCATCCACGGCACCGGCGACAAGACGGTACCCATCGCGGCCGCCGGACGCGCTGCGGCGGCCGGTATCGCCAACAGCACCCTGATCGAGTACGACGGCGCGCCCCATGGCCTGACCGAGTCGCACAAACAGCGCTTCATCGATGACGTGCTCGCGTTCCTCAGGCGCTCTTCGCCCGCATGAACTCCATGGCCCGCGCCGCCTCCACGCGCACCCGCTGCTCGAGATCCGGCAGCTGATGGGCGGCGCCGGCGCGAGCCGCCGCTTCGAGCTCCCCCGCCGCCTCGCAGGCGGCGTGGGCGTACAGGTTGGCGCTCGACCCCTTCAGGGTGTGCGCCGCCAGTTGCACGCCGTGCAGGTCGCCGCTGTGCATCGCGAGATCGAGATCGCGGAGCACCTCCGCGGAGGAATCGACGAATAGCTGCAGCAGCTCCCGGGCGAATCCGGTGTCCCCGTCCGTGATCGACATCAGCTGATCCCAATCGACCGGCGCGGCACCGGCGGTTTCGCCCGCACTGCGCTCATGCGCATCGCCCTCCCTCGCAGCTTGCTCGCCCGCTTCCTGCTCGCTCACCGCCCGTTCGCCGACGACGCGCTCACCGGCGGCCGGCCCCGCGGCGGACGGCGCGCCTGCACCCGCCGTCAAATGCCGGCGCAGCGCCTTTTCCAGCAGCGCCCGATCGAGCGGCTTCGTCAGATAGTCGTCCATCCCGGACGCCAGACATTGCTGCTCGGTGCCTTTCATGGCATCGGCGGTCAACGCGACGATGGGAATGCGCGTACCGTTCACTTCCCGGCTGCGAATCTCGCGCGCGGCCTGATACCCGTCCATGGTCGGCATCTGGCAATCCATCAAGATGATCTGATGGCCCCCTTTCTCCCACGCGGCCACCGCGTCGGCGCCGTTGTCGACGATGTCGACCACGCAGCCGAGCCGCTCCAGGGCGCCGCGCGCGACTCGTTGATTGACGGGATTGTCCTCAGCGAGCAGAACGCGTGCCGCGATCCGGGCGTCCTCGGCGCGGGCCACCAGGACGGGCTGGGTGGATTCCGCCCAATGCGACGAGGGCGCGCCGATGACCCGGCTCAGGCGGTGACGCAGCTCGCGATGCGAAACCGGTTTCAGGAGGTGGGCGGAATAGCCACAACAGGCAAAATCCGCAGACCGGCGATTGCTTTGCGCCGCTGCGAGCAGCACCAGCCGTGTGCTGCCTTGACGGCCTTCCGCGACGAGCATGCGGCCGAACTCGAGCGCCCCCTGGTCGGGCAGGTTGTCACCCACCAGAGCGACGTCGAACGGCGTCATGCCGCCGGCGTCGGCGCGCAGGGCGTCGCATGCCGTCGCGGCGCTGCCGACGCCCACCGCCGACATGCCGAGTTGATCGAGCTGCCGGAGCAGCGCCTGCCGCTGGGCGGCATTGTGATCGACGATCAGGGCACGCCGGCCGCGCAGCGCCTGCCACTCGGGGGCCTCGTTCGTCGAGGGCTGGGCGGAGACACCGAATCGGGCGGTGAACCAGAATACCGAGCCCTGCCCGGCGGTGCTGTCGACACCGACCTCGCCCTGCATGAGTTCGATCAGACGGCGCACGATGGACAGGCCGAGCCCGGTGCCGCCATGATGCCGCGTGGTCGATGCATCGACCTGCGAAAACGGCTGGAACAGCATCCCGGCGCGGCTCGCCGGGATGCCGATGCCCGTGTCGCGTACCTCGCACCGGACGAGGGTTCCCCGCGCGTCGCTCTGCAGGCACCGAAGTTCGATGGACACCTCGCCTTCCTGGGTGAATTTGACGGCATTGCCGCCGAGATTGAGCAGGATCTGGCGCAGACGCCCCGGGTCGCCGAGCAGAAACTCAGGGATGAGCGGATCGACGTCGGCGATCAACTCGAGTCCCTTGGCATGTGCCTGGATGGCCAGCAGGTGCGCGACGTCGTTGAGCACCTCGCGCAGATCGAGTTCGATGCGCTCGAGATCCAATTTACCGGCTTCGATCTTCGAGAAATCGAGGATGTCGTTGATGAGGGTGAGCAACCCCCGTGCGCTGTCCCGAATGGTGTCGGCGTAGTTGCGTTGCGTGCGGTCGAGCTGCGTGTCGAGCAGGAGGTCGGTCATGCCCATCACACCGTTCATGGGCGTGCGGATCTCGTGGCTCATGTTGGCGAGGAACTGCGACTTCGCCTGCGCGGCGAGTTCCGCACGCTCCTTGGCGCCGAGCAGTGCGGAGTTGGCGAGTTCGAGATCCTGGGTACGCCGCGAAACCAGGTCGCCGAGCCGTGCGGCGTTCTGCTGGAAGCGACGCACCCTGAGAAAATGGACCGCGACCACCACGACGGTGCCGCCGAACACACAGAGCAGCGCAAACCAGGAGGTTTGATAGAAGAACGGATCGACCCGGAAACCAAGCCGGGCCCCCGTCGGACTCCACACGCCGTCGTTGTTGCTGGCGGTGACCTGGAACACATAGCGTCCCGGCGGAATTCCCGAGTAGTTCGCGACGCGGCGGCTGCCGGCGTCGATCCAATCCTTGTCCAAGCCTTCCAACCGGTACTTGAAGAGCGATCCCTGCGGAACGAGCAGACTCAGCGCCGTATATTGGAATTCCAATTGATGCCGGCCGGGAGAGACGGACATGCCCTCGGCTACCGTCAGCGCAGTGCCGTCCAGCAGGATTTGTTCGATATGCACGGGCGGCGGCAGCGAGTTTGCGCGGATGTGCGCGGGGTCGACGCGCACGATGCCATGACTGCCAGGGAACCAGAGTATGCCGTCGGCGGTGCGGCAGCCCGCAGCGGTGTTGCCACCGTTGAATTCGGCCGCGCGAAGACCGTCGGCGAGACCGTAGAGGCGAACCTCAGGGAGTGGACCGCCGGGTGTGAAAGCGTCCAACGCAGCGCGGGACATCGACGCCAGACCAAAGTTGGTGCTTATCCACAACTGCCGCGAGTCGTCCTCCAAAATTTGATAGAGAGTCCCGCGCATCGGGCGGGAAATGCCGGCGAACGACTGCAGTACACCGTTGCGCCACGCGGCCAGGCCATTCGTCGTCCCGAGCCAGATGACGCCGCGTTCATCTTCGTGTAGGGCGAGCACCCAGTCGCTCGGCAGACCATCCTCGACACCGTAGTGGGTGGTGCGGCCGGCATCGATGACGTATAGGCCGCGAGTCTCCGTTCCCACCCACAATCGGCCCTCTCGATCTTCCTGCAGCAAGGAAATCAAGGTGGTTCCCACGCCGGGCAGCAGCGCTTGGCGCGATACCGGTCTACCGTTTTGCAGCATGTCGAGACCTTGATCGGTGCCAATCCACACGCGGCCTTCTCGATCCTGCAACAGCGCCAGTACGGTGTCGCCGGACAAGCCGCTGCGCTGGTCGATGACTTTCAGGGCGCCCTGCGCGAGGCTATACATGCCGGCCCCTTCGGTGCCCACCCACACCACCCCGTCGCGGGTTTCGAGGACGGCATGCACCTGCGCGTTTTCCTTCCCCGCCGGACCCACCATGCGCACGAAGCGGCCGTCGGCATAGCTGCTCAGGCCCTTGTCGGTGCCCACCCAGAGCCCGCCCGCCGCGCGCGGTGCAATGGTAGAGGCCGAATCGCCCCGCAGACCTTCAGCCTCACCGAATGTCAGGAATTTGGCATCACGCAACCTCAGCAATCCGGAAAAGCTCGCCACCCACAAGCTGCCTTCCGCATCCTCGAGTACTGCGCGCAGATCGTTCGAGCCGAACAGCCCGGTGTCGAGCAAAGCGAACTTTCCGTCACGCCAGCGGGCGAGCCCCGTGCTGCGCGTCGAGATCCACAGGTTGCCCTCGCGATCGCGTGTCATGGCGCGCACCAGCGATCCCAACGCCCCCGGCGCGATCACCTCGTCGAATCCGTGGGTGGCACGGCGATAGAGCGCGCCGCTCTGCGTGCCCATCCACAAGGCGCCGTCCCGGTCTTGATGGATGGCCGTGACCGTCTCTTTTCCCGTGGCGCCCAGCCGTACGGTCTCGAAACCGTGTCCGTCGAAGCGCTGCAGGCCGCGCATCGTGCTCACCCACAGCACGCCCTCGGCATCTTCGTAGAGCGTGCTGATATCTTCGCCCGAGAGGCCCTGCGCCACGTGGAAGACCCGCGTGGGACCGTCGCCGATTTCGAACAGCCCGTTCGCGGTGCCCACCCAGAACCGTCCGTTCTTCCCTTCCGCGAAGGCACGGATATAGCCGTCAGCCAGCGCACCCGGCCCTTTGACCCGCGTGAAGTGTCCGTTCTCCAACACGGTGAGCCCGGCCTGGGTTCCAATCCACAGCCGCCCGCGCCGGTCGGCGAGCAGCGCAAATATTTCGCTGCTGCCGAGAGCCGGTTCGCTCTCGCGGTCGAACACGGTGAAACGTACGCCGTCGAAACGCGCCAGCCCCTCCTGAGTTCCGACCCACAGATACCCATCCGGGGTGTGCGCCATGGCCTGCACGGCGCTTTCCGGCAAGCCCTGCGGACCCTGCCAGTTGTCGAGCACGTACTGGCTCAGCATCACCCCCGGCTCGAGCGCCCGGGCCGGCGCCGCCGTGAGCAGCAGCCAGCCGGCGAGCAGGGGCAGCACGACGCGTGCGAACGGCGAGAGGTACGACTCCATCACGTCCGACCTTATCATCGGCACCGGACGGCGCAAAACGCAGGGTCGGAATCTGGTCCCTGGCGCACGTTCGCGCCCCGCCGTGCTGCAGCAATCACGGCGGCTTCGGTTTTACGGCATCGCTTCGGTCAGTCGTGCCTCGAGGTGCGTGCTGTACCAATCGACGAACTGTGCCACTCCCCCCTCGTGCAGCGTCGAATACGGGGCGGGTTCGTAGGCCGGCGAGTTGACCCCGATCTGGTTTTCCTGGCAGACGCGGCGATCCGCCTCGTTGGTGGCCATCCAAACCTCGGTGAGCCGCTGCAGATCGTAGTCCACGCCCGCGACCGCGTCCCGGTGTACCAGCCACTTGGTCGTCAGCTGCGTGGTGGTGGGCGACAGCGGCAGCATGCGGAAGGTGACCGCATGGTCGGCGAGGACGTGATTCCACGTCGTCGGGAAGTGGAACAGCAGCAACGTGCCGATGTCACGTTCGGTCACCGCCTCCGCCAGCGGGCGGGCCACCGCCGCCTGCCCGTCCATGGTGTAGCTGGTCATGCCCTCCAGCAGCGGAAAACGGGTGGTCCGATACTGGCCGTCGGCCGAGATCTTGAAAGCGCTCGGCAGGCCCAGAGACTCCCAGTACGACTGCTTCTCGGCGATCCGCCGGTTGCCCGCCCCGCCGCCCACGCCCGTGATGGCCGGATCCTCCGGAAAGGTGCGGATGAGCTCCGGATGGTTGGCGGCGCAGTGGTAGCACTCGCGGTTGTTCTCCCAGACCAGTTTCCAGTTGGCATTCTCGACGATGGTGCACTCGAACGCGATCTTGGCGGTGTGCAGCGTATGCGGCAGGAAGTAAGGTTCGAGCTGGGCGCGCACCGGCCCGAAATCCGGCGCCGTCTGCGCGAGGCAGATCCAGACGTAGCCGCCGACGCTCGTGCAATGCACCGGCTTCAGCGCGTATCGAGACTTGTCGAAGTCGGCGCCCATGTCGCGTGCGGACAGCAGCCGCCCGTCGAGCGCATAGGTCCATTGATGATAGGGGCACACGAGCCGCGCCGCGCTGCCACGTTCCGCCGAGCAGATTCGCGAACCGCGGTGCCGGCACGAGTTGTGGAAGGCGCGCAGGCCCCCGTCGCGATCCCGCACCACCACGACCGGGTACGCGCCGATCTGAACCGTGAGGAAGTTGCCGGGATCCGGGACCTCGCAGTCGTGGCCCACGAACAACCAGTCGCGGTACCAGATCAGGTCGAGATCGACCTGGTAGTCGGCCGGGCTCACGTAGAAATCGCGCTCGAGCGCGGTTGCGGGTTTGCGCCGGCGCAGCCGCTGCAGCATGTCCTCGCGTGTGTCCATATCGAATGTCCTGCTCCGCCCCGACGCCCCCCCACCATAACAACAACCGCGGCCCGTGCATGACGCCGATGCGACGTCTAACACACCAGATACGACACGGGCGGCCCCGCCCGGCACCCGGCGGCGCGTCCCGACGCCGCGTCAGTGCGCGAGCTTGCGTTCCGCGCTCGGCGGGTGGCCGAACTGGTTGCGATAGCACTTCGAAAAATGTGGCGGGGATTGAAAGCCGCAGGCCGCCGTGATGTCGGTGATGGGCATGGCGGTCTGCAGCAGCAGATCCCGCGCGCGCCGCAGGCGCATCTGCAGGTAGTAGCGGTTCGGTACACAGTTGAGGTCGCGCTTGAACAGCCGTTCGATCTGCCGGCGTGACAACCCGGTCGCCCGGGCGATCTTGTCCAGCGACAGCGGCCTCTCGATGTTCTCCTCCATGAGCTGCGCCACCCGGATGAGGCCGCGATGGGCGATGCCGACCTGCGCCCGCAGCGGCACGTACTGACGGTCCGTGTCCTTGCGGACCCGGTCCACGATGAACTGCTCGGACACCCTTTCCGCTATCCGCGGCCCGAGCCGCATCCCGATCAGATTGAGCATGAGATCGAGCGGCGCGGTACCGCCGGAACAGGTGTACCGCTCGCGGTCGATGGTGAACACCTGATCGGTGATCTTCACGCGCGGAAATTCCTCGCGCAGCGCGCGGAGATCCTCCCAGTGGATGGTGGCCCGAAAATTATCCAGCAACCCGGCGCGGGCGAGCGCGTAACCGCCGGTGCACAACGCGCCGAGCGGCACCCCGCGGTCGTTCAGGCGCCGCAGCTCAGTGATCAACGCCGGCGAGACTGCATCGCGTACGTTGATGCCGCCGCAGACGAAGACGATGTCCGCCGGGCCGAGCGCGCCGAGTTCGCGGGTGGGCGCAAGGGTGAGGCCGCTGCTGGCCTCGCTCGCGCGCCCGTCCAGGCTCACCACGGACCATTCGTAGACCTCTCTTCCCACCAGCCGATTCGCCATGCGCAGGGGTTCGAGGGCGTTGGCGACGGCGATCAACGAGTAGTTGGGCAGCGTGAGAAACGCATATCTGCATCTGCGCAAGGCCGCCGAGGCGTCCATCGAACGGGCTCCCATGGGTGCGGGGATGGCGATTATGACATCGGCGGGTGCCGCCGCCGTCGCAAATGCATCAGCGGCCGTCGCAATTGGCCACGTCTTTGCACCGGCCCTGGTTACACTGGACGCAGTTACCTTGGAGCCACCATGAAAACTCATGCCCGCGTCGTCGTCATCGGCGGCGGCGTGGTCGGCGTCAGCACGCTGTACCACCTCGCCCGCAAGGGCTGGAGCGACGTCGTGCTGCTGGAACGCGCCGAGCTCACGGCCGGTTCGACCTGGCATGCCGCAGGCCTGCTGCCGCTGTTCAACATGAGCTACACGGTCGGTCAGCTGCACAAGTACTCGGTGGATCTCTACAAGCGCCTTCCCGCCGAGACGGGCCAGGACGTGAGCTTCCACGTCACCGGCAATCTGCGGCTCGCCACCAACCGCGACCGCATGGACGAGTATCAGAAATACTGCGGCACGGCCAACACCATCGGTGTGCCATTCCAGGTGATCGGGCCGCGGGAGGTGCGCGAACTGTGGCCGCTGCTCGAACTCGGCGGCGGTGGCGGTGACAGCGCGGCGATCGTCGGTGCGCTCTACCATCCCGACGACGGCCACATCGCCCCGGCGGACCTGACGATGGCGCTGCGCAAGGGGGCCCGCACCGCCGGTGCGCAAATCCATGAACACACCGAGGTCACCGCTGTCAGACGGACGCCGTCGGGCGAATGGCACCTCACCACCAGCCAGGGCGACATCGTCGCCGAACACGTGGTGTGCGCGACGGGCAATTATGCACGCCAGACCGGGCGCCTGTTCGGCATCGACGTGCCGTCCATTCCCGTCGAGCATCAATACATCGTCTACGACGAGTCGCCCGAGCTCGTGGCGTATCGCCGGCAGGGCGGCTGCGAGCTCGCCGTGCTGCGCGAATCGGATCAGTCGTATTACCTGCGCGAGGAGCGCATGGGCTGGATTCTCGGGCCCTACGAAGCCGGTGCGCCCGCGCGATTCGCGGACGGGGTGCCCGAGTGGTTCGGCAAGAGCTTGTTCGAGGGGGAACTCGAACGGTTGCTGCCGCACGTCGAGGCCGCGCAGCGGCGGGTGCCGTCGCTCGCCACCTGCGGGATCAAGGACATCGTCAACGGCCCCATCGCCTACACGCCGGACGGCAGCCCCCTGGTGGGGCCCGCCTGGGGGGTGCGCAATCTGTGGCTCAACGAAGGGCACAGCTTCGGCATCACCGCCGCCGGCGGTTCCGGCTGGCAGCTCGCGCAGTGGATCGTCGAGGGCGAGCCCGGCATCGACATGATGGCGGTCGACCCGCGCCGGTACGGTCCCTATACCGGCAAGCGTTACGTGGTGGCCAAGAACGAGGAAACCTATCGCAACGTCTTCGTCATCCACTATCCCGACGAAGAACGGGCGGACGCCCGCCCGGCGAAGACCAGTCCGGTCTACGACAAACTCGCCCGTCTGGGCGCGGTGTTCGGCCAGCGCTACGGCTGGGAGCGGGCGAACTGGTTCGCGCCTCCCGGCGTGGAGACGAAGGACCGTTGGAGCTTCCGGCGCTCGAACTACTTCGAACACGTCGGGGTGGAGGCCAGGCGCCTGCGCGAACACGTCGGCGTGATCGATCTGACGCCGTTCACCAAGCACGAGGTGACCGGCCCCGGTGCCGAGGCGTGGCTCGACGGCCTGGTGGCGAACAAGGTGCCCACCAAAACGGGGCGCATCGCGCTGTGCCACGCACTTACGCGCCGCGGTGGAATACGTTCCGAATTCACCATCACCAAGATCGCCGACCAGCATTACTACGTGGTGAGCGCCGGCGCGGCGGAACGCTACGACGGCGACTATCTACGCAAGATGCTGCCGGACGGCTTTCCCGGCGCGGCGCACGGCGCGGATGGCGCCTCGGGCACGGCGCCCGGTCCGGCGGCCGTGTCCCTGCGCAACATCACCGGCAGCCGCGGCTGCTTCGTGCTCGCCGGCCCCCGCTCGCGCGAGGTGCTCGCGAAACTCACCGACCTGCCCCTGGACAACACGGCATTTCCCTGGCTGACCGGCCAGGTCGCCGAAGTGGGCCTCGCCACCGACGTCTATCTCCTGCGCGTGAACTTCGTGGGCGCGCTCGGCTGGGAGTTGCACTTCCCCATCGAGTACGCGCATCACCTGTTCGACGCCCTGTTCGCCGCCGGAGCGCAATTCAACATCGGCATGGCCGGCATGCGCGCCATGGAATCCCTGCGGCTGGAGAAGTCGTACCGCATGTGGGGCACCGACCTGAGTCCCGACTACACGCCTTACGAGGCGGGCCTGGACCGCTTCGTGCGTCTGCACAAGGGCCCTTTCATCGGCCGGGAGGCGCTGCAGGCCCAGCTCGTGGCGGGCGTGCCGAACCGCTTCGTCACATTCGAAGTGCACGACGTCACCGACGCCGATGCGCTGGGCGGCGAACCCCTGTACGACATCGACGGCACCCTCGTGGGACGCGCCACGGCGGGCTGCTATGGTCATGCGCTCGGCAAGAGCCTGGGCCTGGGCTACGTGAAACCGCAGAACGCGACCGTCGGCGGCGCACTGCTCGTCGAAATTCTGGGCGAGCGCAGGCGGGCGACCATCCTGGTGGATTCGCCCTACGATCCGGACAACAAGGAACTGCGCGCTTGATGCGCCGTCGCGCCGCGGGCATGGACACACAATCCTTCTCCGCGCTCGCGCTGATCCGGCGCGGCTTGCACGGCCATGCGGGCTGGCAGCCGCAGTGGCGAAAGGCCTCGCCCCGGGCGGCCTACGATGCCGTCATCGTCGGCGGCGGCGGCCATGGCCTGGGCACGGCGTATTACCTCGCCCGGGAACACGGACTGCGCAACATAGCCGTGCTCGAAAAGGGCTGGATCGGCGGCGGCAACACCGGCCGCAACACCACCATCATCCGCTCCAATTATCTGTTCAAGGAGAGCGCGGCGCTCTACGACCACTCGGTCAAATTATGGGAACGGCTGTCGCAGACGCTCAACTACAACGTGATGTTCTCGCAGCGCGGCGTCATGATGCTGGCCCACACGGTGCACGACATCCAGGTGATCAAGCGCCACGTCCATGCCAATCGCTGCAACGGCGTCGACAACGAATGGCTGGAGCCCGCGGCCGCCAAGGAATTTTGTCCGCCGCTCAACATCTCCGGCGACATCCGCTATCCCGTCCTCGGCGCGGCACTGCAGCGGCGCGGCGGCACCGCGCGCCACGACGCCGTCGCGTGGGGCTACGCACGGGCCGCCGACGCGCTCGGCGTCGACATCATCGAAAATTGCGAGGTGACCGGCATTCAGCGTGATGCCGCCGGGGCCGTGGAGTCGCTGCAGACCAGCCGTGGCCTCATCCGCTCGCGCAAGGTGGGTGTCTGCGCCGCCGGCAATACGAGCGTGGTGCTCGGACTCGCGGGTGTCCGGCTGCCCCTGGAAAGCTATCCGCTGCAAGCATTGGTCTCCGAACCCGTGAAGCCGGTGTTTCCCTGCGTCGTGATGTCGAACACCATCCATGCCTACATCAGCCAGTCCGACAAGGGCGAACTGGTCATCGGTGCGGGCACGGACGCCTACACCTCGTACACCCAGCGCGGCGCCCTGCACGTCAACACCCATACCCTGGATGCGATCTGCGAATTGTTTCCCGCGTTTCGCCGCATGCGCATGCTGCGCAACTGGGGCGGCATCGTCGACGTGACGCCCGACCGTTCGCCCATCATCGCCAAGACCCGGGTTCCGGGACTGTATGTGAACTGCGGCTGGGGCACGGGCGGCTTCAAGGCCACGCCCGGCTCGGCGCACGTGTTCGCCTGGACCATGGCACGCGACGAACCGCACCCCATCAACGCACCCTTCACCATCGAGCGGTTTCGCGATGGATTCTTGATCGACGAGGCCGCGGCGGCTGCCGTGGCTCACTGAGACCGTCATGCTGCTCATTGCCTGCCCCTATTGCGGCCACCGTCCCGAGATCGAGTTCACCCACGGCGGCGAGGCGCACCTGACGCGCCCCGCGCGGCCCGCGGAACTCGACGATCAAGCCTGGAGCGATTTTCTGTACATGCGCGCCAATACCCGGGGGCTGTACGCCGAGCGCTGGCGGCACGCGCGCGGTTGCGGGCGGTTCTTCAATGCGCTGCGCGACACGACCACCGACTTCTTCGCGGCCACCGACGAGTCGGGCGAGGCGCCGCCGTGAATCTGCGCACCGCGCAGGGCGGCCGTGTCGATCGCTTGCAGCCGCTCACGTTCACCTTCGACGGACGCGCCTACTCGGGTTTCGCGGGCGATACGCTGGCCTCGGCGCTGCTGGCGAACGACGTGCACCTGGTGGGCCGATCG